>NZ_CAXAON010000014.1:0-120574 GCF_963970495.1 Pseudomonas sp. EA_65y_Pfl2_P78 | reverse complement strand
GGGAGGCGAATTCTACAGCGTTACACGCTGCTGTCAACACCTCTTTTTCAACTTCTTTCTGGCTTCGATGAACTGAAGCAACTTGCTGCCGAAAACTTCATAACTCATTGAATTTCAAGGAGTTTTCCGTTTCGACTGCGCCGGAAGTGGGGCGAATTATAGGCTTCCAGAATCTGCCGTCAACCGTTAATTTCGCTTTTCTATCAATCACTTGCAGATCGGTTAAAAAACATCCAGATCCGCCTCTAACCAGGATCGAAACACCATTCCTCTATATAGAAGAAATGGTCAGAGCACCCCCTCCTCCTTCAGCGTAGCAACCGCTCCCGCCTCCAAACCCAATACCCGCTGTAATACCTCCAACGTGTGCTCACCCAATAAAGGAGGCGCTCGGCGATACTCGACCGGGGTCTGCGACATCCGAATAGGGCTCGCCACCTGGGGTACCATCCCTGCCAACGCATGCGGCAATTCAATTGCCAACCCCCGCGCCTTGACTTGCGGATCATCAAATACCTGCGACAGATCGTTGATCGGCCCGCACGGCACACCCGCCAGCTCCAACTGGGCCACCCATTCAGCCGTAGTCTTGAACACCGTCGCCTGTCGGATGAGGGGAATCAGCACCGCCCGATTCGCCACCCGCAGCTTATTAGTAGCGAAACGCGGATCATCAGCCCACTGCGGTTGCCCCGCCACTTCCGCGAATTTGCGGAACTGACCGTCATTACCCACGGTAAGAATGAAATCACCATCAGCCGTCGGGAAGTCCTGATAAGGCACGATGTTGGGATGCGCATTGCCAAGACGCTTAGGCGCATTGCCAGTAGTCAGGTAGTTCATCGCCTGGTTAGCCAGGCAGGCCACCTGCACATCCAGCAACGCCATATCGATGTGCTGCCCCCCACCGTCATGATCGCGATGGGCCAGTGCCGCGAGGATCGCCACCGTCGAATAGAGCCCCGTCAGAATATCCGTCAGCGCCACCCCGACCTTCACCGGCCCCGCCCCCTCATCACCCTCGGGCCGACCGGTCAGACTCATCAGTCCGCCCAGCCCCTGAATCATGAAGTCATAACCAGCGCGCTTGGCATACGGCCCGGTCTGACCGAAGCCGGTGATCGAGCAGTAGATCAGATCCGGATTGACTGCCTTCAGCGACTCGTAATCCAACCCATAAGCCGCCAAGCCGCCGACCTTGAAGTTCTCGATCAAGATGTCGGACTTGGCCGCCAGTTCCCGCACAAGTTTTTGCCCTTCAGGGCGGGTGAAGTCGATGGTCACCGATTGCTTGTTACGGTTGGCCGACAGGTAATACGCGGCTTCGGACGTGTTCTCGCCATAGGCGTCTTTAAGGAAGGGCGGCCCCCAGGCGCGAGTATCGTCACCATTGCCCGGGCGCTCGACCTTGATCACCTCAGCGCCAAGGTCGGCGAGGATCTGCCCGGCCCAAGGCCCGGCCAGCACTCGCGATAAATCCAGTACCCGCAGATGCGACAGCGCGCCCATGGTCGCTCTCCTGTTAATAGAACGCCTGCAGACCGGTTTGCGCACGCCCGAGGATCAGCGCGTGAACGTCGTGGGTACCTTCATAGGTATTCACCACTTCCAGGTTGACCAGATGACGGGCCACACCGAACTCGTCGGAAATACCATTACCACCGAGCATGTCACGGGCCATACGGGCGATATCCAGCGACTTGCCACACGAGTTGCGTTTCATGATCGACGTGATTTCAACGGCAGCCGTGCCTTCGTCCTTCATACGACCCAGACGCAAGCAGCCTTGCAGCGCCAACGTGATCTCGGTTTGCATGTCGGCGAGCTTCTTCTGAATCAATTGAGTAGCAGCCAGTGGTCGGCCGAACTGCTGGCGATCCAGCGTGTATTGGCGAGCGGTGTGCCAGCAGAATTCGGCAGCGCCCAGTGCGCCCCAGGAAATGCCGTAGCGCGCGGAGTTGAGGCAGGTGAAAGGACCTTTCAGACCGCGCACGTCCGGGAAAATGTTCTCTTGCGGCACGAACACGTTGTCCATCACGATCTCACCGGTGATCGAAGCACGCAGGCCGACCTTGCCGTGAATCGCCGGAGCGCTCAGCCCTTTCCAGCCTTTCTCCAGTACGAAGCCACGGATGTCGCCAGCATCGTCCTTGGCCCACACCACGAACACGTCGGCGATCGGGCTGTTGGTGATCCACATCTTCGCGCCGGTCAGGCTGTAACCGCCGTCGACCTTGCGAGCCCGGGTAATCATCGCGCCCGGGTCGGAACCGTGGTTCGGCTCGGTCAGACCGAAGCAGCCGATCCATTCGCCGGACGCCAGTTTTGGCAGGTATTTCTGCTTCTGCGCTTCGGTGCCGAATTCGTTGATCGGCACCATCACCAGCGAGGACTGCACGCTCATCATCGAGCGATAGCCGGAATCGACACGCTCCACTTCACGGGCAATCAAGCCGTAGCTGACATAGTTGAGGCCGCTGCCACCGTATTGCTCCGGGATGGTTGCGCCCAACAGGCCGACCTCCCCCATCTCGCGGAAGATCGCCGGGTCAGTCTTCTCATGGCGGAAGGCTTCGAGGACACGCGGTGCGAGGCTCTGTTGAGCGAACTGCTCGGCGGTGTCGCGGATCATGCGCTCTTCTTCAGTGAGCTGTTGATCCAGCAGCAGGGGATCGATCCAGTTGAAGCTAGCTTTACCGCCCATGAGTGTGTCCTCGCAAATCGGTGAATTAACGTGGCATTGATCCTAGGCGCGGTTCGTCGTCACGGCAAACGAGGATTTCGCATTCTGTTGTGCTAATTTCTCACTCCGAAACGTCGCTAAATGCCTTTTATGCGGCGCATTAGTGAGGTTGATGTACATGCGCAGAAAGATCCCCAGCACAACTGCCCTGATCAGCTTCGAGGCCGCCGCGCGGCACGAGAGCTTTACCAAAGCTGCCGAAGAACTTTCCCTCACCCAAGGCGCCATTTGCCGACAGATCGCCAGCCTTGAGGAGTTCCTCAGCGTAGAACTGTTCCGACGTTCGAGACGTGGGGTGAAGCTGACCGAAGCGGGACTTTCCTACAGCCGCCGGGTGGCGACCCAACTCGATGCAGTTGAACGGGATACGCTGTCGGTGATGGGCCAACAGGGGACCAACGTGATCGAACTGGCGGTGGTGCCGACATTCGGTACGCAATGGCTGCTGCCACGACTGAAGGATTTCCAGCTCAAGCATCCGGAAGTGACGGTCAATCTGACCAACCGCACCCGGCCGTTCCTGTTTGCCGACACTGAGTTCGACGCCGCGATCTACTTCGGCGACGCGGATTGGTCCGGTACCGAATCCCACAGGTTGATGGGCGAGAATCCGATGCCGGTGTGCAGCCCCGCCCTACTCGGTAACAAGACACACCTGACAGCCCAAGAAATCGCCGATCTACCGTTACTGCAGCAAACCACTCGTCCCTATGCCTGGCGCCAGTGGTTTAACTCCCAGCACTTGAATATCCCTCGCGACATGACAGGCCCGCGTTACGAGCTATTCTCTATGCTCGCCCAAGCGGCCATGCACGACATGGGCATCGCGCTGATTCCGCCCTTCCTGATCCAGCGGGAATTGGGGGAGAAGCGCTTGGTGATTGCCAACCCGCAGGCCCTGTCCAGCATCAAAGCTTATTACCTGATGATTCCGGAGCGAAAGGTCGAATCAGCGTCTCTAAAGGCATTTCGCGATTGGCTGGTGAATCAGGCGAACAGCTACAGCCTTGAAGGATAAAGGCTCTTCGCCGTAGTTGACTCCGTAGTCAGCAAATGAAAAGCGCTACAGATATAAATATTTGTCGCATTTTCACAGACTGTATCCGAAAGTCGTACAGACGTCCCACAAGCGCCTAATGGCGTGGCTTTGAGCCTCTATTCACGACTCATCACTGCCTATTCACGTCACCGATGAGAAAAAATTTCAAATTCAGCCAGAATCCTTGAAAAGCACGGCCTGCAAGGGGTTCAGCCGGCCATCTGCGACATTCGGTCACGGGATGACTTGTAGTTAATTTTCCGTCACCCGTCATAATCCCTTGAAGGGCATAAAGTTCGCCTGCAAAATGCCGCGCCCCGCCTTGATTCGGCGGGATCGTGCTGATCGGCCGCCCCAGTCGCACCATCCGCAGTGCCTGGGTTTACTCAATAAGATCACGCAGGAGATTTGACGTGCACATTGGTGTTCCTCTCGAAACCCAGACCGGTGAAACACGGGTTGCTGCAACCCCGGAAACCATTAAAAAGCTGATCAGCCAAGGTCATAAGGTCACTGTGCAAACCGGCGCCGGCATTAAGGCCAGTGTTGTCGACAGTGCCTATGAAGCGGCAGGCGCAACGATTGGCAGTGCCAATGACGCGTTCGGTGCCGAGCTGATTCTCAAAGTGGTCGCCCCGAGCGACGCCGAGCTGACGCTGATCAAGCGTGGCACGGTGCTGGTGGGCATGCTCAACCCGTTCAATAACGAAACCATCGCCAAAATGGCCGAGTGCGGGATTACCGCGTTCGCCCTGGAGGCGGCACCACGCACCTCGCGGGCGCAGAGTCTCGATGTGTTGTCGTCCCAGGCGAACATTGCCGGCTACAAGGCTGTGTTGCTGGCCGCTCACTACTATCCGCGTTTCATGCCGATGCTGATGACGGCGGCGGGCACCGTGAAAGCGGCGCGCGTGCTGATCCTCGGTGCAGGTGTGGCGGGTTTGCAGGCGATCGCGACAGCGAAACGTCTGGGAGCGGTGATCGAAGCGTCCGACGTACGTCCGGCCGTGAAGGAACAGATCGAATCCCTCGGCGCCAAGTTCGTCGACGTGCCCTACGAGACCGATGAAGAGCGCGAATGCGCCGTCGGTGTCGGCGGTTACGCACGACCAATGCCGGCGAGCTGGATGCAGCGTCAGGCCCAGGCTGTGCACGAGCGCGCCAAGCAAGCTGACATCGTCATCACTACCGCGTTGATTCCGGGCCGCAAGGCACCGACGCTGTTGAGCGCCGATACCGTGGCGCAGATGAAACCGGGGTCGGTGGTCATCGATCTCGCGGCGGCTCAGGGCGGCAACTGCCCGCTGACCGTGGCCGATCAGGTGGTGATCGAGAACGGCGTGACCCTTTGCGGCCCGACCAATCTGGCCGGTGAAGTCGCTGCAGACGCCTCGGCGCTGTACGCGCGCAATCTGTTGGACTTCCTGAAGCTGGTCTTCACCAAAGAAGGCCAGTTCGAAGTGAACCTCGAAGACGACATCGTCGCCGCGTGCCTGATGTGCCGCGACGGCCAAGTCATCCGCAAAAACGCCTAAGCAGGGATTCAGACGATGGAAGAGCTTATCTCCCCCGGTATCTACAACCTGATCATCTTCGTGCTGGCGATTTATGTCGGTTACCACGTGGTCTGGAACGTGACGCCTGCGCTGCACACGCCGTTGATGGCGGTGACTAACGCCATTTCAGCCATTGTGATCGTCGGTGCCATGCTCGCCGCTGCGCTGACCGTCACGCCGCTGGGCAAAACCATGGGCACCCTCGCCGTGGCATTGGCGGCGGTCAATGTGTTCGGTGGCTTCCTGGTCACCCGCCGCATGCTTGAGATGTTCAAGAAGAAAGCCCCGAAAGTAAAAGAAGAGGCGCCGAAGTAATGAGCATGAATCTCGTCACGACGCTCTACCTGATCGCGTCGATCTGCTTCATCCAGGCCCTCAAAGGCCTGTCGCACCCGACCACATCGCGGCGCGGCAACCTGTTCGGCATGCTCGGCATGGCGCTGGCCATCCTCACCACCGTCGGCCTCATCTATAAGCTGGGTGCTGAACTGGCCACCGCCGGCATCGGTTACGTCATCGTTGGCTTGCTGATCGGCGGCACCGCCGGTTCGATCATGGCCAAGCGCGTTGAAATGACCAAGATGCCGGAACTGGTCGCGTTCATGCACAGCATGATCGGTCTGGCCGCGGTGTTCATCGCCATTGCCGCAGTGGTCGAGCCGCAGTCGCTGGGCATCGTTAAACACTTGGGCGACTCGATTCCGGCGGGCAATCGTCTGGAGTTGTTCCTCGGTGCAGCCATCGGTGCAATCACCTTCTCCGGTTCGGTGATCGCGTTCGGCAAGCTCTCGGGCAAGTACAAGTTCCGTCTGTTCCAGGGCGCACCGGTACAGTTTGCCGGTCAGCACAAGCTCAACGCGGTGTTGGGTCTGACGACGCTGGTGCTCGGCCTGACCTTCATGCTCACCGGCAACCTCACCGCCTTCGCGCTGATGCTGGCGCTGGCGTTCGTGATGGGCGTGCTGATCATCATCCCGATCGGCGGCGCGGACATGCCGGTGGTGGTGTCGATGCTCAACAGCTATTCCGGCTGGGCAGCGGCAGGTATCGGTTTCTCGCTGAACAACTCGATGCTGATCATCGCCGGTTCGCTGGTGGGTTCGAGCGGTGCGATCCTCTCGTACATCATGTGCAAGGCGATGAACCGTTCCTTCTTTAATGTACTGCTCGGCGGTTTCGGCAACACGGCCGACGCTGGCCCGGCTGGCGCGAAAGAAGCACGTCCGGTGAAATCCGGTTCGGCTGACGACGCAACCTTCCTGCTGACCAACGCCGACACCGTGATCATCGTCCCGGGTTACGGTCTGGCAGTGGCCCGCGCGCAGCACGCCTTGAAAGAACTGACCGAGAAACTGACCCACCGTGGCGTCACCGTGAAGTACGCAATCCACCCGGTGGCCGGGCGGATGCCAGGGCACATGAACGTCCTGCTGGCCGAGGCCGAAGTGCCTTACGACCAGGTGTTCGAGATGGAAGACATCAACTCCGAGTTCGGCCAGGCCGACGTGGTGCTGGTGCTCGGCGCGAACGACGTGGTCAACCCGGCCGCGAAGAACGATCCGAAATCGCCAATTGCCGGCATGCCGATTCTCGAAGCGTTCAAGGCCAAGACCATCATCGTCAACAAACGCTCGATGGCCAGCGGCTATGCCGGTCTGGACAACGAACTGTTCTACCTGGACAAGACCATGATGGTGTTCGGCGACGCGAAAAAAGTTATCGAAGACATGGTTAAAGCGGTCGAGTAATCACCCCGCAGCAATACCGAACGCCCCGACTTGTCGGGGCGTTTTCGTTGGCGAAAACAATCGGACAATATGCCGCGTTGTTGCAGATCCGGTAACGGTGTTTTACTTCAAACCCGCTAAATAGACGCCTCTTTTGCGACCTTGGTAGCGGGACAGGCGCCCGCGAAATTCACTAGACTGCGCATCCTGATACTCGCTTCCCGAGATAATAATCCATGTACCGTGACCGTATTCGCCTGCCTTCGTTGTTGGATAAAGTGATGAGCGCCGCCGACGCCGCCGCTTTGATTGAGGACGGCATGACCGTCGGCATGAGCGGATTCACCCGCGCCGGCGAAGCCAAAGCCGTCCCTCACGCGTTGGCCGAACGCGCCAAGGTCACGCCACTGAAGATCAGCCTGATGACCGGCGCGAGCCTGGGCAACGACCTCGACAAGCAACTGACCGAAGCCGGCGTGCTGTCGCGACGCATGCCGTTTCAGGTCGACAGCACCTTGCGCAAGGCGATCAACGCCGGCCAAGTGATGTTCATTGACCAGCATCTGTCGGAAACCGTCGAGCAACTGCGCAATCAGCAACTGAAGCTGCCGGACATCGCGGTGATCGAAGCCGTGGCCATCACTGAACAGGGCCACATCGTGCCGACCACCTCGGTGGGCAACTCAGCGAGCTTCGCGATTTTCGCCAAACAGGTCATCGTCGAGATCAACCTGGCGCACAACGCCAACCTGGAAGGCCTGCATGACATTTATATCCCGACGTATCGTCCGACGCGCACGCCAATCCCGCTGGTGAAGGTCGACGACCGCATTGGCAGCACAGCGATCCCGATTCCGCCGGAAAAAATCGTGGCCATCGTCATCACGCAGCAGGCGGACTCGCCATCGACCGTATCGTCGCCGGATGCCGACACCAACGCCATCGCCGATCACCTGATCACCTTCTTCAAGCAGGAAGTCGATGCCGGGCGCATGACCAACAAGCTTGGCCCGCTGCAAGCCGGGATCGGCAACATCGCCAACGCGGTGATGTGCGGCCTGATCGACTCACCGTTCGAAGACCTGACCATGTACTCCGAAGTGCTGCAGGATTCGACGTTCGACCTGATCGATGCCGGCAAGCTGAGTTTCGCTTCGGGCAGTTCGATCACCTTGTCGGAACGCCGCAACAGCGACGTGTTCGGCAACCTGGAGAAATACAAAGACAAACTGGTACTGCGCCCACAGGAGATCTCCAACCATCCAGAAGTCGTACGGCGCCTGGGCATTATCGGCATCAACACGGCGCTGGAGTTCGACATCTACGGCAATGTGAACTCGACCCACGTCTGCGGCACACGGATGATGAACGGTATCGGCGGTTCCGGTGACTTCGCGCGCAACGCACATCTGGCGGTGTTCGTGACCAAATCGATCGCCAAGGGTGGCGCGATTTCCAGCGTGGTGCCGATGGTCAGCCACGTTGACCACACCGAGCACGACGTTGACATTCTGGTGACCGAGGTGGGCCTGGCGGATCTGCGTGGGCTGGCGCCACGGGAGCGCGCGCGGGTAATCATCGATAATTGTGTGCATCCGGACTTTCGTCAGGCACTGGATGACTACTTCACTGCGGCCTGTGCAATCGGTGGTCACACCCCGCATATCCTGCGTGAAGCCTTGAGCTGGCACATTAACCTGGAAGAAACCGGACGCATGCTGGCGGTGTAATCCGCACAGATAATCCATCGACGCAAACACAGTTTGCGTCGATGGATTTTTTAAAATTGCCTTCCTTGCGAAAACTGTACTTCTGTACTGGTCATTTCCTACAGTATTTACCTACAAATACGCCCGCCTCACCCGAAAACGCACCGAGTTAGTGCAGACAGGTACAGTTTGCTCAATTTTGACCCGTACACCGCCTTTAAACAGTTAACTGGTCACTCACAATACAGTTGAACTGTATCTAGAGAGACTAGGCAAACGAGAGGATCATGGGCACCAGTTAAACCACTACCTAATCCCGCCACAAGCGGAAGGATGTCAACCATGGAACGTACACTCAGTTCCGATCTGTTCTTCGAAGACAAAGCTGCAAAAACCCAGGCTTCCCTGCCTTTGCGCGTTATCGCCAACCTGATGTTGTGGCAGCGCCGCATCTCCAGCCGCCACCAACTGGCTCGTCTGGATTCGCGTCTGCTGGCTGACGCCGGTATCAGCGAAGCACAACGCTACGAAGAGCTGAGCAAGCCGTTCTGGCGCTAAGTAGCGTCGCTGGCTCTGGTCGTTAGACCCACCGCCAGCAACCCGAATTGAACAAACAAAACCCGTCGCGGGAAACCGCGACGGGTTTTGTCGTTTCAGGCGAGGAAAACATGCATTACAGGTGGCAGCTACAAACAACAGTACAGTTATAAGAATACCGAACCTGAACCAGTACAATTTAAAACGGATGTATCTGCCCCCTTGCCTGCAACGGGTTCAACATGACTTTCCGACCTTGCCAGTAAAAAGGAATCTGTCATGAATGGCTTACAGGATGTTTCAGCAGCTTCTTTACAACCCGCCCTTCGCTGCAACCTCGTAAAACGCCTGTTGCGCCGCTTCTGCCAAGGCCTTGAACGAGCCAGGACGCGGCGTCTATTGACGCAACTGGATGGGCGGGATCTCGCGGATCTGGGGCTAAGCCACGCCGATCGGCTGAATGAACTGGAGAAAACCTTCTGGCGCTAGCATTCTGCCCACTGTGCGAACTTCGTCTGCAGGCCTAATATCCACGCAGAACGTGGCGAATGCTGTGCCATTGGCGTCTGACTCCTCAGATACCGAGCCACCTCTCAATACGGTTTATCCACAGGAGATACATCATGTCCCGTCTTCGCCTGCTCAGCGCTGCCGCCCTGCTGGCCGTGGCTGCCAATGCCAGCGCCTCCAGCTTCATCGTGACCACCGACGCCGTTGTTGGTGCGCTCAAGTCTTCTTCCGATGCTACCTCCGACGCCACCTCGTCGTTGCGTGACAACAAAACAGTACTCGCCGCCCGTGACGACGCGGCCAGCTTCGTTGCCAGCGAAGGCCAGATCCGTGGCGTGAAGCTGGAAAGCGCGCTGGATCTTATCCGCCATCAAGCACCACAGTTGAGCGCGACCGATGCACAACTGGCCCAAGCGATTCTTGCGATCTGAATCAACGTGGCATGAAGGGACACGCCGGTCGTGTCCCGATGTTTTTGGCGCTGGCTCTGGCCCGGGCATTGCGCTAGCCTTGAGGCTCGCTAACAGTTACCGAGTCTTATGCACTTTTTTCAAAAACTGCTTATCCCTTCCGTAGTGTTAACCGCCTGCTGGGTGACACCGGCCTATGCTTTCGATGTCTCCACGCAGAACACCGTAGTGAGCCTTTGGGCGACCGGCATGGTGTCTTCCGCGCCGTTCGACCGTAAACTGGTGCTCGCCGCTCACGATGACGCGGCAGCGTTTGTAGCCACTGACGGTGAATTGCGAGGCGCTCGACTGGAATCAGCGCTGCATTACCTGCGCAAAACCCGGCCGAAACTTCATGTAAGCGACCGTGAACTGGCACAGGCAATTCTCGTCCAATAGCTACCCTTGTCCTTCCGGAGTCGTTCCATGCGTAGCCCGCTGATTGCTGCCACCCTTGGCCTGTTTTTGTTGGCCGATGTGGCCCAGGCGCACACCCTGGTAGCCACCAGTAACATCATCGTTCGTGCCTCCCAGCGCAGCATCGATTTCACGTCCGATACCACCACCTCGATTCGCGACTCGAAAATCATCCGCGAAGCCCACGACGATGCCGCCAGTTTTGTCGCCAGCAACGGTGATATTCGCGGCGCACACCTGGAAGCCGCTCTCAATACCTTGCGCACTCGCGTACCGGAAGCTCGCGACGCCAGCGATCAGGTCCTCGCCGAAGCCATCCTCGCACTGTGAAATCACTCGGCGCCTGGCTGCTGGCCGGGGCGTTGTTGCTGCTAGGCAACAGCGCCCACGCCGGCCTGCAATTGCGGCTCAAGACCGACGGTCTGAGCGCCGCGCAACAACAGGCCAGTCAAGCGCTGATCGATGAAGCCATGCAGGCCTTGCCGCCCAGCTTCATCGAGCGGCTGGACCGGCACATCGACGTTGGCTGGACCGACGACATGCCCGGCAATGCCTACGGCCAGGCCACGCTGGTTGCCGAGCTCGATCTAAACCGCAAACTGCTCGACAGCCTCACCGACGGCAGCGCGGCCAAAGAAAAAACCAATCGCCCCCACGGTACTGTGCGCCAGGAACTGCTCGCCACGGTGCTGCACGAAGTCACCCATATTTATGATCGCGCGCGCCTGTGGCCGAGTGCCGAGCGCACGCTGATCCAGCGCTGCACTCGACGTTTCAACAGCGCCGGGCTGATCGGTATTCCCGATGAGTGCCGTGGCCAGAACGGCCGCCGCTTCACCCTCAGTGATGACCCACGCCTGCTCGATCTCGCCGGTTGGCAGCAATACGTCGGTCGTCGTGGCGAGCGCGAACAACACAACCGCCAGATTGCCCGCAGCCCGGATCTGTACGAAATCTCCAGTCCGAAAGAGTTCGTCGCGGTCAACATGGAGTATTTCCTCCTCGACCCGAGCTACGCCTGCCGCCGCCCGGCGCTGTACCGCTATTACAAGGAACACTTTGGCTGGGCGCCGCCCGCCAAGGACACTTGCAGCAAGAGTTTCGCGTTTCTCAATGCGGGCAACGACTTCGCCAAGCAGCCGTTGGGACAAGTCGATCCGGAGCGGGTGTACGCCGTCGACTACCTGCTCGCCGAGGCCAACCAGAACTGGGTCAGCCGTTGGGGCCACAGCATGTTGCGCCTGGTGATTTGCGCACCGGGTCGGCCACGTGGCCCGGATTGCCGGCTCGATCTGGACCAGCATCTGGTGCTGTCCTACCGCGCCTTCGTGGGCGATGTACAACTGTCGAGTTGGGACGGCTTGGTCGGCAAATACCCTTCGCGGCTGTTCGTCTTGCCACTGGCGCAGGTCATCGATGAATACACCAAAACCGAGCTGCGCAGCCTTGCATCGGTGCCGCTGAACCTGTCACGCAGCGAGATTGAAGGCGTGGTCGAACACGCCGCCGAGATGCACTGGAGCTACGACGGCAACTACTTCTTCCTGTCCAACAATTGCGCAGTGGAAGGCCTGAAGCTGTTGCGCAGCGGCAGCAACAACGCTCAGCTCGTCGGCCTGGACAGCATCATGCCCAATGGTTTGCTGGAAGTGCTTAAAGGACGCGGCCTCGCCGACACCAGCGTGCTGGACGATCCGAAGGAGGCTCTGCGCCTGGGGTATCGCTTCGACTCGTTCCGCGATCGCTATCAAGCGATGTTCGCTGTACTGAAGAAACAATTACCGATCAAACAGAACAGCGTCGAGGAGTGGCTATCGTTGTCGGCCGAGGAACGCCGTCCGTGGTTTGATCGCGCCGACCTGCGCACCAGCGCCGCACTGCTGCTGTTGGAGCAGGCCAGTTTTCGCCGACAACTGCTGCTGGCTCAGGACGAGGTCAAGCAGCGCTACCTCGGTGAACGCGAACTGGATAACGGCGGGATGGACAAGGCCAACGCGACTTTGCAGCAAATCCTCGCCAACAGCGGTTTCCTCAGTCGTCCGGCAGAGTTGCTCGATTCCAAGGGTTACGGTTTGCCGCAACCGAGCGAGTTCAGCCGACTGCAAGCGGAAAGCAGCCAGCGGCAGAAAAAGCTCCTGGCGCTTTCCGGCGATCTGGACACGGAGGTGCGCAAGCTGCTTGAACCCAAGCGCGCGGCCGAGATTGCCGCGAGTGAAGCCAATGTGAAACACATTGGCGAGCATTTGCGCAAACTGCACAAAGCCTCGGGCGGGCTGGAGTTGCCCTGACGCGAAAGATCGCCGCCTGGGCTGCGATCTTTTTTATTGCCTGTAAATCAGTACAAAACCCCATCCAGAATTTCATACACGATCCCGGTACCCACCGCGATCAGCACGATATCGCGCCCGGCCCGGCGCCATTCGTAACCCGGATAGACCGGCAAACGACCTAACGCACGACCCTCCAGGCGCTCACCGTAATATCCGTGGGGCAGCGGCCGGCCTCGTACCAGATGGATGCCCGGTGGCGGCGGTGCGCCGCGCACGAAGTAGCCGTGGTTGTCGCGAATGGTCTGGCGCACCGGGCCGAAGTCGCGCGGCGGCGGGCCACCTCGGTGGTTGTTCTGTGGGCCATGGTGATCGTTGCCGCGATTGTCCCCGCGGTTATCGTAGTGGCCCTGCTGCGGGCCGCCGCGGTCGTGATCATCGCGCTGATCAGCGCTGGCCAGCAGCGGTGTCGCGCTGATCATCAGCACGCCCAGACTGGCAATCAGACGTTTCGGCATTTTCATGGGGGGTTCCTCATTGCACTAACAGCAAAAAGGGATTCAGAACGTGGTTCTGAATCCCTCGGTCTTGCTTGGTTAGGCTGTGCCGCGAGGTGCTAATTCCTCTGTATCAGGAACTTTACCTTCAACTGACCCGGGCCTTACGCACGCCTTCGGCCAGCGCCGAGCACAGGCTCAGCACGCCGTCGATCGCCTGATCGGGCGTCGTGGCATTAGCAATGTGATCGATCAGCGCCGACCCCACCACAACACCGTCTGCCAGACGCGCAATGGCCGCCGCTTGTTCCGGCGTACGAATGCCAAAACCGATGCTGATCGGCAGATCCGTGTGGCGGCGCAGGCGAGTGACCGCCTCTTCGACGTGTTCCAGCGTCGCTGCACCGGCACCGGTGACACCGGCCACCGAGACGTAGTAAACAAATCCGGAACTGCCGTTAAGCACCTTCGGCAGACGCGCGTCATCCGTGGTCGGAGTCGTCAGACGGATGAAGTCCAGACCGGCAGCCTGGGCCGGGTCGCACAGCTCTTCGTTGTGCTCCGGTGGCATGTCGACCACGATCAGGCCATCGACGCCCGCGTCTTTGGCTTCAGCAATGAAACGCTCAACGCCAAACTTGTGGATCGGGTTGAAGTAGCCCATCAGCACCAACGGCGTGTCGCTGTTGCCTTCACGGAATTCGCGAACCATTTGCAGGGTTTTCGCCAGATTCTGCCTGGCACCCAGCGCACGGATGTTGGCCAGTTGGATGGCCGGGCCGTCCGCCATCGGATCGGTGAACGGCATGCCCAACTCGATCACATCGGCACCGGCTTTCGGCAGGCCTTTGAGGATCGCCAGCGAGGTGTCGTAGTCCGGGTCACCGGCGGTGACGAAGGTCACCAGCGCGGCGCGATTGTGTTCCTTGAGTTCAGCAAAACGGGTTTGCAGGCGGCTCATCAGTGTTTCTCCTGCTGCGACTGTTCCATATGGTGCATCACGGTCTGCATGTCTTTGTCACCACGACCGGACAGGTTGACCACCATCAGGTGATCCTTGGGCAGCTTCGGTGCGCGTTTGAACACTTCAGCCAGGGCATGAGCGCTTTCCAGGGCAGGAATGATCCCTTCCAGGCGGCAGCATTTGTGGAACGCGGCGAGGGCTTCATCGTCGGTCACCGAGGTGTACTGCACGCGGCCGATGTCATGCAACCAGGCATGTTCCGGACCGATGCCCGGATAGTCGAGACCGGCGGAAATCGAGTGCGCGTCAATGATCTGGCCGTCGTCGTCCTGCAGCAGGAAGGTACGGTTGCCGTGCAATACACCCGGTACGCCGCCGTTGAGGCTGGCCGCATGCTTGCCGGTTTCGATGCCGTAACCGGCCGCTTCAACACCGATGATTTCAACGCTTTTGTCGTCGAGGAACGGGTGAAACAGGCCCATGGCATTGGAGCCACCGCCGATGCAGGCCACCAGGCTGTCCGGCAGGCGACCTTCCTGGGCTTGCAGTTGGTCGCGGGTTTCCTTGCCGATCACGGCCTGGAAGTCGCGAACCATCGCGGGATACGGGTGCGGCCCGGCCACGGTGCCGATCAGGTAGAAAGTGCTGTCGACATTGGTCACCCAGTCACGCAGGGCTTCGTTCATCGCGTCCTTCAGGGTGCCGGTGCCGGCGACCACCGGGATCACTTCGGCCCCCAGCAACTTCATGCGGAACACGTTGGCCTGCTGACGCTCGATGTCGGTAGTGCCCATGTAGATCACGCAGTCCAGACCGAAGCGTGCAGCCACGGTGGCAGTTGCCACGCCGTGCATGCCAGCGCCGGTCTCGGCGATGATGCGTTTCTTGCCCATGCGCCGCGCCAGCAGGATCTGGCCGATGCAGTTGTTGATCTTGTGCGCGCCAGTGTGGTTCAGCTCTTCGCGCTTGAGGTAGATCTTGGCGCCACCGCAGAACTCGGTCAGACGTTCGGCGAAATACAACGGACTGGGACGTCCGACGTAGTCGCGCTGGAAGTAGGCCAGTTCTTCTTTGAAGGCAGGATCTTCTTTGGCCGCTTCGTACTCGCGGGCCAGATCGAGGATCAACGGCATCAGGGTTTCCGCCACGTAGCGGCCACCGAACGAGCCGAACAGGCCGTTGGCGTCAGGGCCGTTACGCAGATCGGCGTTGTGCGAAGTCTGGGTCATGGTTTGCTCCAGGGGGTCAAAAGACAATGACGACCACTCTACCCCTGACCTTCTATGCTGAAAACCGATAAGATCGCCGCAACCTGTCAGGAAAACTCACAGATACCATGAGCCATGACCTTCCCCCGCTGAACGCTTTGCGCGCCTTCGAAGCCACCGCACGCCTGAACAGCGTCAGTCAGGCGGCCGAACAACTGCACGTCACCCATGGCGCGGTCAGTCGTCAGCTCAAGGTGCTGGAAGAGCACCTAGGTCTCAGCCTGTTCATCAAGGATGGACGCGGCTTGAAACTCACAGATGCAGGCGTGCGTCTACGCGACGCCAGCGCTGAAGCCTTTGATCGGTTGCGCAGTGTTTGCACCGAATTAACCCAAAGCACTGCCGACGCGCCATTTGTGCTCGGTTGTTCCGGAAGCCTGCTGGCGCGTTGGTTCATTCCACGCTTGGGACGGCTGAATGCCGATCTGCCGGATTTGCGCCTGCATCTGTCGGCCGGTGAGGGCGATCTTGACCCTCGACGTCCCGGGCTCGATGCTTTGCTGTTGTTCGCCGAGCCGCCATGGCCGGCGGACATGCAGGTGTATGAATTAGCTGCCGAGCGCATCGGCCCGGTGATGAGCCCACTATTCAGCGGCTATCAACGCCTGCAAAGGGCATCTGCCGAGGCTTTGCTCGATGAGCCATTGCTGCACACCACATCGCGCCCGCAAGCCTGGCCCAGTTGGGCACAGCAAAACCGCCTCGACGCCAAAACGTTGAAGCTCGGGCAAGGTTTCGAGCATTTGTATTACTTGCTGGAGGCCGCAGTGGCGGGACTGGGGGTGGCAATCGCGCCGGAGCCGCTGGTGACTGAAGACTTGAAGGCTGGTCGCCTGGTTGCGCCGTGGGGCTTCTGTGAAACCCCCGCGCAACTGGCGCTGTGGCTACCCAAACGCGCCGCAGACGGGCGCGCCCGGCAACTGGCGCAATGGCTCAAGAACGAGCTGCGCCAGCCGGATCATTCGCCGCGCTTGAACAGCAAGTAGGCCGCGAGCAGGCCCAGTGCACCGACCGCCACACCGGCCGTTGTCCAAGGATGTTCCTGAGCGTAATCACGGGTGGCGAGCCCGGTCTCGCGGGTTTTCACTTTGACTTCTTCATAGGCATCGCTGAGCAGGTGGCGCGAGTGTTTCAGCGCACTCTCGGCGTTGCTTTTGAGCGCCTTGAGGGTCTTGCGCGACTCGTCCGAAGCGTCGTCTTTGAGGCTTTCCAACGATTTGAGCAGACTCTCGATCTCGGCTTCCATGCTTTGCAACGAGGCTTTACGTAAAGAGGTGTTGGCCATGGTGGCTCTCCTGCATTGGTGATGAGTGGCGTGTGTTGATTGGGACTTCAGCGGTTTGAGAAAGTGCAGAAAATCTGAACTTCGCTTGCGTGTAGCCACCGAAATCAACAGTGCAATTCACTGCTAGTCTCAAATCCACACGCCTAGGAGATCGTCATGAGTGACCATCACACGTACAAGAAAGTCGAGCTGGTCGGTTCTTCCACCAACAGCATCGAGGACGCCATCAACAACGCGCTGGCCGAAGCCAACAAAAGCATCAAGCATCTGGAATGGTTCGAAGTGATCGACACCCGTGGTCACATCAAGGACGGCAAGGCCGCGCACTTTCAAGTGACGCTCAAAGTCGGCTTCCGGATCGCCAGTAGCTGAGTTGGGTCTACACTTCTGAACTTGCGCGCTGGCCGAGTGCCATAGGAATGGCAAAGCGCTACAGGGTGAGCGCATCGGGCCAATGCTCCGATGCCCGCCTCTATTAATCCGACCAGGGAGTGCGACCGATGAAGAAGTTCATATTGGCAGTAGGTTTGTTGAGCCTTGCGGGTGGCGCGTTTGCTGCTGGCAAGCCTTGTGACGAGCTCAAGAGCGAGATTGCGGCGAAGCTGGATGCCAAGGGGGTTGCCGGGTATTCGCTGGAGATCGTCGATAAGGGTGCAGCGACTGACGGCAAGGTGGTCGGCAGTTGTGAAGGCGGCACCAAGGAAATCGTCTACAAGCGCGGTTGATCGCGCCTGAAATGCAAAAGCCGACACTCATGCGTCGGCTTTTTTGTGGGCAACACGTTTCCAATGTGGGGCTTGCTCGCGAAAGGGGGCGTATCAGTCAACATCATGCGCGCCTGGCACTCCGCCTTCGCGAGCAAGCCCGCCCACAGGGGACGGTGCACCGTCTCAGCCCTTCATCACCTGCGCCAGCAACTCATAGGAATGCAGGCGATCAGCATGTTCATACAGATCGCAGGTGAAAATCAGCTCATCGGCCTGGGTCTGTTCAACCAGCATTTCCAGTTTGGCGCGGATTTTCTGCGGGCTGCCGACCATCGCCAGACCGAGGAAATCGCCGACCGCTTCACGCTCGTGAGGCCGCCACAGGCCGTCCATGGTTTTCACGGGAGGGCGTTGCACCAGGCTTTGTCCACGCATCAACGCGAGAATGCGCTGGTACACCGAAGTCGCCAGGTAATCCGCCTGCTCATCGGTATCTGCTGCAACCAGCGGCACACCGAGCATCACATACGGTTTGTCGAGCACTGCCGACGGTTTGAAGTGATTGCGGTAGACGCGGATCGCCTCATGCATCAAGCGCGGTGCGAAATGTGAGGCGAAGGCGTAGGGCAAACCGCGCTCGCCGGCCAGTTGTGCACTGAACAGGCTGGAACCAAGGAGCCAGATCGGCACATGGGTGCCGGTGCCGGGCATCGCGATGACTCGTTGCTCCGGGGTGCGCGGGCCGAGGAAGCGCGCCAGTTCGGCGACGTCTTCCGGGAAATCATCGGCACTGCCGGAACGCTCGCGGCGCAGGGCACGGGCGGTCATTTGATCGGAGCCGGGCGCGCGGCCCAGTCCCAAGTCGATCCGCCCCGGATACAGGCTTTCCAGCGTGCCGAACTGCTCGGCAATCACCAGTGGCGCATGGTTGGGCAGCATGACGCCGCCGGAGCCGACGCGGATGGTTGACGTACCCCCGGCCAGATAACCGAGCAGCACCGAGGTAGCGGAACTGGCGATGCCGTCCATGTTGTGATGTTCAGCCACCCAGAACCGCGTATAGCCGAGTTTCTCGACATGCTGCGCCAGGTTCAGCGAGTTGCGCAGCGATTGCGCCGGGCTGCCGTTCTCGCGCACTGGCACCAGGTCGAGGGTGGAAAATTTTACGTCGGACAGTTGCTTCATAAACCTGCGTCTCCGAGTGAGGAGGCAGGTTTTTCTTGCAAACGAAAACCTGCCGAATCATAAGCGTGTTTTGTGCAATGAGGGCATATACCCGAGTTTCAATAGCAGAACGAAAAATCCTACTAAAAAAGTCAACGATTCAGACGAGCTGAACTTTGTCCCGACGTCTATCCTCAGAACCCTTGCAAGCAAAATTCACAACGGCGCGGCGTTCCGCGTCTGATCTTGAGGAGGCAGCATGGCTATCGTTAAGAAAGCATCCGCACATTGGGCAGGTGATCTGAAAACCGGTATCGGCTCGATTTCTACTGAAACCGGCGTCCTCAGAGAAGCACCCTACGGTTTCAAGGCCCGTTTCGAAGGCGGTAAGGGCACCAACCCGGAAGAACTGATCGGCGCCGCACATGCCGGTTGTTTCTCCATGGCGTTCTCGATGATTCTCGGCGATGCAGGCCTGAAGGCCGACAGCATCGACACCGACGCTGAAGTCACCCTCGACCAGGTCGATGGCGGTTTTGCGATCACGGCGGTGAAGCTGATTCTCAAGGCGAAGATCCCGGGAGCCAGTCAGGCGCAGTTTGAAGAACTGAGCAACAAGGCCAAGGAAGGGTGCCCGGTGTCCAAGGTACTCAATGCGAAGATTACCCTTGAGGCATCGCTGGTCGCTTAAGCAGGCGTTGGCTGGGCCGACGTCTTCGCGAGCAAGCCCGCGCCCACAAAGGATCTTTGGTGTTTCACAAGATCTGTTGTGGGAGCGGGCTTGCTTGCGAAAGCGACCTGAAAATCCCCACGAAGCCTGAAGCGATAAACAAGACCTGTGAGCGAAGTCAGAACTCGCCGAGTAAAAGTATGGTCGAATAAATGACAGCAGCTTCAGCGCACACCCGTGCGCGCTGCCTCAAGGAGCTTCTCTCATGAAACGTATTGGCTTGGCGATTTTTTGCAGTGCACTGGCCACCTCGGTTCTTGCCGCCCCCAAAGACTGTGAAGAATTGAAGAACGAGATCGAAATCAAAATCCAGGCGAATGCCGTGCCCTCCTACACGCTGGAAATCGTCAGCAAGGAAGAGGCTGAAAAGCACGAAATCGCCATGGTCGTAGGGACATGCGAAAACGGCACCAAAGCGATCATCTATCAGAAGAACGACAATTGAGGTCGATCACGGCACGCAGTTGACCTGCCGTTCTTCGGCAACGATCTGACCTTGGCGATTGATCAACCGGGCGCTCGGCGTAAAGGCCAGTGACCTGGCTTCAAGACGATAACGTTGCCCGGCCTCGAAATGATCGTAACGCACGGTCAGGTAACACAGCCGCTCCTGCGGATCGGTGTTCATGCTCATGCCACCGCCGAACACCTCGAAATCAAAGCGAACCGTCAACTCGTGACTGCCCGGCGTGACCTGGAAAAACCGTCCGTCCGGC
This sequence comes from Pseudomonas sp. EA_65y_Pfl2_P78, assembly GCF_963970495.1. Taxonomy (NCBI): domain Bacteria; kingdom Pseudomonadati; phylum Pseudomonadota; class Gammaproteobacteria; order Pseudomonadales; family Pseudomonadaceae; genus Pseudomonas; species Pseudomonas sp. EA_65y_Pfl2_P78. The sequence goes on along the minus strand of NZ_CAXAON010000014.1, from coordinate 100,289 downwards.
ATTCTCTGTTTGTCCAGCCGTTCCGCCATCAGCACTTTGCCGCCAGGGGTGGGCATGGCGAAGTCGACCCAGGCCTTGCCGGGGTCAGCCGCTGGCATCGGGCTCTGGCAACCGGCAACCACACTTGCAGCAAGCAACAACGTCAACCTGCGCATGATCAATGTCCTTTGGATGGGAGATTGAGCATAGCGCCGATCAGGTCTTCTGACATCCAGCCGGAGTGCCCTGTCCCACGACCTTGCGCTGTTCGTCATAGAGCTTGGCCCAAGGTCGGAAACCGATACTGCCGGCCTGCAATTGATATCGCTGGCCGGCGTTGAAATCATTGAATTTCACGTTCAACTGGCAATCGCGCCAGAGCGGCTCGGCGTCAGGACCGATATTGGTGGCCTCCACCGGAAACTGATAACGCACCGTCAGCTCATGACTGCCGGGCTGCACCTCGAAATAGCGTTTGTCGATGGCAGCCTTGCGGTCGACTTGCAGTGCTTGCAGTGCCGTGTCCTGCTGCCGGGCATTCAGATCGATCCAGGCCTGCGAGGGGTCAGGATCAGGCACTCCAAATCCGGCACATCCGGCCAGCGTCAGCAGGCCTCCTGTCAGCATCAACATACGCATAGCGCAGCTCCAATGGGCGGGATAGTCTTGCGGGCAGACTTTCCAGGGGTTTCTTATTTTGATCAGGCCGCTTCCAAGCCATCGGTTACTTGATCGCGTTTTTCGGATTTTGTTTCCGGGTGTGATGCTTTTGTTGCTCAACGGTTGCGCCAGCGTCAGCTACTACGGCCAGTTGGCCAGCGGTCAATGGCAATTGCTGCGGGCCCGCGAGCCGGTGGCCGAGGTGATTGCCGACCCAAGCCGCGACGTAAAGTTACGCGCACACTTGGCGCAGTCACAAAAGGCCCGCACCTTCGCCAGCCAGCACTTGCACCTTCCGGATAACCAGAGCTATCGCCTGTACGCCGACATTGGAAGGCCGTTTGTGGTGTGGAATGTGTTCGCCACCCAAGAGTTTTCGCTGACCCCGCAAAACCACTGTTTCCCGATTGCCGGATGCGTGGCCTATCGCGGCTACTACAGCCAGAGCACGGCCCGGGGCGAAGCCGCGATCCAACGCCTGCAGGGCATGGACGTGTCGATCGGCGGCGTCGAGGCGTACTCCACGCTGGGCTGGTTCAACGACCCAATACTCAATTCGATGATGGGTTGGGGCGACGAGCGGTTGGCCACACTGATTTTTCATGAGTTGGCCCATCAGCGCTTCTATGTGAAGGACGACACCGAGTTCAACGAGTCCTTCGCCACGTTCGTCGAGCAGGAAGGCACCCGGCAATGGCGGGCGTTTCGTGGATTGCCAGCGGACAACGACTCAAAACTCAAACAACGTGACCAGTTCATTGCACTGGTGCTCGATACCCGTTCACGTCTGGAAAAGCTCTACGCCCAGTCATTGCCGGCCGAGCAGATGCGTGAGCGCAAAGCGGCGCAGTTCGAACAGTTTCGCCGGGATTACCGGGTGATGCGGGATAGTCAGTGGGCCGGGGACAAGCGCTATGACGCGTGGGTCAATGCGCCGCTGAACAATGCGCGGCTGTTGCCGTTTGGACTGTACGACCAGTGGGTGCCGGCGTTTTCTGCGCTGTTCAGGCAGGTGGGAGGTGATTGGGTGAGGTTTTATTCAGCGGTGGAGAGGCTGGGGAATTTGCCGGTGCTCGAGCGTAAGGCAGCGTTGAAAACGCTGGCAGATTCATGATGGCTGACTGAACGGGCCTGTTCGCGAGCAAGCCGGCTCCCACACTGGACTTGCACACGACATACAGGCCCTGTGGGAGCGCAATTTCATCGGTTCTGCAAAAACGCCTGATGCAACTCCTCCAGCGTTTCAAAGTGATAAGCCGGCGCTTCAGCGTTCAACTCTTCAAAACTGCCAAACCCATAGCCCACCGCCGCCGCATCCAGGCCATTGCTGCGTGCACCGATCAGGTCATGTTTACGATCGCCGATCATCAGCGTATCCGCCGGATTCAGCCCTTGCTCGGCAATCAGGTGGGCAATCAACTCGACCTTGTTGGTCCGCGTGCCATCCAGCTCGCTGCCGTAGATCACCTTGAAGTGTCGTGCAAAGTCGAAGTGCCGGGCGATCTCGCGGGCGTACACCCATGGCTTGGACGTCGCGATATACAGCTGCCGCCCTTGGCCACTCAGGGTTTCCAGCAACGGCGTGACACCGTCGAACACGCGGTTCTCGTACAGTCCCGTCACCTTGAAACGCTCGCGGTAGAAATTCACCGCCTCCCAGGCCTTGGCCTCGTCGAAATCGTAGAACTGCATGAACGCCTGCAACAGCGGCGGGCCGATGAAATGCTCAAGCTTTGTCAGGTCCGGCTCGTCGATGCCGAGTTTGCTCAAGGCGAACTGAATGGAACGAGTGATGCCCTCACGCGGGTCGGTCAGGGTGCCATCGAGGTCGAACAGTACGGTCTGGTAATGCATGAGAAATCCTGAGCAGGTGTAAGTCGATTCAGAGCTGGTCGTAGCCTTCAGCCAGGTGCAGATCCTTGAGCTTCACGTAATTCGCCGCGCTGTAGGTGAAGAAGGCGTTTTCCTTATCGGTCAGCGCACGGACCTGTTTCACCGGACTGCCCACATACAGAAAGCCGCTTTCCAGACGTTTGCCCGGCGGCACCAGGCTGCCAGCGCCGATGATCACATCGTCCTCGACCACCGCGCCGTCCATGACAATGCTGCCCATGCCGATCAACACGCGGCTGCCAACCGTGCAGCCGTGGAGCATGACTTTGTGGGCAATGGTCACGTCGTCGCCAATCAGCAGCGCGAAGCCGTCCGGGTTGAACGGGCCGGCGTGGGTAATGTGCAACACGCAACCGTCCTGCACGCTGGTGCGCGCACCGATGCGGATGCGGTGCATGTCGCCACGAATAACCGTCAGCGGCCAGACGGAGCTGTCTTCGCCGATTTCGACGTCGCCGATCACCACCGCCGAGCCGTCGACAAATGCGCCTTTGCTCAACTGCGGGGTGTGATTCTGGTATTTGCGAAGGGACACGATTAGTTCTCTCTCTGTCGCCGATAGCTGCGGTGAGTGTCGATTGTAATTAAGATGGGCGCATGTTTCTTCCAGCCAAGGTGCCAACCGTGAGCGTGAACAACCCTCTTCTGCAGTCCTACGACCTGCCGCCGTTCTCCACGATCCGTGCCGAACACGTCCTGCCGGCCATTGAAACCATCCTGGCCGACAACCGCGCCGCCATCGCCGACATCCTCAAGACCCAAGGCCAGAACCCGACATGGGCCGGCCTGGTACTGGCGATGGACGAACTCAATGACCGCCTCGGTGCGGCATGGAGCCCGGTCAGCCACCTCAACGCCGTGTGCAACAGTGCCGAACTGCGTGATGCCTACGAGTCGTGCCTGCCAGCCCTGAGCGCCTACTCCACCGAGATGGGCCAGAACCGCGAATTGTTCCAGGCCTATGAAGCCCTGGCCAACAGCCCGCAAGCTGCCGGTTTCGACGTGGCGCAAAAAACCATTCTGGAACACGCCCTGCGCGATTTCCGTCTGTCGGGTATCGACCTTCCGGAAGCCGAACAGAAGCGCTACGCCGAAGTGCAGAGCAAACTGTCCGAGCTGGGCAGCCGCTTCTCCAACCAACTGCTCGACGCCACTCAGGCCTGGACCAAGCACGTCACCGACGAAGCCGCCCTCGCCGGCCTGACCGATTCGGCCAAGGCGCAAATGGCTGCCGCCGCACAGGCTAAAGGTCTGGACGGCTGGCTGATCACCCTGGAATTCCCGAGCTACTACGCGGTGATGACCTATGCCCAGGACCGCGCGCTGCGCGAAGAAGTCTACGCCGCCTACTGCACCCGCGCCTCGGATCAAGGCCCCAATGCTGGCCAGAACGACAACGGCCCGGTGATGGAAGAGATTCTGGATCTGCGGCAGGAACTGGCCCAACTGTTGGGCTTCGCCAGTTTCTCCGAGTTGAGTCTGGCGACGAAAATGGCCGAGTCCAGCGATCAGGTGCTGAGCTTCCTGCGCGACCTGGCCAAGCGCAGCAAACCGTTTGCCGCGCAGGATCTGCAACAATTGCGCGCCTACGCCGCCGAACAGGGCTGCGCCGATCTGCAAAGCTGGGACAGCGGTTTCTACGGCGAAAAACTCCGTGAACAACGCTACAGCGTCGCCCAGGAAACCCTGCGCGCGTACTTCCCGATCGACAAGGTGCTGGGCGGCCTGTTCGCCATCGTTCAACGCCTGTACGGCATCGAGATTGCCGAGCTCAAAGGCTTCGACACCTGGCACCCGGACGTGCGCCTGTTCGAAATCAAGGAAAACGGCCAGCACGTCGGCCGCTTCTTCTTCGACCTGTATGCCCGTGCCAACAAGCGCGGCGGTGCCTGGATGGACGGCGCTCGTGATCGTCGTCGCACTGTCGACGGCGTGCTGCAAAGCCCAGTGGCCAATCTGGTGTGCAACTTCACCCCGGCCGACAGCGGCAAACCTGCGCTGTTGACCCACGATGAAGTGACCACCCTGTTCCACGAATTCGGTCATGGCCTGCATCACCTGCTGACCCGCGTCGAACATGCCGGCGTGTCCGGGATCAACGGCGTGGCGTGGGACGCCGTCGAGCTGCCAAGCCAGTTCATGGAAAACTGGTGCTGGGAGCCGGAAGGCCTGGCGCTGATTTCCGGTCACTACGAAACCGGCGAGCCGCTGCCCCAGGATCTGCTGGAAAAAATGCTCGCGGCGAAGAACTTCCAGTCTGGCCTGATGATGGTGCGTCAGTTGGAGTTCTCGCTTTTCGACTTCGAACTGCACGCCACCCACGGTGACGGGCGCAGCGCCGCGCAGGTGCTCGAAGGCGTACGCGACGAGGTGTCGGTGATGCGTCCACCGGCCTACAACCGCTTCCCCAACAGCTTTGCGCACATCTTTGCCGGCGGTTACGCGGCGGGTTACTACAGCTACAAGTGGGCCGAAGTGCTGTCGGCGGATGCTTTCTCCAAATTCGAAGAAGACGGCGTGCTCAACGCTGAAACCGGCCGCGCTTTCCGCGAAGCGATTCTGGCGCGTGGCGGTTCGCAGGCGCCGATGGTGCTGTTCGTCGACTTCCGTGGTCGCGAGCCGTCGATTGACGCACTCTTGCGCCACAGCGGCCTGAGTGAGGACGCGGCAGCATGAGTGAGGGGCCTGTGATTACCAAGAAGCGCTTTATCGCCGGGGCGGTTTGCCCGGCGTGCAGCGAGCCGGACAAGTTGATGATGTGGAACGAGGACAGCGTGCCACACCGCGAATGCGTGGCCTGCGGTTACGCCGACACGCTCAACGAGCAAGGGCTGTCGGTGCCCAAAGAACTGGGCACGCGGGTCAATACCAGCGCGCTCAAACCGCCAGCAGACAAGAACGTCCAGGCGGTGCAGTTCTTCCCGAATCCAAAATTGAAGAAAAAACCCGACGAACAACACTGAGTCAGTGCCACCTTCCACCGATTGCGGTGGAAGGTGGTAACTATGTACCACCCTTCTGCCGCGCTTCCTGCTTAGGCTGGCACTTTCAGCCATCGCTCAAGGAAGACGCCATGCTCCACACCAACCCTCTTTTACAACACTGGACCCTGCCTCCGTGGTCGGCGATACGCGCCGAACATCTGCTGCCAGCCATCAACGCGATCGTGACCGATAACCGCCAGGTCATTGCCAGGGTGATCACCAGCCAGGCTGAGCATCCGGGCTGGGACGATCTGGTCGTGGCCATCGACGAAACCGATGCACGTCTGGTTGAGGCCATGGCCGTTATCGACACGCTTTCGACGGTCAAATCCAACGATATGGACTGGCTCAGGGAAAGCGCGTTGTGCAGCGTCGTTGCCGCTCAGTACAGAGCCGACAAGACCGCTGACCTGGCGCTGTACCGCAGTTATCAACGGCTGGCGAAGAGTTCGGTCGCCACCGGTTTCGACGATCAACGCAAAGCGTCGCTGGCGAAAATTCTGCGCAAATTCCGGTTGTCCGGCATCGAACTGCCGCTCGCACAACAGCGCAAACTTGCCCGCTTGAATGGCGAGATCCGGCTAACGGAGCAACGTTTTCGAAGTCATCTGGAGCTGGCCAACGCCGCGTGGAGCCAACGCATAGACGATGTCACTCAGCTCGAAGGCTTGTCTGCGGCAGTGAAGGCGCGCCTGGCGCTCAACGCCAAAGAGGCAGGACACGAGGGCTGGCGGCTGACGCTGGAGCAAAACACCTACCGGCAAATCATGACCCATGCGCAAAACCGGGCGCTGCGTGAGGCCTATTTCACAGCCTGGATCAACCGGGCGTCGGATCTAGGCCCACAGGCGAAAAAACTCGATAACGATCCGGTACTCAAGGTGCTGATCGCATTGCGTCACGAGAAAGCCCAATTGTTGGGCTTCGAGAATTTCGTCCAGATGCGTCTCGAAAACCGCATGGCCACCTCTGCTGCACAGGTTGAAGCTTTTTTGCGCCAGCAACTGGCGTTGAATACGCCGGCCCTGCTGCGCGATGCCCAAGCCCTGAAAGCGTTTGCGCACACCCAAGGGATTGTGGATATCCAGGCGTGGGATGAAGACTTCCTCGCCGAGCAGTTACGCCTCCAGCAGTTGAACGGTGCGTTGAAAGGCTTGCGTGAGTACTTCCCGCTGGAGGGCACGTTGCGCCGACTTTGTCTGTTCAGCGAGCGCATGTTCGGGATCAGCATCGTCGAACAGACGACCGCCAGCCACTGGCATCAAAGCGTACGGCTACTGGAGGTCAGTGAACATGGGCAGGTGATCGGGCATATCTATGTTGACCCCTATCACCGCGAAGACGCGGCCGACTTCGCCTTCACCTCCGTCTTGCGCACCCGTCGAATCAATGCCGAGGGACGGCCGTCACTGCCGATTGCTTGCCTCTACTGCAATTTCAGCCCTGCCACCGACGAGCACCCGTGCCTGCTCTCCCATGAAAACCTGCGGGTGCTGTTCCACGAATTCGGCCATTGCCTGCAGCATGTGCTGACGCGCTCGCCCCATCGCAACTTGTCGGGGATTTCCCAACTGGCGCGTGATACCGCCGAATTTGCCGGGCAGTTGTTTGAACACTGGTGCCTGTCACCCGAGTTTCTGGTGTGGCTGGCGGCGCATTACCAGAGCGGCGAACGCCTGACAGAAGCGCGGGTCAACACCGCGCTGGCCGCCATTGGCGCCCACACCAGTCGGACCACCGCGATGTTACTGATGACGGCGCTGTTTGATCTGGAGTTGCACCACACTCATGGCGATGGCCGAAGCATCGAACAAGTGTTCGAGGATGTGCAACGCGAAATGCCTCATCTAGGAATGTCGGGTTATCACCGCTTCGCCTATGGCTTTGACTATTTAGTGACCGGTTACGAGGCGTCAGTCTATGCCTACAAATGGTCTGGCGTGCTGGCAACCGAAGTGTTCAAGCGGTTTCAGCGAGACTGGGTGTTCGACGCACAAACGGGTCGGGATTTTCGCGAGGCGTTCTTTTCCCCCGGCGACTCGCGCTCGTTGCTGAGCGCGGCGCAGGCGTTTCTCGGCGAGCCGGTCAACACGCAATTTTTTGCGGCCGCACCTCAATGAATTCTCTGGTCACTTGAGATTGACGGTCTGAAACCAGCTCTTCATCGAGCAGGTGGCGAACGCGCTGGTGCTGCAATCACCATTGGCCAGCGCAGTGCGCAGCTTGTCGACATCGGCCTGCATCATGTAGCGAATGCCATCCTTGAAATGGCCGCTTTCGCCGAAACCACCTTGGGTCATCTCGTTCAAGGCATCCTCTTTGCTCCAGCCTTGCACCACCACGCGGTACATCGCTGCCATCAGGCCGGTGCGGTCAGAACCGTGTTTGCAATGCATCAACACCGGGCCCTTGGCTTCGGCGCTCTGGATAGCGCGCAAAGTCTTGAGCACATCGCTGTCATCAACGTGATTGGTGCGATAGGACAACTGCACTTGATTGATGCCTGGCTCGGACAGCCAGCGACTGTCGGCCTCCGGTAAGAAGTTGATCACCGTTGCCACTTTGAGATTTTTCAACAGCGGCACCGCGCCGCTATCGGGCAATGCACTGCGATAGAGGGTCGGCGACATCTGGAACAGGTTGTATTGCACCTCGACCGGCTGCGCCCACTCCTCGGGACGGGAAGGCACGGTATCAGCCGCCTGGGCCGGGATCAGGTGCAGCATGGCGACAAGCGACAAACACAAAGCGGGGAAAAAACGCACTCGAGACATGCTGGGTAGACCGTGTCGGGTTTTTGAAGAATTGAAGCTTCAAGGTTTGCCGGTCAAAGCCCCGTGAGCCGTCTGTCAAAGAAATGTGAATCGGCATCAATCCGCTGAAAAGCGGGTCAGCCATTTCGGCTTTTTTCGACTGAAACGATTCATCTCAATGCTTAGGCTGCTACCATTTGTCACATCATGTTGCAGCTCTCCGGATCATCCCGGCCACGTCGCGACGAAAAATCCTCAAGCCGTTCGCAGAAACGGCTGACCACCCTTAATGCCTGATGAGGTGCCCCCCCCCATGTCTGATGAAGATCGAGACAACCCGCGGCGTGAGTTTTTGCGCAAATCCCTGACCCTGATTCCCGTTGTCACCCTGGCCGGTACCGGTCTGGGCAGCAGCGTGCTGCAAGCCGCGCCTGAACCTGCGCCCGCAACGCAACCGGTTCGCGCTGACGCCGACGATTATCAGCCAAGCTATTTCACCGCCCAAGAATGGGCCTTCATCCATGCCGCCGTGGCGCAACTGATCCCCAACGACGATCAAGGCCCGGGAGCGCTGGAAGCTGGCGTGCCGCAATACATCGATCGTCAGATGAACACCCCGTATGCCGCTGGCGCCCTTTGGTACATGCAAGGCCCCTTCAACGCCGACGCGGCGCCGGAGATGGGCTGGCAGAGCAAACTCGTGCCAAAAGAGATCTATCGCCTCGGCATCGCCGCCACGGATCAGTGGGCAAAATCCATCAACGGTAAAGTATTTGCTGACCAAGACAGCGCTACCCGAGACGATTTACTCAAACAACTCGAAGCCGGAAAACCGCAATTCGATACCGTCCCCGCGAAGATTTTCTTCAACCTGTTGCTGCAAAACACCAAGGAAGGATTCTTCTGCGACCCGATCCACGGCGGCAATAGAGGCATGGTCGGCTGGACCATGATCGGCTTCCCCGGCGCCCGCGCCGATTTCATGGATTGGGTGGAACGCAACGAGCAATACCCCTTCCCGGCAGTTTCGATTCGCGGCGAGAGGGCGTGAGCATGGCAACGGTAATGAAGAAGGTCGACGCCGTGATCGTCGGTTTCGGCTGGACGGGCGCGATCATGGCCAAAGAGCTGACCGAGGCCGGGCTCAACGTGCTGGCGCTGGAGCGCGGGCCGATGCAGGACACCTACCCCGACGGCAACTATCCACAGGTGATTGACGAACTGACCTACAGCGTGCGGAAAAAACTCTTCCAGGACATTTCCAAAGAGACCGTGACCATTCGTCATAGCGTCAACGACATTGCCTTGCCCAACCGCCAATTGGGCGCGTTCCTCCCGGGCAATGGCGTCGGCGGCGCCGGGCTGCACTGGTCGGGTGTGCACTTTCGTGTCGACCCGATCGAGTTGCGCATGCGCAGCCATTACGAAGAGCGTTACGGCAAAAGCTTCATCCCCAAAGACATGACCATCCAGGACTTCGGCGTCAGCTATGAAGAGCTGGAGCCGTTCTTCGATTTCGCCGAAAAGGTTTTCGGCACGTCGGGCCAGGCCTGGACCGTGAAAGGTCAATTGGTCGGTCAGGGCAAAGGGGGCAACCCTTACGCACCGGATCGCTCCAACCCGTTCCCGCTGCAGGCACAGAAAAACACCGTGTCCGCACAGCTGTTCGGCAAAGCGGCCACGGAGGTCGGTTACAAACCCTACAACCTGCCTTCGGCCAACACCTCGGGCCCGTACACCAATCCCTACGGCGCGCAGATGGGCCCGTGCAATTTCTGCGGGTTCTGCAGCGGTTACGTTTGCTACATGTATTCCAAGGCCTCGCCGAACGTGAACATTCTGCCGGCGCTCAAGCCGCTGCCGAATTTCGAATTGCGACCCAATGCCCATGTGCTGCGGATCAACCTCGACAGCAGCAAAACCAAAGCCACCGGCGTCACTTACGTCGACAGCCAGGGCCGCGAGATCGAGCAACCGGCGGACCTGGTGATCCTCGGCGCTTTCCAGTTGCACAACGTGCGTCTGATGCTGCTTTCCGGGATTGGCAAACCTTACGACCCCATCAGCGGCGAAGGTGTGGTGGGGCGTAACTTCGCCTACCAGAACATGGCGACCATCAAGGCGTTCTTCGACAAGGACACCCACACCAACAACTTCATCGGCGCCGGCGGTAACGGCGTGGCGCTGGATGACTTCAACGCCGACAACTTCGACCACGGCCCGCACGGCTTCGTCGGCGGTTCGCCAATGTGGGTCAACCAGGCGGGCAGCCGACCGATTGCCGGCACCTCCAACCCACCGGGCACTCCGGCCTGGGGCAGTGCCTGGAAACGCGCGACCGCCGATTACTACACCCACCAGGTGTCGATGGACGCTCACGGCGCGCATCAATCCTACAGAGGCAACTACCTCGATCTCGACCCGGTGTACCGCGATGCCTACGGCTTGCCCCTGCTGCGGATGACGTTCGACTGGCAGGAAAACGACATCAAAATGAACCGCTTCATGGTCGAGAAAATGGGCAAAGTCGCCGAGGCGATGGGCCCGAAAGCCATTGCGGTGATTGGCAAGAACGTTGGCGATCACTTCAACACCGCGGCCTACCAGACCACGCACCTCAACGGTGGCGCGATCATGGGCACCGATCCGAAGACCAGCGCGCTGAACCGCTACTTGCAGAGCTGGGACGTGCATAACGTCTTCGTGCCGGGCGCTTCAGCGTTCCCGCAGGGCCTGGGTTACAACCCGACCGGGCTGGTGGCTGCGTTGACCTACTGGTCGGCAAAAGCGATCCGCGAGCAATACCTGAAAAACCCCGGTCCGCTGGTTCAGGCGTAAGGAGCGATGACCATGAAAAATCTTGTTATCGCGACCTTGGCCCTGCTCGGCAGCGCCTCTTTGCAGGCGGCCGAAGTGGATCAATCCTTGATCAAAAAGGGCGAATACCTCGCCCGTGCCGGCGACTGTGTGGCTTGCCACACTGCAAAAAACGGTAAGCCGTTCGCTGGTGGCCTGCCGATGGAAACCCCGATCGGCACGATCTATTCGACCAACATCACTCCGGATAAAACCGGCATCGGTGATTACAGCTTCGAGGACTTTGATCAGGCCGTACGTCATGGTGTCGCTAAAAACGGTAGTACGTTGTACCCGGCGATGCCGTATCCGTCCTACGCCCGTGTCAGCCAAACCGACATGAAAGCGCTATACGCGTATTTCATGCAGGGCGTAGAACCGGTGGCGCAACAGAACAAGGCCAGCGACATTCCATGGCCGTTGAGCATGCGCTGGCCGCTGATGGGCTGGCGCTGGATGTTTGCGCCGAAGGTCGAGGGCTATAAAGCGACATCGGATGATCCGGTGATCAGCCGTGGGGCGTACCTGGTGGAAGGCCTGGGCCATTGCGGCGCCTGCCACACGCCGCGTGCCCTGACCCTGCAGGAAAAATCCCTGAGCGCGGCCGATGGCAGCACGTTCCTGGCCGGCAGCGCGCCACTGGAAGGCTGGATCGCCAAGAGCCTGCGCGGCGATCACAAGGACGGCCTCGGCAGTTGGAGCGAAGAGCAACTGGTGCAGTTCCTCAAGACCGGCCGCAGTGACCGCAGCGCAGTGTTCGGCGGCATGAGCGATGTGGTCACCCACAGCATGCAATACATGACCGACGCCGACCTGACTGCAATTGCTCGCTACCTGAAGTCGTTGCCAGCGACTGATCCGAACGATCAACCGCACTCGTACGATGAAAAAGCCGCCAAGGCCCTATGGAACGGTGACGACAGCCAGCGCGGCGCGTCGGTTTACATCGACAACTGCGCGGCATGCCACCGCACCGACGGCCACGGCTATACGCGGGTATTCCCGGCGCTGGCAGGTAATCCAGTGCTGCAATCGGAAGATCCAACCTCATTGATCCACATCGTGCTCAAGGGCGGGACATTGCCGGCAACGCACACCGCGCCTTCGACCTTCACCATGCCCGGCTTCGCCTGGCGGTTGTCGGATCAGGAAGTGGCGGATGTGGTGAGCTTCATTCGCGGCAGTTGGGGCAACAAGGGCGCGCCGGTGAACGCTGCCGATGTCGCGAGCCTGCGCAAGAACGATACGCAGACCACTTCCGGGGATGACCTGGGGCAAGTTACTGCGCAGTAACGAGGCTTGAATACCGCTGACATGGCATGGGTGTTTTTGCTGTGTCAGCGGGCAATTCAACGCGTGGACTGAAAGCCCTTGAATTGCGCAAAGGCATCGGCTAACTGCAGGTAAAGTTTTTTGTCGTATTTATCGACGTCACCATCGCCATCGGCGTCAACGGCGTCTTCGGAAATCAGGTCATAACGACCATTGCCTTCCGATGAAGAGGCGAAGAGCGAGTAGTCGTAGTCCATCATTTCGGTCGCGTCTTCATCATAGTGATAAAACGCGACCTCAGGATTTCCGTCTCGGTCCATATCCGCAATTTCCAGCAATATCCTGATAGCCATTGATCAAGTCCTTTCAGTTGATTTCGCCCGTACAACCGACAATCGTGCCTAGGCTTCTGGACATTAAAGTTGGGGAGAAATCGGGTCTACTGTCAGACTTGACAGGATGTATACCCATACAGTCGTCTGGCCTGAACAATAACCACTGTAAATACTGACACCTGTCAACTCTGACAGTAGACACTCTTCTTTACGTTACTTAGGGTGCAAAGGGAAGCAGACGCAATTGTCCTTAATATCGCCCTGGTATGGAGCACAAAGACATGAGCTATTCATTGCTATATGAGTTCAAAGACACGGATGGGGACGGAAAGGCAGAAGCGGTAATTTCCCGGTACAACAATGGAGATGCAGTTAATTCAATGCCCGACGTTGTGGTCACGGCGTACGCCAATACCGCCAACGGAAAATTTGACACGGTCACCGGAGTCGACGACGTCGAGGGCGACGGTGACGGTGACGGTGACATTGATGAGGATGACGAATCCTATTATGCCCTGGCAAGCGACCTCGCCTCTGCTTTGGTCGGTTTGAGTACCGTCGGTGCGGGTCGTCTTTACCGATGCATACTTATCTCATTTGGAGACAACGCCTCAGGGAGCAAACTTGGCGACGTCAACATTGGTTTGTTTAATGTCGCGAACTCCGATTTGACTCGCCCGGATTCAGTCGTGACCGTCACAGGTTATGACAAGGGTATGTATAAGAAAGTGTCAGGATCGACGGACGCAGACGGTGATGGCGATATTGATCTGGACGATGAGTTTATTTTCAGAAAAATCGCGGTCTCCTTTGCGTCAATGAGAGATTTTAAAATTTGAAATAAGCGCTGACATGGTTGCTACGGTGTCGACGAAACACTGTCCGACAAAAAACCCTGCATGCGTGAATCATGCAGGGTTTTCTTGCATTTATCGCCGTGCGCCTTACGGATTAACGATACTTGCATAAGCCTTGGCCAGCGCCATCAACTTGGCTTTGTCATCGCCATCAATGTCACCGTCGCCGTCGACATCTTTCTTGTCCGTGCGGATGGTGAAGGACTTGCCGCGATCAGCGGATACCGCCACCACGTAGATGGAATCGACCAACGCCTCGGTCGATAGTTGCTCCTCGGCATTCCAGCCCAGTTCCTTGCGGGCAAGTTGCATGGAAACAATGGTATTGGGTTCCGATGGACCCGGCAGCATCATTTGTAGAAAAACACCACGTTGATTGAGGTACGACATACATAAAGTCCTTTTAGTTTAAAAATCAGGCATCAGTACCTGAAAGTTGAACAAGACTATATTTGATAATTTTCATATACAACGGAACATATGTATCGCCGGCTTTCCATAGTTATGGCTATTTAAGAAACCTATCAGCAAGCTGCATGGCTGAACGGTACTGGATCACGATGGGCATTACCGGATACTGTATGCATATACAGACCCGAGATTCTTCAATGATCAGCCATCTCCCTCCCCGCGGTCGCGGCACCGCCACCAACCCGCACAACCGTTTCGCGCCGAACCGTTCGGTGGTCGAGGACGACGGCTGGTATCAGGAAGTGCCCGAGACGCAGGGCACCGAGGTGATGATCGAAACCGCGAAGACCATCATCACTCGTAACACGTCGCCGGATTTGCCCTTTGATCGTTCGATCAATCCCTATCGTGGCTGCGAGCACGGCTGCATCTATTGCTACGCGCGACCCAGCCACGCCTATTGGGATATGTCGCCGGGTCTGGATTTTGAAACGAAGCTGATCGCCAAGACCAATGCCGCACAGGTACTGGAAGAACAACTCGGGAAAAAAGGCTATCAATGCGCGCCGATCAATCTCGGTTCCAACACCGATCCGTATCAGCCAATCGAACGCGAATACAAGATCACTCGTCAGATCCTCGAAGTGCTTTTGCGCTATCGACACCCGGTGACCATCGTCACCAAAGGCTCGCTGATCCTGCGTGATCTCGATCTACTGACCGAACTGGCGCAGCAACGGCTGGTGGCGGTGATGATCAGCCTCACGACGCTGGACGATGAGCTCAAGCGCATCCTCGAACCCCGCGCCGCAGCGCCCAAGGCACGGCTGAGGGCAATCCGGGTGATGCGCGAAGCAGGAATTCCGGTGGGCGTGCTGTGTTCGCCAATGATTGCGATGATCAACGACAGCGAGATCGAGAGCCTGCTCACCGAGGCTCACGCCGCCGGCGCGCAAAGTGCTGCGTACATGATGCTGCGCCTGCCGCTGGAAGTGGCGCCGCTGTTCGAAGAATGGCTGAACGCGCATTACCCGCAAAGGGCGGCGCATGTGCTGAGCCTGATTCGCCAGAGCCGTGGCGGCGAGCTCTACGACAGCCGTTTCGGCGCACGGATGCGGGGCGAAGGGCCGTTTGCCGATCTGCTCGCGCAACGTTTCGCCAAAGCCATCAAGCGTCTTGGACTCAATCACCGCGAGGGCTACAACCTCGATTGCACAGCCTTCTGTCCGCCAGGACGGCAGATGTCATTGATTTAGCAAACGGGCCAATGCATGGATATAACGAGGCCTGTATGAGAACTCATACAGGCCTTGTCTTTATTTACGCAATGACGATGCCACTGTAAGCCTTCGCCAACGCGATCAACTTCGCCCGGTCATGACGGTCAATATCACCGTCACCGTCCATATCGCCGTATGGCCCGACCTCAAAATTTTTGCCGTTATCGCGCGATATTGCAGCAATCTGTTTAATGTCAACCAACTTTTCGGTTATAAGTTTTGTTTCTGGATCCTGTTGTTTTTGTTTAGTTGCAAAGTTCATGATCACCATGATCTCTTTGCGAGGCAGCGAAATTTCCATCTTTTCTAGAAAAATACCTTTGATACTATTTGGACGCAAAACAGATGTCATAAAAAATCCCTTTTTTAATTTATTTGCCTTATTGAACGTCTCGGCACTTCGGATCATACGGGCCATCATCTTCAACGCCATTCAACATCTGTTTCATCAGGTTTCGTATGGTTAACCCAGGGACTGGCTCGGGCCACTGCTCTGCCCTCAATTGCTGAGCGCCAGCGACGCCGCCACGACTTGTCACGGCAAGGGAGGACTCACCCACCTCAAGGCCCGATAAAAATTGCACAGCCCTCTGTCCGCCGGGTCGCCAGATTTCCTAGATTTAGCGACAATTGACCTATGGTTGAGCGGTTGGAACCCTTCCGTCGAACTGCCTCAGTCACGTTTTTTGTGACCTGGAACACACGTTCTAGAGCGTTTGATTCAGTTTGAATTAAGTTTCGACGGCTACCTTGTTCATCGAGTGACTGACGGGTCGGGATAACCCGGATGTTTTAAACAGCCACTGGCTTCACACCGGAATACACGGGAATGACTCCCAGAATCCGCCAAAGAGGATGAATCATGAGTGACAAGGATAAACAGCCGTTGGCTGCGTCGGCGCAAGCCCCTGAGGCGCAATCCGCCGATGCAGCGCTGCGACAGATCGTTGACGGCTTTTTGCATTTTCATCATGAGGTCTTCCCGCAGCAGGAAGAACTCTTCAAGAAACTCGCCACGGCCCAATCGCCACGGGCGATGTTCATTACCTGCGCCGATTCGCGCATCGTCCCCGAGCTGATCACTCAGAGTTCACCCGGCGATCTGTTCGTGACGCGTAACGTCGGCAACGTTGTTCCACCTTATGGCCAGATGAACGGCGGCGTTTCCACCGCCATCGAATACGCGGTGCTGGCGCTGGGCGTGCAGCACATCATCATCTGCGGGCACTCCGATTGTGGCGCCATGCGTGCGGTGCTCAACCCGGACAGCCTGGAAAAAATGCCGACGGTCAAAGCCTGGCTGCGCCACGCTGAAGTCGCGAAAACCATGGTGCACGACAACTGTCACTGCGCCGACGAAAAAGAAAGCATGCCGATCCTCACCGAGGAAAACGTCATCGCCCAATTGCAACACTTGCGTACCCATCCTTCGGTAGCCTCACGCATGGCGAACGGTCATCTGTTCATCCATGGCTGGGTCTACAACATCGAAACCAGCGAAATCAAAGCTTACGACGCGGATCAGAGTCGATTCCTGCCGCTCGACGGCAGCCATCCGATTCCGGTGGCGACGCCCAAAGCGCGCTTCTAAATCTTCCTAAAAATCTGTGTGGTTTGACGCCGGCCGCTGTTTCAGCGGTTCGGCGAAGCCATGCCTGAAGAAAACTTCGGGAGAATCGCCATGCGTGCGGCTCAATTGAAAGCGGTATTGCCACGGGAGTTGCTCGCTTCAGTGGTTGTGTTTCTGGTCGCCCTGCCGCTGTGCATGGGTATTGCGATTGCGTCGGGATTGCCACCGGCCAAAGGGCTGATCACCGGGATCATCGGTGGTCTGGTGGTGGGTTGGCTGGCCGGTTCCCCTCTGCAGGTCAGCGGACCGGCGGCGGGTTTGGCGGTGCTGGTATTCGAACTGGTACGACAGCACGGCATCGAGATGCTCGGGCCGATTCTGTTGCTGGCAGGTTTCCTGCAATGGGTGGCCGGGCGCTTGAAGCTCGGTTGCTGGTTTCGCGTCACGGCGCCAGCGGTGGTGTACGGCATGCTCGCCGGGATCGGCGTATTGATCGTGCTCTCACAAATCCATGTGATGCTCGACGCCTCACCAAAGCCCTCCGGGCTGGATAACCTCACGGCCTTCCCCGGCGCAGTGGCGCAAGCCTTGCCGTCATTCGGCTGGCAGGCCGGACTGCTCGGGCTGTCGACCATTGCCGTGATGTGGCTGTGGGAGAAATTGCGCCCGCATTCGCTGCGCTTCATTCCCGGCGCATTGCTGGGGGTCGGTCTGGCCACGGGTGCCAGCCTGATGCTCGCCTTGCAGGTGAAACGGGTTGAAGTGCCGGCGAACCTGGCGCAAGCCATCGACTGGCTGAAACCTGCGGATCTGCTCAGTCTGGCGGATCCGACGCTGCTGATCGCTGCGCTTGCCGTAGCGTTTATCGCCAGCGCCGAAACCCTGTTGTCGGCGGCCGCGGTCGATCGGATGCACAGCGGCGTACGCTCGGACTTCGACCGAGAACTGTCGGCGCAGGGTGTGGGCAACATGCTCTGCGGTCTGGTCGGTGCGCTGCCGATGACCGGGGTGATCGTGCGCAGTTCGGCCAACGTTCAGGCCGGTGCGACCACGCGTTACTCAACGATTTTCCATGGCCTGTGGTTGCTGGCGTTCGTGCTGTTGTTATCGAGCGTGCTGCAAAGCATTCCGGTGGCGAGTCTGGCGGGTGTGCTGGTGTATACCGGTTTCAAACTGGTGGACCTGAAAGTCTTCCGTGGTCTGAGCCGTTATGGCCGGATGCCGATGTTCACCTACGCCGCGACGGCGCTGGCGATCATCTTCACGGATCTGCTGACCGGCGTACTGATCGGTTTCGGTCTGACCTTGCTGAAACTGGCGTTCAAGGCTTCACGACTGAAAATCAGCCTGATCGATCTGCCGCAACAAGGCGAGATGGAGTTGCGCCTGCTCGGCGCGGCGACGTTCCTCAAGGTGCCGGCGCTGACGCAGGTGCTGAACACGATTCCAACGGGCACGACGGTGCATGTGCCGCTCAATAACCTGAGCTACATCGACCATTCGTGTCTGGAGTTGCTGGAGGAGTGGGGTCGGGCGAATGCGGCGAAGGGGTCGAAACTGTTGATTGAGTCGCGTGGGTTGAAGCGCAGGCTAGAGGGGCGGATTCGTACTACCACCGGGATCGGCACGGCCGGCTAAATCTTCCCGCCTGAACACAAACCCTGTGGGAGGGGGCTTGCTCCCGAAAGCGGTGAATCAGTCGACATTGTTAGTGACTGACACACCGCCTTCGGGAGCAAGCCCCCTCCCACATTGGCATTTGCGCACGCCTTTAAATCAGGCAGCCGGTTGATCCAGCTCCAGGCCCACGCCCAGTCGGCGGCCCATGCACGGCCAGCGTTTCCACGCGGCGCCGGTGTCCGGGCTGCTGAGTTTTTCGCGGTAGGCCTCTACCGACTCCAGCGCAAAACTCTCTTCGTCGAGCATCTCGTCGATGGCGTGATGCACAGCTTCGTCCAGTTGGTTGGCAAATTCCTCACCGATCAATTGGTGAGCAATCAGGTTGGCGACCGTCATGTCCAGGGGGATCAGTGGCTGGCCGAAATGCTTGATGTAGAGGTCGTTGACCTCTTCGACAAAACGGTGCGCCAGATAGGCTTCGTCCAGCAGGCTGTCCAGGCCAACGTGCCCGGCCATGATGGCCGGCGGCTGGAGGAAATACTGCTCGGCGATTTTCAGCACCGGTTTGATCTGCGATTCGATTCCCGCTTCCCTGGCGACTTCATTGGCTGCATCCAGCAGGTCTGGCACTTCTTCGATGTAGGCGGCGACAAAACGCGTCAGTACGCCTTGGGCGTCGGCTTCCGGCAATTGGATCGCCGGATGTAAATGAGGCAGCTTGCTTTCCAGCTGACGAGTCAGCAGGCCGGTGTCTTTCTCATGTTGTTGGGCTGTTTGGATCTGCTCGCGCAATGCGGCGGTGTTCATGAAAACTCCAGGAAACAAGGCAATGAAATAGGGAAGACATAAGTTAGCTGGCTTACGAAAAATGCTAAGACGCATTTGTCATAATTATTTCATCCTTGATGCACCCGCGTTATATCCGTTTGCCACCACTCGTCTGCATCCTTCTCCATTCGTGCCCTCGAACGCAAGTCCCGGCTGTTTCAGTTCATTTACGTCCTCACATTGCAATTTCCAGTCGCTGTCTATACTCGCCATTGAATGGAGTTAGCTGATGACGCCCGACTGCCCACGCAGCAAGGCCCGGCGATTCAAGTTCGTAGTCTGATGCAGCCGCTCCCTTGCCGCAGGCGTTGCGCCTACGGGATAACAAGAACGATAAGGGGAACCCGCAATGATGCGACATCCACACGTCTGGATGGGCCTCCTGTTGTGGTCGATTTTCAGCCAGGCTAATGCGGCCTGGACTGTGAATATGGCGCCTGGAGCGACTGAGATCAGTCACGCAGTATTCGACCTGCACATGACCATCTTCTGGATCTGTGTGGTGATCGGGGTCATCGTCTTCGGCGCCATGTTCTGGTCGATGATGGTGCACCGCCGTTCTACCGGGCAGGTCGCCGCAAAATTCCACGAAAGCACCACCGTCGAGATTCTCTGGACCATCGTGCCGTTCCTGATTCTGGTGGCGATGGCCGTGCCGGCGACCGCCACCCTGATCAAGATGTACGACACCAGTGAGCCGGATATCGATATCCAGATCACCGGGTATCAGTGGAAGTGGCACTACAAATACCTGGGCCAGGACGTTGAGTTCTTCAGCAACCTGGCCACCCCCGCCGAGCAGATCCACAACAAGGAAGCCAAGGGCGAGCACTACCTGCTTGAGGTCGACAAGCCGTTGGTGCTGCCAACCGGGGCCAAGGTGCGCTTCCTCGTAACCTCAGCCGACGTCATCCACTCATGGTGGGTGCCGGCCTTCGCAGTCAAGCGCGATGCAATCCCTGGGTTCGTCAACGAAGCCTGGACGCGCATCGACAAGCCCGGCATTTACCGTGGCCAGTGCGCCGAATTGTGCGGCAAGGATCACGGCTTCATGCCGATCGTGGTCGAGGTCAAAGAGAAGGCCGACTACGACAAGTGGCTCGCCGAGCGCAAAGCCGAGGCTGCGCAGCTCAAAGAACTGACAAGCAAGGAATGGACCCTCGACGAGCTCAAGGAGCGCGGCGACAAGGTCTATCACACCGCTTGCGTCGCCTGTCACCAGGCCGAAGGCCAGGGCCTGCCGCCGATGTTCCCGGCGCTCAAAGGCTCGAAAATCGCCACCGGCCCGATCAAGGATCACCTGAGCATCGTCTTCCACGGCAAACCCGGCACCGCCATGGCGGCGTTCGGCAAGCAGTTGTCGGAAGTCGATATCGCCGCCGTTGTGACCTACGAACGTAACGCGTGGGGCAACAACAAGGGCGACATGGTGACGCCAAAAGAAGTGCTGGAGCTGAAACAGGCGCAAAGCAAATGAGCCGGTCTATTGCGTACTTCGTGAATCGGTCGGGGCTCCTCGCCCCGGCCCGCCCCGTCCAATCGCTTGAAGGAGACCGGCCATGAGCGCTGTCATCGATGACCACGGTCACGCCGATCACGCCCACGGCCCGGCCAAAGGCCTGATGCGCTGGGTGCTGACCACCAACCACAAGGACATCGGCACGCTGTACCTGTGGTTCGCGTTTTCCATGTTCTTGCTGGGCGGCTCGTTCGCCATGGTGATCCGCGCCGAGCTGTTCCAGCCCGGATTGCAGATCGTCGAACCGGCGTTCTTCAACCAGATGACCACCATGCACGGTCTGGTGATGGTTTTCGGGGCGGTGATGCCGGCGTTCGTCGGCCTCGCCAACTGGATGATCCCGTTGATGATCGGCGCGCCGGACATGGCCCTGCCACGGATGAACAACTTCAGTTTCTGGCTGCTGCCGGCAGCGTTCCTGATCCTGGTGTCGACCCTGTTCACCCCCGGTGGCGGGCCGAACTTTGGCTGGACGTTCTATGCGCCGCTGTCGACCACCTACGCGCCGGAAAGCGTGACGTTTTTCATCTTCGCCATCCATTTGATGGGGATCAGTTCGATCATGGGCGCGATCAACGTGATCGCGACCATCCTCAACCTGCGCGCCCCCGGCATGACGTTGATGAAAATGCCGCTGTTCGTCTGGACCTGGCTGATCACCGCGTTCCTGCTGATCGCGGTGATGCCGGTGCTGGCCGGGTGCGTGACGATGATGCTGATGGACATTCACTTCGGCACCAGTTTCTTCAGCGCCGCCGGTGGCGGTGACCCGGTCTTGTTCCAGCATGTGTTCTGGTTCTTCGGCCACCCCGAGGTGTACATCATGATCCTGCCTGCCTTCGGTGCCGTCAGCTCGATCATCCCGACCTTCTCGCGCAAACCGCTGTTCGGCTACACCTCGATGGTCTACGCGACGGCGAGCATCGCGTTCCTGTCGTTCATTGTCTGGGCGCACCACATGTTCGTGGTCGGCATTCCGCTGGTCGGCGAGCTGTTCTTCATGTACGCCACACTACTGATCGCCGTGCCGACCGGGGTCAAGGTGTTCAACTGGGCGAGCACCATGTGGCAAGGCTCGCTGACCTTCGAGACGCCGATGCTGTTTGCCGTGGCGTTCGTGATCCTGTTCTCGATCGGCGGGTTCTCCGGGCTGATGCTGGCCATCGCCCCGGCGGACTTCCAGTATCAGGACACCTACTTCGTGGTGGCGCATTTCCACTACGTGCTGGTGCCGGGTGCGATTTTCGGGATCTTCGCCTCCACGTACTACTGGCTGCCGAAATGGACCGGCCACATGTACGACGAAACCCTCGGCAAGCTGCACTTCTGGCTGTCATTCGTCGGCATGAACCTGACCTTCTTCCCGATGCACTTTGTCGGCCTTGCGGGAATGCCGCGGCGGATTCCGGACTACAACCTGCAGTTCGCCGACTTCAACATGGTCTCCTCGATCGGCGCGTTCATGTTCGGCGCCACGCAGATCTTCTTCCTGTTCATCGTGATCAAGACCATTCGCGGCGGGCCGCCGGCACCGGCCAAACCATGGGATGGCGCCGAAGGCCTGGAGTGGAGCGTGCCATCACCGGCGCCGTATCACACCTTTACTACGCCGCCGGAAGTGAAATGAAACGCCTTGCCTTTGTGGGAGGGGGCTTACTCCCACAGGGGTTCTCGGTTGAGGGCTGAAACCATGGCTGACTCGATTTCGTTGAAGAAACTGGTCACCCGCCTGCTCGGCGTGGTGGTGGCGATGTTTGTTTTCGGTTTCGCCCTGGTGCCGATCTACGACGTGATGTGCAAAGCCTTGGGTATCAATGGCAAGACCGCCGGGCAGTATGAGGGCGAGCAGGTCGTCGACACTTCGCGGCAGGTGCGCGTGCAGTTTTTGTCGACCAACAACGTCGACATGCCGTGGGACTTCTACCCCAAGCACGACGAGCTGACGGCCAACCCCGGGGCGGTCAACGAGATGATCTTTATCGCGCGCAACCCCACCGACAAACCAATGAGTGCGCAAGCCGTGCCGAGCATCGCGCCGAGCAACGCGGCGGCGTATTTCCACAAGACCGAGTGCTTTTGTTTTACCCAGCAGGTGCTGCAGCCCGGTGAACAGATCGAGATGCCGGTGCGTTTCATTGTTGACCGCGACATGCCCAAGGATGTGAAGCACCTGACGCTGTCCTACACGCTGTTCGATATCACCGCCCGACATCCACCGGTGGCTGTACACACTGGCGGTTAAGCGTGCCCGATAAGGAGAACAATAAATGGCAACTCATGAGCACTATTACGTCCCGGCCCAGAGCAAATGGCCGATCATCGCCACGTTCGGCATGGCCATCACCATGTATGGCCTGGCCACCTGGTTTAACGATCTGAAGGCTGCACGCCCGGAATCCCACGGGCCGTACATCTTTTTCGTCGGCGGACTGTTACTGGCGTACATGCTGTTCGGCTGGTTCGGGGTGGTGATCAAGGAAAGCCGTGCGGGGCTCTACAGCTCGCAACTCGATCGCTCGTTCCGCTGGGGCATGAGTTGGTTCATTTTCTCCGAGGTGATGTTCTTCGCCGCCTTCTTTGGTGCGCTGTTTTACGTGCGTCACATCTCCGGCCCGGCGCTCGGCGGTGAAGGCCCCAAAGGCATTGCCCATATGCTGTGGCCGAACTTCCAGTTCACCTGGCCGCTGCTGCACACCCCGGATCCGAAACTGTTCCCGCCACCCAAGGAAGTCATCAGCCCGTGGGGCCTGCCGCTGATCAACACGATTCTGCTGGTCAGCTCCAGCGTGACCATCACCATCGCCCACCACGCCTTGAAGAAGGGCCATCGCGGCGCGCTGAAAATCTGGCTGGCGATCACCGTGCTGCTGGGCTGCGCGTTCCTCGGCTTCCAGGCTGAGGAATACATGCACGCCTACCACGAACTGGGCCTGACACTGGGTTCGGGCATTTATGGCGCGACGTTCTTCATGCTCACCGGTTTTCACGGCGCCCACGTGACCATCGGCACGATCATTCTGTTTGTGATGCTGATGCGGATCATGAAGGGCCACTTCGACAACGAGCACCAGTTCGGCTTCGAAGCGGCGAGCTGGTATTGGCACTTCGTCGACGTGGTGTGGATCGGCTTGTTCGTTTTCGTTTACGTGCTCTGAGAATCAGCACTACCAAGGCGCATGCGACACCAGTTGGCCGCTGTAAAAGCCCCAGGCGATCAAGCCGACGGTGGCAGCGGCCAACGCCACCCGAACACTCAAGGCGATGACCAGGCGATTGGAACTGCTGTCGTCCTTGACCAGGAAAAACAGGCCGCTGAACAGGCTGATCACCGTGGCAATCAGCATCAGGACGATGGCTGTTTTGAGCATGGGAAGACTCCGGGGGACAGGCGATGTGTTTGAGTATAGCGATCACGACGACTGACTTTGTGGCGCGGCCATGATGCGCTTCCGTCCGGGCGTCATACCGACGGTGGTGGTGGCGTTGTTGCTGCCGTTGCTGGTGTCGCTGGGCTTCTGGCAACTGGGCCGTGGCGCAGCGAAAACCGCCCTGCTCGCCAGTTATGCCGAACGTCGTGCCGCTGATCCTATGGCCAGCGGCGAATTGCTGCACAGCGCCGACCCGGCCTATCGCCGCGTACACCTTTATGGCCAGTTCGATACCGCCCACAGCCTGCTGCTCGACAACCGCCAGCGCAACGGCAAGGTCGGCGTCGAGTTGCTGCAACCGTTTCAGGATCAGCGCACGGGATTGTGGCTGCTGGTCAATCGCGGCTGGCTGCCGTGGCCGGACCGACGCGTACCGCCGCAATTCACCACGCCTACCCAGGCGCTGAACATCGACGCCTGGGTCTACGTCGCCCCCGGCGCAACCTTCCAGCTGCACGCCGACCCGGTCAGCAATACCTGGCCGCAAACCATCACCGCCGTCGAGCCGGCCAGGCTGTGGAAAACCCTCGAGCGCGACGGCTTCGCTTATGAATTACGCGCCGAGCCCGGCCCGGCCAGCTATCAGGCCGATTGGCCGGTGGTTGCCATGGGCCCGGAAAAACACCTCGGTTACGCCGTGCAGTGGTTCGCCATGGCCACCGCCCTGCTCGGTCTCTATGTCTACCTCGGCTGGCACAACGCAAAGGAGAAACACCATGGGAACGGCCATGAATCCACCCAGCATGTCTGAAACCAAACCTGCCGCCAGCCGTCGTCGCGGACGCCTTCAACTGCTGCTGATTGTGCTCGGCGTGGTCGGCCCGATGATCCTCGCCACCGGCATGTACAAATTGCAGTTCTGGGTGCCGGAAGGTCGCAGCTATCACGGCGAACTGATCGGCAACGGCCAGACCCGCGCCGACCTTGGCGTGCAGGCCGATGAAGAGCGCTGGCAGATGCTGGTGACCGCGCCGAAAGATTGCGCGGTGGATTGCCAGCAACTGGTGTACCTGGCGCGACAAATCCAGATCGGCCTGGGCCGCGATGCCGGCCGTGCCAGCCACGCCCTCGCCGCCGCGCAACCGCTGAGCACCGACTATCAAGCCAAACTCAGCCGCGAATACCCGCAATTGCAGCGCTATCGGCTGGACGCCGCCGTGTTCAGCAAAACGACGGGCGACAAGGTCACGCCGCAACTGTGGATCATCGACCCCCACGGCAACCTTGTGCTGCGTTACGACCCGAAGATGAAGGGCAAGGACCTGCTCAACGACCTGCGCCACCTGCTGAAACTGTCGAACATCGGATAAGGGCATCGTCATGGCCAAACCTGGATTTCGCCTCGCGCTGTTTGCCACCCTGCTGGCACTGATTGTCGTGCTGCTTGGCGCCTACACCCGCCTGACCCACGCCGGCCTCGGCTGTCCGGACTGGCCGGGCTGCTACGGGTTTATCAGCGTGCCGAAAAGCGAAGCCCAACTGGCCCATGCCGAACTGCATTACCCCGACTCGCCAGTGGAGGCGCACAAGGGCTGGAACGAGATGATCCACCGCTACTTCGCCGGCACCCTTGGCCTGCTCATTTCGATTCTGGCCGGGCGTGCGTGGGTCAACCGTCGTCATCCGGGACAACCGTTGAAGCTGCCACTGTTTCTCCTGGCGGTGGTGTTCGCGCAAGCGGCGTTCGGCATGTGGACGGTGACGCTCAAGCTCTGGCCGCAAGTGGTCACCGGGCATTTGCTCGGCGGCTTTGCGACGTTGAGCCTGTTGTTTTTGCTGACCCTGAGATTGTCCGGCGTGCTACCGGCGCTGACCGTGCCCAAACGTCTGCAATATTGGGCGACTGCCGGATTGTTGCTGGTGATCGGCCAGATCGCCCTCGGTGGCTGGGTCAGCTCCAACTATGCGGCGGTGGCTTGCATCGACTTCCCGACCTGCCACGGCCAATGGCTGCCGCCCGCCGACTTCGCCAACGGTTTTCACCTGACTCAACACATCGGCCCCAATTACCTGGGCGGACAACTCGACAGCGATGCGCGCACGGCGATTCACCTGACTCATCGCATCGGCGCGCTGCTGGTGACGCTGGTGCTGCTCGGCCTGGCCTGGCAACTGAAAGTGGTCGGCATGACGCGGCTGGCCGGGCTGGTGCTGATCGCCCTCGGCGCACAAATCACGCTTGGCATCAGCAACGTGATGTTCCATCTGCCACTGCCGGTGGCCGTGGCGCACAACGCCGGCGGCGCAGCGCTGTTGCTGACTTTGGTGCTGGTCAATTATCACGCGCGCACCAGTCTGGTCCGGGTCAAGCAGCCGGTGCTTGCGCGCTGGCGCCTGAGCCCACGTAAACACTGCGCTGCGCCCATCACCCTAAAAGGAGAAACGCCATGGCGATTCTGATTGGCGAACGTCCCACTCAGGCGATCTGGCGAGATTATCTGGAACTGACCAAACCAAAAGTCGTGGTGTTGATGCTGATCACCTCGCTGGTCGGGATGTTCCTCGCGACCCGCGCCGGGGTGCCGTGGACGGTGCTGGTGTTTGGCAATCTGGGTATTGCGCTGTGTGCCGGTGGCGCGGCGGCGGTCAATCATGTGGTGGATCGGCGTATCGATGCAGTGATGGCGCGCACGCACAAACGGCCATTGGCTGAAGGTCGCGTCTCGCCAGTAGCGGCGTTGACCTTTGCACTGGTGCTGGCCTTACTTGGTCAGGCGATGCTCCTGACCTTTACCAATGCGCTGACGGCGTGGCTGACGCTGGCCTCGTTGCTCGGTTACGCGGTGATCTACACCGGTTTTCTCAAACGCGCGACGCCGCAGAACATCGTCATCGGCGGCCTCGCCGGCGCCGCGCCACCGCTGCTCGGCTGGACCGCTGCCACCGGCCATGTCAGCGCCGAACCGTTACTGCTGGTGCTGATCATCTTCGCCTGGACCCCGCCGCACTTCTGGGCACTGGCGATCCACCGCAAAGAGGAATACGCCAAGGCCGATATACCGATGCTGCCGGTCACCCACGGCGAGCACTACACCAAGGTGCACATTCTGCTGTACACCTTCGCCCTGCTCGCGGTGAGCCTGCTGCCGTATGTGATCCACATGAGCGGCGTGTTGTACCTGATCTGCGCCCTCGGCCTGGGTGCAAGGTTTCTGCAATGGGCCGTGGTGCTGTACCGTGGCACTCGGCCGCACGCGGCGATCAACACCTTCAAGTACTCTATTTATTACTTGTTCCTGTTGTTCATCGCCCTGCTCGTAGACCACTACTTACTGTTGAACCTATGACTCGAACCCAGAAAACCGTCTTCATCCTCGTCGCCGTGATCGCGCTGATCCTGGGACTTACCGTTAACAAAGTGCTGAGCGGCAAGGGCCAGGGCGACCCCACCGCGCTGATCGACGCCGGCATCATCCTGCTGCCGCAGAGCCGCACCCTGCCGGACGTGACGATGACCGATCAGGACGGCAAACCGGTCGCGATCAATGAGCTCAAAGGCAAGTGGAGCCTGTTGTTCTTCGGCTACACCTTCTGCCCGGACATCTGCCCGACCACCCTCGCCCAACTGCGGCAGATCAAGAGCGAGTTGCCCAAAGAGGCTGTGGATAAGTTGCAGATCGTGCTGGTCAGCGTCGACCCGAATCGCGATAACCCGAAGCAGTTGAAGCAGTACCTGGGCTACTTCGATCCACAGTTCATCGGCCTGACGCCGAACTCGATCGAGGAGCTGCAGAAAGTCGCCAACGCGGTGAGCATTCCGTTTATCCCGGCCGATACCAGCAAGCCCAATTACACGGTTGATCACAGCGGCAACCTGGCGGTGATCGGGCCGGACGGGACACAGCGCGGGTTTATTCGGGCACCGTTGAACAACGCCAAGCTTGTCGCGCAGTTGCCAGTGATGCTTAACCGCAAGTAAAGACACCACGGTTCCCTGGTGGGAGCGGGCGTGCTCGCGAAGGCGTCAGTCCAGCCAAGCTCTCTACTGACTGACACACCGCTTTCGCGAGCAAGCCCGCTTCCACAGGGGCCATATTCCAGGCAAAAAAAGGGGCGCATCGAATGCGCCCCTTTTTTCATTGCCGCGTTCTGAATCAGAACGCCGGCAATACCGCGCCTTTGTACTTCTCGGTGATGAATTGCTTCACTTCTGGGCTGTGCAACGCCGCAGCCAGTTTCTTCATCGCGTCGCTGTCCTTGTTGTCCTCGCGGGACACCAGGATGTTCACGTAAGGCGAGTCATTGCCTTCGATCACCAGCGCGTCCTTGGATGGATCAAGCTTGGCTTCCAGCGCGTAGTTGGTGTTGATCAGCGCCAGGTCGACCTGAGTCAGCACGCGCGGAATGGTCGCGGCTTCCAGTTCACGGATCTTCAGGTCTTTCGGGTTTTCGACGATGTCTTTGACGGTCGACAGGATGTTGTTCGAATCCTTCAACTTGATCACGCCAGCCTTGGCCAGCAGCAACAGCGCACGGCCGCCGTTGGTGGCGTCGTTCGGGATCACCACATTGGCGCCGCTTGGCAGGTCTTTGAGATCCTTGATCTTGCTGGAGTAAGCGCCCAGCGGCTCCAGGTGCACGCCGGTCACAGCCACCAGGTGGGTGCCCTTGGCCTTGTTGAACTCATCGAGGTACGGCTGGTGCTGGAAGAAGTTGGCGTCCAGACGCTTTTCCGCGACCTGCACGTTCGGCTGAACATAGTCGGTGAAGACTTTGACCTTCAGGTCCACGCCTTCTTTGGCCAGCGCCGGCTTCACGAACTCGAGGATTTCAGCGTGCGGCACCGGAGTGGCGGCTACGGTCAGGGTTTCTTCTGCCTGGGCCGAAAAAGCCGCCACGGCGGCGAGGGCAACGATCAGTTTTTTCATTCAGCTAACTCCATTTGAGGCACCCGCTTGCGGCGCCTGCCAGCGAATGGCCGGCTCATTTATTAATGACGAAACCGGTTACTTGCGCGAGAAATGCACGACCAGTCTGTCACCTACCATTTGCAACACTTGCACCAGGATCAACAGCAAGACCACGGTGACGATCATCACGTCAGTCTGGAAACGCTGATAGCCGAAGCGGATCGCCAGGTCACCCAGACCACCCGCGCCCACGACACCGGCCATGGCCGTGTAGGACACCAGAGTAATCGCCGTCACCGTAATCGCCGCGAAGATCCCCGGACGAGCCTCAGGCAGCAAAGCGTTGACGATGATCTGCCGGGTCGTCGCGCCCATCGACTGGGTCGCTTCGATGATGCCGCGATCGACTTCACGCAGGGCGGTTTCCACCAGACGCGCGAAGAACGGCGTGGCACCCACCACCAACGGCGGAATCGCACCGGCCACGCCCAGCGACGTGCCGGTGATCAGCACCGTGAACGGGATCATCACGATCAACAGGATAATGAACGGCAGCGAACGCAGAATGTTCACCGCCAGCGACAACATGGCGTAGACGCCTTTGGCTTCGAGTAACTGACGCGGGCTGCACAAGAACAGCAACACGCCCAGCGGCAAACCGAGCAGCACGGTGAACAGCAGCGAACCGCCGAGCATCAGCAGGGTGTCGCCCGTCGCCAGCCAGATTTCAAACCAGTCGATGTTTTCGAAGAAAGTCTTGAGCAGTTCCATTAACGCAGCACCTCCATGTGAACGTCAGCGGCGGTGAAGCGGGCGAACGCCGCTTCCATGTCGCCACCGGTGACGGCGAGGGTCAATTGCCCGTACGGAATGTCTTTGATGCGGTCGATGCGACCGGCGAGGATGCTGTAGTCGACCCCGGTTTCCCGGGCGACGGTACCGAGCAACGGCGCGTAGGTCGCTTCGCCCTGGAAAGTCAGACGCACGATGCGACCCGGCACATGCGCGAAGTCATCGCGCTGTTCGTTGTCGTCGATCTGCTCGCTTTCCTGCACGAAACGCTTGGTGGTCGGGTGCTGCGGATGCAGGAACACATCAGCCACCGAACCTTGCTCGACGATCACGCCGGCATCCATCACGCCAACCTGATCGCACACGCGACGGATCACATCCATCTCGTGGGTGATCAGGACGATGGTCAGTTTCAGCTCGCGATTGATCTCGGCCAGCAGTTGCAGGACCGACGCGGTGGTCTGCGGGTCAAGGGCGCTGGTGGCTTCGTCGCAGAGCAGAATCTTGGGTTTGGTCGCCAGGGCGCGGGCAATGCCGACGCGCTGCTTCTGGCCGCCGGACAATTGCGCCGGGTACTTCCTGGCGTGATCGGACAGACCGACCCGCGCCAGCAACTCGGCCACGCGCTTGTCGATTTCACTGCTCGACAGCTCGCCCGCCAGGGTCAGCGGCAGCGCCACGTTGTCGGCCACCGTCTTGGATGCCAGCAAGTTGAAGTGCTGGAAGATCATCCCGACTTGCTGACGGAAACGACGCAGGCCGTTGGCGTCCAGCGCGGTGACTTCTTCGCCGTCGACGAAGATCTTGCCGCCGCTGGAATCTTCCAGGCGATTGATCAGACGCAGCAGGGTACTTTTGCCCGCACCGGAATGACCGATCAGGCCGAAGACCTGACCATTCTCGATCGAGAGGCTGGTCGGGTGCAGGGCGGGAATGTCCTTACCGGCGACGCGGTAAGTCTTGTGGACGTTTTGAAACTCGATCACGTAGCGAACCTTGTGGGGCGCGTTAGAAAAGGATCAGCGTTTAGCCGGGCGCGCATTTTAGCCTGTCCGTATAGAGGTTCTTAGCATTTATTTCTCAATTAACCTTCGATTTGGCAATAACAAGATCAAAGGTCATAAAAAAGGAACGCTCAAAATCCTCGTCAGTCACTAGGTAAGCGACTTGAAAACCCTGGGTGCCGTGCCCGGGAACCACTCAAGAGCCCCCGGCAAGCCTCGGGGTCAAACGAGGAGTTTACGTCTGATGAGCAGTAAGAAGCCCACCGCTGACAAAAGCCAACTGGCCGGAACCGATACCAAGGATCGCGCCAACACCAACGCCAAACTCGACAGCCTGGAGAAGTTTCGCTCCGACGCCACCGGCCAGGCCCTGCGCACCAATCAGGGCGTAAAAATTGCCGACAACCAGAACACCCTGACGGCCGGCGCCCGCGGGCCGTCGCTGCTCGAAGATTTCATCATGCGTGAAAAGATCACGCACTTTGACCACGAGCGGATACCAGAACGCATCGTCCACGCCCGCGGCACCGGGGCTCACGGCTTCTTTCAGGCCTACGAGAATCACGCCACGCTGACCAAGGCTGGCTTCCTACAGGATCCGGGGAAGAAAACTCCGGTGTTCGTGCGCTTTTCCACGGTGCAGGGGCCACGCGGCTCTGGCGATACCGTACGTGACGTACGCGGTTTCGCGGTGAAGTTCTACACAGATGAGGGCAACTTCGATCTGGTCGGCAACAACATGCCGGTGTTTTTCATTCAGGATGCGATCAAGTTTCCCGACTTCGTCCATGCAGTGAAACCCGAGCCCCACAACGAAATCCCTACCGGCGGTTCGGCCCATGACACTTTCTGGGATTTCGTCTCGCTGGTCCCGGAATCGGCGCACATGGTCATTTGGGCGATGTCCGACCGGGCGATCCCCAAAAGCCTGCGCAGCATGCAGGGCTTTGGCATCCACACCTTCCGTTTGATCAACGCCGAAGGCAAATCGCGCTTCGTCAAATTCCACTGGCGCCCTACCGCCGGCACTTGCTCGCTGGTGTGGGATGAGGCGCAGAAACTCGCCGGCAAGGACACGGACTATCACCGTCGCGACCTTTGGGAATCGATCGAGATGGGCGACTACCCGGAATGGGAATTGGGCGTGCAGGTCATCGAGGAGGAAAACGAGCACGACTTCGATTTCGACATCCTCGACCCGACCAAGTTGATCCCCGAAGAAATCGTGCCGATCACGCCGCTGGGCAAAATGACCCTCAACCGCAATCCGGACAATTACTTTGCCGAGACTGAACAGGTTGCGTTCTGTCCGGGCCACATCGTCCCGGGAATCGACTTTTCCAATGATCCATTGCTACAAGGTCGGCTGTTTTCCTACACCGATACGCAAATCAGCCGACTCGGCGGGCCGAACTTTCATGAACTGCCGATCAATCGCCCGGTGGCGCCGTTCCACAACGGTCAGCGCGATGCTCAGCACCGCACGGTGATCGACAAGGGCCGTGCGTCCTACGAGCCGAACTCGATTGATGGCGGCTGGCCGAAAGAAACTCCGCCGGGCGCGCAGGACGGTGGTTTCGAGAGCTATCCGGAACGCATTGACGCCAACAAGATCCGCCAGCGCAGCGAGTCGTTCAGCGATCACTTCTCTCAAGCACGGTTGTTCTTTCACAGCATGAGCAAGCATGAGCAGGAACACATCATTTCTGCTTACAGCTTTGAGTTGGGCAAGGTCGAGCGCGAATTCATCCGTGCGCGTCAGGTGAACGAAATTCTGGCCAACATCGATCTGGAACTGGCCAAGCGAGTGGCCGAGAACCTCGGTTTGCCGGCGCCAGCCAAAGGCACGATTGAGGTGCGCAAAACGTCACCGGACCGATCCCCTGCACTGAGTCAGGCAAATCTGTTGCCGGAGAACATCAAGACGCGAAAAGTAGCCATTCTTGCGGCCAACGGCGTCGATGGTGCGGCGATTGATGCCATGAAGAAAGCGCTTGAAGCTGAGGGGGCACACGCCAAACTGCTCGGGCCGACGTCGGCACCCGTCAAAACCGCTGATGGCAAAAGCCTGCCGGTGGATGCCTCGATGGAAGGTATGCCGTCGGTGATCTTTGATGCGGTGTTCGTGCCGGGTGGCGCGGCATCGATCAAGGCGTTGAGCGGCGACGGCGTGGCGTTGCACTACCTGCTGGAGGCGTACAAGCATTTGAAGGCGATTGCGTTGCAGGGTGACGCCAAGCAGTTGCTGGATGTGCTGAAGCTGGAGGCGGATGCCGGGCTGCTAGAGGGCAAGGATGTTGGCGCGCTGACCAAACCGTTCTTTGCCGCGATCGGGCAGCATCGGGTTTGGGCGCGCGAGCCCAAGGCGAAAGCCATTGCGGCCTAAAAGTCATTCACTGACTGAAGGGACGCCTTCGCGAGCAAGCCCGCTCCCACTCTGGATCTGCGTCGAACACAAAATTTGTGGGCACAGAAGATCAAGGGTGGGAGCGGGCTTGCTTGCGAAGCTTTTAGGGCTTTTTCGGACTTAGAACCATCTGCGCCGGCACCGTGCGCAAAATCTGTTTCTCGATTTTCAGATCGAAATCCGGATTCAATTTCTTCACCCGCTTGGTCAGCAACGTCGCCAACCAAGGGTAATCATTGGTGCGGGGCGCCTGAATGCTCACTGCACATTCGTAATTCACCACATCGGCGGCGATCGCATCGAGTTGCCGACGAAGTTTGCGGCTATCGGTGATGTTCAGCGCAACCGTAGTGCTCTCGGCGGTCGGATCAATCACCTTGGCTTTCGGCTTGGCTTCGGCTGCCAACAACGCTGCTTCGGCCTTTTCCAGTTCGGCCTTGCGCGCTTGGGTGATGGCACCGTTGACGCCACCGGTCAGCGCTGGCGCTTTCGGCATCAACGCACGCGCACGGCTCAACGCGGTAGCGGCAGCATTCACGTCACCCTTCTGCAGCACGATCTGGCTACGACGCAGATACGCCTCGGCCAATTGCCGCTGATAGTGCTCAAGGGATTGATCGTTGGGGGTTTCGGCCTGCATGGCGGCCAACTGGTCTTCGGCAGTGGCCAATTCGCTACTGGCCAGGCTTTGCTCCAGCTGTGCGATGGCCGTAGCTCGCGCATCGGCGACTTCAGCCACCGGTGGCGTGCTTTGGCAGGCGCCCAGCAGCAGTGAAAATGCGACAAGGAGCAGATAACGGGAGGCGAACGGCTTCATTCCTGCGACTCTCTATTTGCGCAAAAAGCGAGCAAGTCTACACCCCTCGACGGGGCAGAACAAAACTCAGCAGAAACAGTGCGGCCGCCGTCACAACGATTGACGGGCCGGCCGGGGTGTCCTTGAACCACGACAGCGCCAGGCCGCCACACACAGCGAGCATGCCCAGCAGGCTTGCGCCCACGGCCATTTGCTCCGGTGAACGGGCATGACGCTGTGCCGCAGCCGCCGGGATGATCAACAGCGAAGTAATCAGCAACACCCCGACGATTTTCATCGCCACCGCGATCACCACCGCAATCAACAGCATCAGCGCCATGCGCAGACCGGCCACCGGCAGGCCTTCGACCTTGGCCAACTCTTCATGCACGGTGATCGCCAGCAATGGGCGCCACAGTGTCACCAGCAACACCAGCACCGCCGCACTGCCGCCGAGGATCCACGCCAGATCGGTCGGGCTGATCGCCAGCAGGTCGCCGAACAGATAGGCCATCAGGTCGATCCGCACTTCATGCATGAAGCTTAGTACCACCAGCCCGAGAGAGAGCGTGCTCGGTGCGAGAATTCCCAAAAGCGTGTCGGACGCCAGTGGCTGGCGCTGTTGCAACGTCACCAGCAGCACCGCCAGCAGCAGGCAACCGACCGTTACGGCAACCGTCGGGCTGACATCCAGCACAAAGCCCAAGGCCACCCCCAACAGGGCCGCATGCGACAACGTATCGCCGAAATAGGCCATGCGCCGCCAGACCACGAAAGACCCCAACGGCCCGGCAACCAGCGCCAGCGCCAGACCTGCAAGCAGGGCATACAACAGAAAATCAGCCATGCTTGCAGTTGTCTCCATGAACGTGGGGTTGGCCCGAAACCGGGCCCTTGACCACTGAACCGTGCAGGTCGTGGGCGTGGTCATGATGGTGGTGATAGATCGCCAGGCTCTGCGCGTTCTTGCCGAACAGCTCGACGAACGCCGGATCGCCGCTGACTTGCTCGGGGTGCCCGGAGCAGCAGACGTGACGGTTGAGGCAGACCACCTGATCGGTGGTGCTCATCACCAGATGCAAATCGTGAGAAACCATCAGTACACCGCAGCCATGGCGGTCGCGCAGCCGGGTGATCAGGCTGTACAACTCGGCCTGACCGGCAACGTCGACGCCTTGCACCGGTTCGTCGAGCACTAACAGCTCCGGTTCGCGCAGCAGCGCCCGGGCCAGCAGCACGCGCTGCATTTCACCGCCGGAAACGCTTTGTACCGGGCTGTCGATGACGTGTTCGGCGCCCACTTCCTTCAACGCCGCCAGTGCACGCGGGCGATCGACGCCCGGCACCAGGCGCAGAAAACGCAGCACCGAGAGCGGCAGGGTCGGGTCGACATGAAGTTTTTGCGGCATATAGCCGACGCGCAGCTTCGGCTTGCGCCAGACGCTGCCGCTGTCCGGCTTCAACAACCCGAGCACGGCGCGCACCAACGTGGTTTTGCCGGCGCCGTTGGGGCCGATCAGAGTGACGATCTGTCCCGGCTCGACGCTCAAATCGATGTTGTCCAGCACGGTCTGCCCGGCAAACGTGACGGCGACCTGCTCCAGACGGATCAGCGCGTTGCTCATCAAGCCCCCTGGCAACCGGAGCACAGGCCGACGACTTCGACGGTCTGGGCTTCGACGATGAAACCGACATCCCTGGCGCTGTTGATGATCGCGTCGCTGATGGATTTTTGTTCAAGTTCGATCGCGGCGTGGCAGTCGCGGCAGATCAGGAACTGGCCCTGATGCGCGTGCTCCGGCTGCACGCAGCCGACGAAGGCATTGAGCGAGGAAATGCGATGCACCAGGCCGTTTTCCAGAAGGAAATCCAGTGCGCGATAGACGGTCGGCGGCGCGGCGCGGCGGCCGTCCTGCTCGCTGAGTACCGCGAGGATGTCATAAGCGCCCAGCGGCTTGTGGCTCTGCCACACCAGCTCCAGCACCCGGCGGCGCAACGCGGTCAGGCGCAGGCCTTTCTGGGCGCACAAGGCATCGGCCTCGGACAAAGCACTGTGCACGCAATGAGAGTGGTCGTGGGGACGGCTGGCAATCGGTGTAATAGGCATGGGCGGCGACGAGTTTTGATAGAGACGTTATTATGTTACCCGTTCTCGCCTCCTTGAGTGGTCATCGTGTCCCGACTTTTTTCTGTTTTTGCGGCATTTGTCGCCAGTTTCCTGCTGATCGGTTCGGCTCAGGCCGAGGTCAAAGTCCTCACCAGCATCAAACCGTTGCAACTGATTGCAGCGGCGGTGCAGGACGGCGTGGCGACTCCCGAAGTGCTGCTGCCGCCGGGCGCCTCGCCACATAACTATGCCCTGCGCCCATCCGACGTACGGAAAGTGCAATCGGTGGACCTGCTCTACTGGATCGGCCCGGACATGGAAGGGTTCCTGCCGCGCGTGCTGAGCGGTCGGAAGCTGCCGAGCGTGGCGGTGCAGGATTTGCCGGGATTGAAATTGCGTCATTTCGCGCAAGACAGCCATTCCCACGCCGAAGACGCCGATGAGCATGATCACGATCACCGTCCGGGCACGCTGGACGCGCATTTGTGGCTATCGCCGGTGAACGCGCGCGTTATTGCCGACAAAATGGCAACGGATCTAAGCGCCGCCGACCCGGCCAATGCCGAGCGCTATCAGCACAACGCCAAGGCGTTCGATGAACGACTGGATGCCTTGGATCAGCGGCTCAAGAAGCGTCTGGCCAGCATTGAAGGCAAACCGTACTTCGTTTTTCACGAAGCATTTGATTACTTCGAAGACGCTTACGGCTTGAAGCACACCGGCGTGTTCAGCGTAGCGGCGGAAGTGCAGCCAGGTGCGCAACACGTGGCGGCAATGCGCAAACGCTTGCAGGAAATAGGCAAGACGTGTGTATTCAGCGAGCCGCCACTGCGCCCGCGTCTGGCGGAAACACTGGTGGCCGGTCTGCCGGTAAAACTGGCCGAGCTCGATGCGCTGGGCGGGTACACCCCGGCGACTGCTCAGGGGTATGAGCAGGTGCTGGAAAAATTGGGCAATGATCTGGCCGGCTGCCTGGAGTCTCTCTAAACCCGGCCATCTGTGTCGGCCCATTCGCGTGCGAGCCCGCTCCCACCTTGGATGTGTGCATGACACAGAACCAAGGTGGCGGGCTTGCTCGCGAAGCTTTTAAAGGGCAAACGGTAGAGGGGTGAGAACCTGCTGGCGTTGCGCCAAACGCTGCTCAAACTCCTTCGGATCGTGAATCAACACGTCCTGCCCGGCAAACTGTTCGGCCGCGATCAACCGCGACAGCCAGAACCGCACACACGCCACGCGCAGCATCGTCGGCCACAACTCAGCCTCCGCCGCCGTGAACGGCCGCAGCGCCGCATAGGCACCGAGGAAAGCCCGGGCACGCGGGCCGTCGATCAAGCCGTCATCGTCCGAACACCAGTCGTTCAAGGCAATCGCCACGTCATACAGCATCGGCCCCGAGCAGGCGTTGTAGAAGTCGATCAGACCGGTCAGGTGCGTGCCTTCGAACATCGCATTGTCGCGGAACAGGTCGGCGTGGATGTTGGCCCGTGGCAGCGCGAGAATTTTTTCTTTCTGCGCAGTGATCTCATCCAGCGCTTTGTGCAGCAGCGCACGCGGCTCGTCGGCCAGGTGCGAGAGAAACTCGGTGCCCTCTTCCAGCATCCAGTCGAGGCCACGATCGGTCGTGCGCTTGATCATGCGCTCGCCCTGGGTCGCCAGGTGCAGATGCGCCTGCAACTCGCCGACCTGCGCGCAATGCTGAGCATTGGCGACCTTGATGTGCTTGCCGGCCAGGCGCGGTTGCAGCAGCGCCGGTTTGCCCTTGAGCTCCCGCAACGCCTGGCCTTCGGTGGTGCGCAGTGCGTAAGGCACCGGCAAATCGGCTTCGTGCAGCACGTCGAGCAGGTCGATGAAGAACGGCATCTCCTGCACCGGGCCGCGCTCGACCAAGGTCAGGACAAACTCGCCCTGCTCCAGGCTGATAAAGAAATTGGTGTTTTCGCTGCCGGCGGCGATCCCCTGGAAATCAAGCAGACGGCCAAGCCCGTAAGGGGCGAGAAAGGTTTCCAGCTCGGGCCGAGCCAGGGGAGTGAACACAGACATGGTTAAAAACTGCTCAGTTCAGGCGTCGCGGTCAGGCGACGCCGATTAAAAGTCGGGAAACTTACTTCCAGGTAAAGATTTCCCACGACGGAATCAGCATATCCGGCTGGTCGGAGCGAATGTAGTTCGCGTCCGTACCATCGGCGCGCACCAGGAAATACGGTTTGCCACCCTTCGGCGTGACCTTGATCGCATAGACGAAACCACTGCGACTGTATTCCTGGATAACCTTGTCGCCTTCCGTGTGCGTGTTAATGGTAACTTCCGGCTCCTTTGACGGCGCATCATCCGCCGCCATCGCGGCCAACGGTGAGGCAGCAATCAAACTGACCAGCAGCAAGCGATTTAACGTACGCATGATAACCTTGTCCCTTTGTCGTCAACGGTCCCGCTATTCTAGCGCCGGGCCCGCCGAAAAGGTTGATTCTGCTCATGAGCCAAGCCCCCCTCGTCCTGGTGGACGGTTCGTCTTACCTGTACCGCGCTTTCCACGCCCTGCCCCCGTTGACCACCTCCAAAGGCCTGCCGACCGGTGCGGTCAAGGGTGTGCTGAACATGCTCAAGAGTCTGCGCAAGCAGTACCCGGACAGCCCGTTCGCCGTGGTTTTCGACGCCAAGGGCGGGACCTTTCGCGATGAGATGTACGCCGAATACAAGGCCAATCGCCCCAGCATGCCCGACGACATGCGCGTGCAAATCGAGCCGCTGCACCAGAGCGTGATCGCTCTCGGCTTCCCGCTGCTGTGCGTGGAAGGCGTCGAGGCTGACGACGTGATCGGCACCCTGGCGCGCAGCAGCGCGGCGGCGGATCGCCCGGTGGTCATCTCCACCGGCGACAAGGACATGGCGCAACTGGTCGATGGCCACATTACCTTGGTCAATACGATGTCCGGTAGTTCGATGGACGTGGAGGGCGTGAAGGAGAAATTCGGCGTCGCTCCGGAGCAGATCATCGATTATCTGGCGCTGATGGGCGATTCGTCCGACAACATTCCGGGCGTTCCCGGCATCGGCCCAAAAACCGCGTCCGGCCTGCTGGTCGGCGTGAATGGCGGTCTCACCGAGCTGTACGCCAATCTCGACATCGTGCCGACCCTGCCGATTCGCGGCGCCAAAACCCTGCCGGCCAAGCTCGAAGAGCACAAGGAGATGGCGTTCCTCTCCTATCAACTGGCGACCATCAAGATCGACGTGCCGCTGGACGTCGAACTCGACGATTTGCAGATGCGCGCCGAAGATCCGGCCAAGCTCTACGAGCTTTACACGCTCCTGGAGTTCAAGAGCTGGATCAACGATCTCGATCGAGACGCCAAACGACTGGAATTGAGCAGCGCTGCGGCGCCTGAGCCGGCGGGCGATCTGTTCAGCACGCCAGAGGCCGAGACCCCGGCCGCTCCGGCCCAAGCCGCCTATGAGACCATCCTCGATCAGGCGCGTTTCGACGTCTGGCTGGAAAAACTCAAGAGCGCCAAGCTGTTCGCCTTCGACACCGAAACCACCGGCATCGACGCGCAGCAGGCGCAACTGGTCGGTCTGTCGTTCGCCGTGCAGGCCAACGAAGCGGCGTACATCCCGTTGACCCACTCCTACATCGGCGTGCCTGAGCAACTGGATCGTGACACCGTGCTGCGCGCGCTCAAGCCCATTCTGGAAGACCCGAACAAGCTCAAGGTCGGCCAGCACGCCAAGTTCGACATGAATATCCTGGCCAACTGCGCCATCGGCGGTGATCAGAACGAAGGCATCACCGTGCGCGGCATCGCCTTCGACACGATGCTCGAGTCCTACGTGCTCAACTCCACCGCCACCCGTCACGACATGGACAGCCTGGCGCAGAAGTACCTGGACCACACCACCGTGAGTTTCCAGGACATCGCTGGCAAAGGCGCCAAACAGCTGACGTTCGACCAGATTGCGCTGGAGCAGGCCGGGCCGTATGCCGCCGAAGACGCCGACATCACCCTGCGTCTGCACCAGACGTTGTTCGAAAAACTCAGCGCGATCCCAAGCCTGGCCAGCGTGCTGACCGACATCGAAATCCCGCTGGTACCGGTGTTGGCGCGCATCGAGCGCCAAGGGGCGTTCGTCGATGCCGAACTGCTCGGCATCCAGAGTATTGAACTGGGTAACAAAATGGTCGCACTGGAGCGCGAAGCGTTCGAGATCGCGGGGGAAGAATTCAACCTTGGCTCGCCCAAGCAACTGGGCGTGATTCTCTACGAGAAGCTCGGCCTGCCGGTACTCAAGAAAACCGCCAAGGGCCAGCCATCCACCGCTGAAGAAGTGCTGGCGAAACTGGCCGAGGACGATCACCGCTTGCCGAAAGTGCTGATGGAACACCGTTCCATGAGCAAGCTGAAAAGCACTTACACCGATCGCCTGCCGGAGCAGGTCAACCCGCGTACCGGGCGCATCCATACGTCGTACCATCAGGCGGTGGCCTCGACCGGTCGTTTGTCCTCCAGCGATCCGAACCTGCAGAACATTCCGGTACGCACCGCTGAAGGCCGGCGCATCCGTCAGGCGTTCGTGGCGCCAAAAGGCTACAAACTGCTGGCGGCTGACTATTCGCAGATCGAACTGCGGATCATGGCGCACCTGTCCAAGGACGAAGGTTTGATGAACGCCTTCCGCAACAATCTGGACGTGCATACCGCAACCGCTGCCGAAGTGTTCAAGGTGGAGCTCAACGAAGTCACTTCCGACCAGCGCCGCGGCGCCAAAGCGATCAACTTCGGTCTGATCTACGGCATGGGCGCACAGAAACTCGGCAAGGACATCGGCGTCGACACCAAGACCGCCAAGGCTTACATCGATACCTACTTCGCCCGTTATCCAGGTGTTCGCGAATACATGGATCGCACCCGCGCCCAAGCGGCGGATCAAGGTTATGTCGAGACCTTCTTTGGTCGCCGCCTGTACCTGCCGGAGATCAACTCCAACAAGCCACAGGAACGCGCCGCCGCCGAACGCACGGCGATCAACGCGCCGATGCAGGGCACCGCAGCGGACATCATCAAGAAAGCCATGGTGGCGGTGGATAACTGGTTGGCGACGTCCGGACTGGACGCCAAAGTCAT
Organism: Pseudomonas sp. EA_65y_Pfl2_P78; assembly: GCF_963970495.1. Lineage (NCBI taxonomy): Bacteria > Pseudomonadati > Pseudomonadota > Gammaproteobacteria > Pseudomonadales > Pseudomonadaceae > Pseudomonas > Pseudomonas sp. EA_65y_Pfl2_P78. Next base: position 58,968 of record NZ_CAXAON010000014.1, on the reverse strand, counting down.
CCTGCAGGTGCACGATGAACTGGTGCTGGAGGTTCGCGAGGATCTGGTCGAGCAGGTCAGCGCCGAGATTCGCGTGCACATGAGCGAAGCGGCGAAACTGGATGTGCCGTTGCTGGTGGAAGTCGGCGTGGGCAACAACTGGGATGAGGCTCACTGAGCCATTTGAAACCGGCTCTGCTGCGGCATGACGTCGCGGCAGAGCCCGGAAAATGCGCTTAGTCCGAAAAGCTCTTGGGGTTATTCCAAAGCTTTTTGAAAAAAATCTGAACTAATCTGGAAGAACACGACTCAGAGTTACTGAATGGCTGGTGAAGCCCTTCGATGCTCCTATGTTGTGTTAAGTGTTGGCAGATATCTGAACCCCGCCCTAGCGGTTCGGAACTTGAACCCCGGAATTTCTCCCTCCCCAAATGAAATCCGGGGCTTTTTTTGCCCAAAAATTGCCTGCGACGCCCTTGCCAGAATGCGCCACTGACAATTTTGCAATCACTTACTCAGCCGCTGCTTCAGCGCCCTTGTCAGCCAGTTCCATCCAGCCTGCCAACACAGTGTAGGCCTCTTCCAGGCCCATGCGTTTTGGCGCCGAGAACAGCTGGATAGTGACCAGATCACCCCAACCCTTGCGAATTTCCGACTGCACTTTGAGCAGCGTGTTCTTGGCCGCGCCGTAAGTCAGCTTGTCGGCCTTGGTCAGCAGAATGTGCATCGGCATGCCGGCCGCAACGGCCCAGTCGAGCATCAACAGGTCGAAGTCGGTCATTGGATGACGGATGTCCATCATCAGAATCAACCCCTTCAAACTCTCGCGGCCACCGAGGTAAGCCTCAAGGTGACGCTGCCAGTGCTGCTTGAGCGGGATCGGCACTTTTGCATAACCGTAGCCCGGAAGGTCGACCAGACGCCGATCATCGTCTAGCTTGAAGAAGTTCAACAGTTGCGTGCGCCCCGGGGTTTTCGAGGTGCGCGCCAGGCTGGCGTGAGTCAGGGTGTTCAGGGCGCTGGATTTGCCGGCGTTGGAACGACCGGCGAAAGCCACTTCAAAGCCTTCGTCGTCGGGGCATTGATCGACTTTGGCGGCACTGAGCATGAACGTGGACTGTTGGCACAGGCCGAGGATGGGATTCTTGAGTTGCATGAGATTTCCGATGTGGGCGGCGCCGGAACGCGGTGTCGCTTCCGTTTCAGTGACGCCAGTATATAATGCCGCAGATTTTGTGTGTGCTTTGTCCCAGCGTAGGATGAAGCTCAGGAGAGCGACAGACCTTGATTGCGCATTAGAACGCAGAACGCTCTCAACCCTGAAAAGGTCGTTTTATGACGAAATGGCTGCTGGCTGCCGGAGTCCTGATACCGCTTTACAGCGCACAGGCTACACAGGAACCGGAAGCCGTGTACAACCGTGTTTGTGGTGCCTGTCATTCCGGCCAACTCCCCATGGCGCCCAAAAGAGGCGATCAGAAGGCTTGGACGCCGAGGTTGGCGAAAGGTATGGAGACGCTGGTGCAACACGTGACCCAGGGTTTCAAGGCGATGCCGCCGCGTGGTTTGTGCATGGACTGCAGTGCCGAGGATTACCAGGCCATCATCCTTTGGATGAGCGAGAGTAAGCCCGGCCCATAACTCTTAACCCTTAGCCGTAGTTGGATTAGCTGATGAACAAATTGATCGTGAGTCTGCTGTTGACCGTGGGAATCTCAGGCTTTGCCCATGCTGCCGGTGATGCCGCCGCCGGCCAGGCAAAAGCCGCCGTTTGCGGCGCCTGCCATGGCCCGGACGGGAACAGCATGGCGCCAAACTTTCCGAAACTGGCGGGTCAAGGTGAACGCTACCTGACCAAGCAACTGCACGACATCAAGTCGGGCAAGCGCACGGTTCTGGAAATGACCGGCCTGTTGACCAACCTGAGCGATCAGGATCTGGCCGACCTCGCCGCCTACTTCGCCAGCCAGAAAGGCAGCGTCGGTGCAGCGGATCCCAAGCTCGTCGCGCGCGGTGAAGCGCTGTTCCGTGGCGGCAAGCTCGATCAAGGCATGCCATCGTGCATCGGCTGCCACTCGCCCAATGGCGCTGGCAACGCAGCTGCCGGCTTCCCGCATCTGGGTGGCCAACACGCTCAGTACATCGCCAAGCAGTTGACCGATTTCCGTGAGGGTGATCGCACCAACGATGGCGACACCATGATCATGCGCAGCATCGCTGCCAAGCTCAGCAACAAGGACATCGAGGCAGTCTCCAGCTACATTCAAGGCCTGCACTGATCGCCTTGATTCGAGCGTTGCGGGTGATGCACATCGCCTGCAACGTTAACGCTCGATTAATCCTTCCCAGCAAGTATAAAAAGGGTGGCTTTGGCCGCCCTTTTTTGTGGCCGCTGCCGTTACACTACAGAACTCATGCCCGCCAGGACCTGTCAGAAAACAGGTCGCGCGAGGCGACCCAAATTGTCCAGGAGTAAAGCATGCGTAATCTGATCATCAGCGCCGCCCTCGTCGCTGCCAGCCTGTTCGGCGTGACCGCCCAGGCCGCTGAAGCCCCTGCCGCACCTTATGTTGAACTGGCTAATCCGGTGCCAGTGGCAGAGCCTGGCAAGATCGAAGTGGTCGAGCTGTTCTGGTATGGCTGCCCGCATTGCTATGCCTTTGAGCCCGTGATCAACCCATGGGTTGAAAAGCTGCCTAAAGATGTGAATTTCGTGCGCATTCCTGCCATGTTCGGCGGCCCATGGGACGCTCACGGTCAGATGTTCCTGACCCTGGAAGCCATGGGCGTCGAACACAAGGTTCACGCCGCGGTATTCAACGCCATCCAGAAAGAACACAAGAAGCTGACCGACAAGAACGACATGGCTGACTTCCTCGCCACCCAGGGCGTGGACAAAGACAAGTTCCTGGCAACCTTCGACTCGTTCGCCATCAAAGGTCAGATCCGCAAAGCCAAAGAACTGGCCAAGAAGTATGAAATCTCCGGTGTTCCAACCATGATCGTCAACGGTAAGTACCGCTTCGACATCGGCTCCGCCGGTGGTGCCGAGCAGGCTCTGCAACTGGCTGATCAACTGGTCGCCAAAGAGCGAGCGGCTAACAAGGCTGCTGCCAACTAAGCGCGGCAACCGTCATGCGCCGCTGGAAAACCGAACGCATCGTTGGCCTGCATGATCCGCAGGTCAACGAGCATCACCTGGCGTCTACGGGTCTGCCAGCAGACCAGCGTCTGCGCTTGCTCAGTTTCAACATTCAGGTTGGCATCAGCACCGAGCGTTATCGCCATTACCTGACCCGAAGCTGGCAGCATTTTCTGCCGCACACCGGGCGCTCAGGCAATCTGCAAAAGATCGGCGACCTGCTCGGCGATTTCGATCTGGTCGCCCTGCAGGAAGCCGATGGCGGCAGCCTGCGCTCAGGCTACGTCAATCAGGTCGAACATCTGGCCCACCTCGGCGCCTTCCCTTACTGGTATCAACAACTCAATCGCAACCTCGGCCGACTGGCTCAGCACAGCAATGGCGTGCTCAGTCGTCTGCGCCCATGGGCGATTGAAGATCACCCGCTGCCCGGCCCGAAAGGTCGCGGCGCGATCCTGCTGCGCTTCGGCGAAGGGCCGGAAGCGCTGGTGGTGGTGATGATGCACCTGGCCCTCGGCGCGCGCGTGCGCAGCCTGCAACTGGCCTACATTCGCGAGCTGATCGGTGGTTACAAGCACCAGGTGTTGATGGGCGACATGAACACCCATGCCAGCGATTTGCTGCAACACTCGCCGTTACGCGATCTCGGCTTGCTGGCCCCGCAGGTGGAAGCGACATTCCCCAGCTGGCGACCTCAGCGCTGCCTTGATCATATTTTGCTCAGCCCGACCCTGACCCTGGAAAAGGTCGAAGTGCTGGCCCAACCGATTTCCGATCACCTGCCGGTCGCGGTGGAGATTCGTTTGCCGGGTTCGCTCACGGCCGATGCATTCCCCGCGTTGAGTCCTGCCCCTCGCGGAACCCCTGAATGAGCGACGACGCCCAGCGCTGGAAAGAGAAGTACCTCAAAAGCATCGAACAACAGGACAAACTTGAGCGCCGCTGGGCCGCCCGGCTCGACTTGCTGCGTCGTGGGCTGGTGCGCAGCACGCTGGCGGCCGAAGGCACCGACCGCGTCGTTGATCAATGCATGAAAGAGATGCGCGACGTGGTGCGCACCGACGACATGGATGCCGGCCTCGCCGCCCTGTTGCCACGCCTGGAAAAAGCCGTGCTCGATTCCGAGCAGCGTCGCGAAACCCGGATTGAACAGGTCAGCACCGCGCTGACCGCGCTGGTCGCTCAGTTGCAATCCTTGCCGTTGCCAAGGGACGTCGCTCAACCGCTGAAAAAATTCGCCAAACAATTGGACGGCCGGGTGGGTCAGGCCCGCGAAATGCCGCTGCTGCTGAGTGAGCTGAGCGGTTTGCAAGGCAAAGCCTTGAGCCAGTTGGAGACGCAGGCAGAACCGGGGCGCCCGGGATTGTTCCAACGCTTGTTTGGCAGTCGTGACACTGAGGAGACGCCAGCGTCAGCCCCAGAAGCGCCTGCGCAGGAAACACCCAAAGAGCCGTCGCTCGCCGCCGCGGCGCCCGAGTCCGAGCCCATAGCGGTCGCTCCCACCGACATCAGCGAACCACTCCCTGCGGCTCCTGTGCTTGAGCAAGCAGCGCCAGCCGTAGCGATCGAAACACCCGCGCCAACGACCCCGATTCAGGCCGAACCGCAAGTACTCGCCTTTGTGCCGCCCAAGGTCGCCGTTGAAGTGGTCAGCGCCCCGACCGAAGCAGAAATAATCGAGCCTGAGCCTGAAGTCATTGCCGCGCCAGCTCCGCCCCCGGTCATCCCCGCAAACCTGAACCCCGACGAGTTGATCCACCCCGGTGATCCAACGCCGATGATCCTCGACAGCCTGCCCTTGCCCGAGCCAATCGCTCAGGCCTTGGCAGCCATCGACCCGGAGCAATCCGAGGACGATATCCTGTTCGCTCTGCCTGACTCCCCAGAGCCGTCCTACAGCTCGGTGGCCAAGCACATCGAAGACACGCTGATCGGCCTGCTCGACGACCTGACCCTGCCCGAACGTCACCGCCCGCAAGCCGAAGCCATGCGCGACCGGCTCAAGCACGGCCTGAACTGGTACGAATTGATCCCGATCCTCGACGATCTCGCGACGTTGATGCTGGCCATCACCGACAGTGGCCAGCACGAATTCGAAGTGTATCTGCAGCAACTCAACGAACGCCTCGAAGCATTCCAGAGCAACCTGCAAGCCGCCAGCGATGGCCATGCCGACAACAGCTCGGCGGCGCGGGCCATGGACACGCAGATCCGTGAGCAAGTCGACGGCTTGCAGACCAGCGTGCAGGAAGCGGCTGATCTGGATGACCTCAAGCAAGTGCTGGAAAACCATCTAGAAGGTTTGCTCGGCACCATGGATCAGCACCAGAAGCAGCGCGATGCCCGCGAGCAGGAAGTGGCGGCGCGACTCAAAGGTCTGTCCGAACGTGTGGCCCATATGGAGCAAGAGGCTCAGGGCTTTCGCGAGCACCTTGAAGAACAACGCCAAAAGGCCTTGATCGACCCGCTCACCGGCCTGCCCAACCGCGCCGCGTGGAGCGAACGCCTCGAACATGAAATCAAGCAATGGCAGCAACACGGCAACACCTTGAGCCTGGCGATGCTCGACCTTGATCACTTCAAACGGATCAACGACAACTATGGCCACCTGGCCGGCGACAAGGTGCTGAAGATCATCGCCACCGTGCTGCGCAAGCGTCTGCGCGGCTCTGACTTCATCGCTCGTTTCGGCGGCGAAGAGTTCGTTCTGCTGCTACCGGCCACCCCGCCAGCGGTCGGCGCAAAATTGCTGGAAACCCTGCGGGCAGCCGTCGAGGCGTGTCCGTTCCACTTCAAGGGCGAACGGGTCACGATCACCCTTTCGATGGGACTCGCCTCGTTCAGAGCGGGAGAACACAGCGATCTCGTCATCAAAAGAGCCGATCAGGCGCTTTATCGCGCGAAAGATGCCGGGCGCAACCGGATCGAACTGGGCTGAGCAAATTGTTCCATTTTGTTTAAATCCACCCGCTGATCATCTAGACGCAAGTCAGTACGTTACACTGTTGCATTACTGACTTGCGTGTATTGCCCTCTGCCATGAAATTCTTTGCCCTCCTCGCGTCACTGCTCGTTCTTGCCGGTTGTGCCAGCGGCCCGCGTTACGACACCAGCCATCCTTCAGCCAATCACGACAGCCGCATCCAGTTCGTAGTCGTGCATTACACCTCCGCTTCGCTTGAGCGCTCGCTGCAATTGCTGACCCACGGCGAAGTCAGCAGCCATTACCTGATTGGTGATGATAAAAACGCGACGGTCTACAAATTGATGGATGAACGTCAGCGCGCCTGGCACGCCGGCGAAAGCCAATGGCAGGGCCGCACCTGGCTCAACTCAAGCTCCATCGGTATCGAAATCGTCAATCCGGGTTTCAAGGACACCCCGACCGGACGCCTGTGGTATCCCTACAGCGAAGCGCAGATTCAAGCCTTGATCGTTCTGCTCAAGGACATCAGCAAGCGTAATGGCATCAGCCCACGCCACATCATCGGTCACAGCGACATTGCGCCCTTGCGCAAGCTCGATCCGGGGCCGTTGTTCCCCTGGAAGCGACTCGCCGAACAAGGCCTTGGCGTGTGGCCCAATGAACAAGCCGTGGCCCGTCAGCAGGCACTGTTCAACAGCCGCGAACTGCCGAGCATCAGCTGGTTCCAGGAGCAACTGGCCCATTTGGGTTACGACACTCCGCAGACCGGCGAACTGGACGTTGCGACGCGTCATGTAATCGCTGCGTTCCAGATGCATTTCCGCCCCGCGCGTTTCGACGGCACACCGGACGCGCAAACGGCAGCACTGTTGCTGGTACTCAACCAGACAAAATAATGACGCCCGCCCGACGGTCAGGGCAAATGCGCAATCAGCAGCTATAACTCATTGGTAACTCTTCGGATATTCCATGATGGTTGCTACCCGAGAGACACTGCGTAGCTGGTTTTATCGCCCTTGGTTTTTGGCGATGATCGCGGCTGTCCTCAGCACCTGCCTGTTGATCGCTGGCACAATGTTCATCGCCACGCGCTATGTCGAGCAAAGTGAAAGCCAGGAAATGAACGCTCAGGGCGAACGTTTTCTCGCACGCCTCGAGCAACTGTTCGGCCAGTTGCGCGAAAGTCTCGACGATCTGGAAGCCCAGCCGTTGCGCCGTTGCGATGACGAAATGATCGCCACGCTGCAGCAAGTCACCTTCAACTACCGCTTCGTCTACGAGGCCGCTTACAAAGACGCCACGCGCACCTGCTCCAACCGTCCACGGCAGGAAGGCCTGTCGGTCGCGCGCCCTCCCGACATCAAAGGCCCGACCTACAGCTATTGGCTGAACACCACCACCGAACCCGATGAAAACCGTGCCGCGCTGATGCTCGGGCGTGGCAATTTTCGTGTGGCGACCTCGCGCGGACATTTGACGGACATGGTTGACCTGTCGCCCGGCAGCAGCTTGCTCGTGGTGCTGGATCATGGCACCCGAGCGATCCCGGTTCTGGGGACGGCTCAGGCCTGGCCCCCCGCAGAAACCTGGCCGAAAAAAAGCCGCGATGTTTTGCAAATCACCCAGAACCGGTTGATCTACCGGATGCCCACTGACAATCCGCAATACCAACTGGTGCTGATCACGCCGAGGAGCGCCTTGCACATCCCTGCCATCTGGTGGTGGATGATTCCAGCCTGTGCGCTACTGGGTGCGTTCTTGGGTTTTTTTGTGTTTTTACTGGTGCGCCAGCGCCAGTCGCTGGACGCCGAACTGCACGGGGCCATCCGCCGGGGCGAGTTGCAGGTGCTCTATCAACCGATCTTCGACCTTGACAGCCGCAACTGCGTTGGCGCCGAAGCCCTGCTGCGCTGGCGGCGCCCTGACGGCACGTTAACCAGCCCTGATCTGTTTATCCCCATGGCGGAAAATACCGGGCAGATCCGCCAGATGACCGACTTCGTCCTCCAGCGCTTGCTCGAACAACTGGGGCCGGTGTTGCGCGCCAACCCGCAGTTGTACATCTCAGTGAATCTCGCGGCCTGCGACGTGATGGTGCCGCGCATCGGTCAGGTCATGGCGCGGCTGTTGACGCTGCACCGGGTCGCTGCGCGGCAGATTGCCTTCGAAGTCACCGAACGCGGTTTGATCGATGTGGTGGTGGCGCGGGAAAACCTGCAAGCGTTGCGCAATGTTGGCCATCAAGTGTTGATCGATGATTTCGGCACCGGCTATTGCAGCCTCGCGTACCTGCAAACCCTGCCGGTGGACTGCCTGAAGATCGACAAGGCCTTCATCGATGCACTCGGCCATGACGCTGCCAGCAGTGGTGTTGCGCCGCACATCATTCACATGGCCCAGGCACTGGATTTGAAGGTAATTGCCGAAGGGATCGAGCTTGAGTCACAAGCCGAACTGCTCAGCAGCGAAGGTGTGAAGTTCGGTCAGGGCTGGCTGTTCGCCCATGCGCTGAGCGCGGTGCAGTTCATTGAACTGATCACCCGTGGGCGACGCCTTGCAGGACGCCGAATGGATGACGAGGCCTAAACCGCCAGCGCCATATAGAACTGCGTGCCCTGCCCCGGCCGCGAATAAACCCCCATCCGCCCGCCATGCAACTGAACGATTTCCTTGCACAGCGCCAATCCGAGCCCGGCGCCGCCCTTCTTGCGCCCGACCTGCACGAACGGTTCGAAGATCCGCCCCTGTTGACCGTAGGCAATGCCTTCGCCATTGTCTTCAACGCTGATAATCACACGCTCGCCATGACGGCGCGCCTGCAAGCGAATCTGGCCATCGCGAGCAGTGTGACGCAGGGCATTGTCGATCAGATTGTCGAGCACCCGATCCAGTTGCGCCTGATCGGCCTGCAGATGCGGCAATACCCCTTGCACCTCCACCTCCAATGAGACGCCTTTTTCCGCTGCCGTTTCGGCAAACCGCAACTGCGCCTGCCTCAGCAAATCCTCAATGGAACAGGGCGCCAGCGTCAGCTTCTGCAAACCGTTCTGGTAACGCGAGAAGTTCAGCAAGTCATTGATCAACTGCATCAGGCGCTGCATTTCTTCGTTGACGGTGTCGAGCAGGTCGGCTTCGCGAGACTCTGCTGGAAACTTCGCCCGCTCACGGAACAGACCAAACGCCATGTGCATACCGGTGACCGGGGTGCGCAACTCATGGGAGGCACGCAGCACAAACTCGCTGCGCACCCGTTCGAAGGCCCGTTGCTCGGTGACGTCGTGCAACACCATCACTGCGCCGAGGATATGGCCCTGGGTGTGGCTGACCGGCGTCAGGCTATACGTCAGCAAGCGGGATTCGCCGTCGACCTCGATGCTCAAATCCTCCGGCGCTCGCTCCAGGGTGCCACCACGCAACACCAGTTGCAGTTGTGCATCCAGTTCCGGCCGCTCAAGAGCGCTGGCCAAGCCTTGGCCCAGACGGTCATCGTCCCAGCCCAATTGACGCTGGGCGACCGGATTGAGGTGCTCTAGATGCCCGTCACGATCAATCATCAGCAATCCGTCATCGATGCAGTCGAGTACGGCCTGCAACCGTTGCTGGCCGGCCAACAGTTCGTCGACGTTGGTGGCCTGATGCTCGCGCAGCGCTTGCGCCATCAGGCCAAAACGACGGGACAGCAGATTCACTTCCATCGCTGTCGATGTCGGCAGGGTCACTTCAAAATTGCCCTGACCTATATTGTCAGCCGCTTTGGCCAATGCCTCGATGGGCGCACCAATGCGCCGGGCAATTGCGTGCGCAGTCACGAAACCGATGATCAACACCGCCAGCCCCACCAGCCCGAGCAGGCCAGCGATCAAAAGTGCCCGGTCACGGGCCTCGTGCTGCACCGCGTTGACGTTATCCAGCGCGTGCTTGTGCTCGGTGATCAATCCGTTGCGCAACGTGTTGAAGCGCTCTCTAAGATCACGATTGTTACTGAGCACGTTGGTCGGGTCGCGGGACAGATCGAATGCCTTGAGAAAACTCAGATAGTCCGACTTGGCCTGTTTGAAGCCGTACTCTCTGGCCTCCCCTCCTACTTCTTGCGCAATACCTTCATCCAGTAATTGCAGGTAACGCTGCCTGGACGCCTCGAACGCCGCAGGGTCGGGCTTCTCCGCAAGCATAAGCACCAACTGGTCGCCGAGGGTCTGGCGCAGTTTGAGTCCCAGATCCAGGGTCAAGAAGTTGCTGCTAATCGTCGCTTCCTGAGTCCTGGCCATTTGCATCACGCTGACCAGCCCGAGCAGCAGCCCGAGCAAGGCCACAGTAATCAACGCGGAAATACTGAGGAACAGACGCGTGCGCAACTTCACCGCCGGTTTCATCGTCGCGCACTCACAGGTTGTACTGCTTGCGCTTGCGATACAGGGTAGAGGCGTCGATGCCCAGGGTTTTCGCCGCTTGATCCAGCGTGCCGGCAGTGGCCAGCACCGCGCCAATGTGGGCTTTTTCCAACTCGTCCAGGCTCAGCGCCGCGCCGACCCTTGGCGCATTGTTCGCGGGTTGTTCGGCCATACCCAAGTGAGTGATTTCAACACGCTCCTGCGGGCAGATGATGCTCGCCCGCTCGACCACGTTGCGCAGTTCACGAATGTTGCCCGGCCAGCGATAGCCGAGCAGCGCCTCACGGGCCTCATCGCTGAACCCCCGTGCGGGGCGCGCATACTCTTTGACGAAGCGTGCAAGGAAACGGTCGGCCAGGGTCAGGATGTCTTCGGCACGCTCGCGCAGTGGCGGCAGATGCAGAGTAATGACGTTGAGGCGATACAACAGGTCTTCACGGAAGCGGCCATCGCGCACCATGTCTTCAAGATTGAGGTTGGTCGCCGCCAAAATCCGCACATCGGCGCGTCGGGTCACCGGATCGCCTACCCGTTCGTATTCCTTGTCCTGAATGAAACGCAGCAACTTGGGTTGTAACGTCAGGGGAAAATCGCCGATTTCGTCGAGAAACAACGTACCGCCGTCGGCTTGGTTCACGCGACCCAAGGTACTTTCGCTGGCCCCGGTAAAGGCTCCACGGCTGTGACCGAACAGCTCGCTTTCCATCAATTCCGCCGTCAGCGACGGGCAGTTGATGGTCACGCAGGATTTCTTCTCGCGCTTGCTCCAGCCATGGATCGCCCGGGCCAGTTCACCCTTACCGGTGCCGGACTCACCCAGAATAAGAATGTTGGCGTCGGTGCCCGCCACCTGACGGGCGGTCTCCAGTACGACTTTCATCGCCGGGCTGTGGGAGTCGAGACCATCCTTGGGTTTGCGAATCTCGCCCTCGAGCGCTTCCAGACGTGCCGAGAGTTGGCGCACTTCCAGTTGCTTGGCAGTGGCCAGACGCAACTGGTCAGGGCTGCATGGTTTCACCAGATAATCGGCGGCACCGGCCTGAATCGCATCAACGGCGGTATCGACAGCGGAATGCGCGGTAACGATGACCACACGCATCCAAGGTGCCTGAACGCGCATTTGCGCCAGCACGTCGAGGCCATTGTCCTCGCCCAGACGCAAATCAAGGAAACACAGGTCGAACACCTGGCGCTGCAGCAATGCATCGGCCTGAGCCGCGCTGTTGGCGGTGGCCACTGTATAGCCTTCGTCTTCGAGGCAATAACGGAAGGTGCGCAGGATGGCGGACTCATCGTCCACCAGCAGAATGCGGCCTTGATGCTCAGTGGCAGATTCCATTTTTCCTACGCTCCATAGTGATTGGTCTTGAGTTAGTCCCGAAAAAATCGGGCAAGTTGCATGGTTGATTCTGAACGATGCCAGCCATAGGAGGGTAGCTCTCTCATGCCTTTACGGCTAATCCACTGATTTTGTTGAATTTTTAAACAATCACCGATTTGCAGGGCGTTCCCTGCGTCCTTTTCTGACATCCACGACCTGCTCTCAATTCAATAAGAATGAAAACTCCTACGAAATAATCGTGCAATCCGCACGACCACAGATGACCCATCGTGCAGGATGCGTCTCCAATTATTTTCAGACTACATTTAAGTTATTGATTTTATTGTATTTTTTTCATTCAAAAAACTGGCATGCAGGCTGCAATACCTCACTCATCCCGGGCAGATCAGAACTGCCCCAACCGAACAAGCGTGAGGAACCCAGGATGACTCGCCAACGTGCCGCCCAAGTGCGTATCTCGCCACTGCATCTCCAGCAAGGCCTGTTTGGCGTACTTGCGCTGTTGATCACGTTGATCGTGTGCCAGCAATACCTGCGCTGGGAAAACAGCCAGAAGCCTGAGCCGCTGATCTCGATCCAGCACAGCACGCAGAAACACTTCAGCGCCGTCAGCAGCAGCCAGGCCGAGAGCGCCTCGATGCGCATGATGGACGTCGATCAAGCGCAGCCACTCAATGAGTTGCCACGCGAAGAACGTTGGGTTTTCTGACGGATTAAACAGATTCGGGCGCAACGCGCCGGAACACGCAACATCCCTAAATAGAGAAGTAAGGAGAATCACCATGTTGAGTTGGGCAATTACGTTCTTGATCATTGCCATCATCGCCGCCGTATTGGGCTTCGGTGGTATCGCGGGCACCGCCACGGGTATCGCCAAGATCCTCTTTGTCGTGTTCCTGGTGATGTTCATCGCTTCCTTCTTCTTTGGCCGTCGCGGCCGAGGTTAACGATGAGTGCGCTTGCGTTTAAGACACTGGCAGCCGCCCTGCTTCTGGGCGGTAGTGCCATGGCGATGGCGGCCAATGATGGCCAGACAAGGGCCAACGAGTTGTTGAGCTCCGATGCGCAATACAGGGAAACCTGGGTAGGCGTGGTGAAGAAGGAAGAGCGCCTGCCGGAGTGGGTGATGAACCTCTCTGGCACGCCTGACCAACAGATGACTGCCGTGACGGAAGATGGCGACAAGTATCTGGTCGGGCCTCTCTGCGAATCCGCAGACAAATGCCTGAACCACCGCTTGATCGTCGCGTTCAGTTTCGACAAGAAAGACGCTTACGCCATGCTCGTCGATGTGCCCGAAGGACTGCCGGCCGACAAGTCGCCAACGCGACATGCCACCTACCGCTTCCTCGGCAATCCCGACGAGGGCATGCAGGATCTGCTGATGGAAACCCTGAAGAAAGATCCGAACTGGTATTAGGTTTCGAACATAAGGGCAGCACCCCCCGCTGCTCTTTATTGCACCTGCCCGAGGAGGGCCGGCGCATGACCAAGGGGCCGGGACGCTCTGACTGTTACAGGGTCGCAGTGACCTACGGGTACAAGGAGTGCCTGCGAGAGGGCCGGGTCAGGGGAAAAAAGCTGCGCCGCAAGTTCGCCAGCCCTCTTTGGCTTGACGGACTTGCGCTGAGCTTTCAAACCATCAAAACGTTGATCCAGAGCGCCCAGCTCATCTTGTCCATCGCTCACACTGCGCGCGAAAACATTACGCGGTGTTTCCGGGCGACCGTATATCGAGAAAGATACCGTTTAAACAGTAGGACTATTGGTCTTGTAACGTAGGCCTTTTCCGAAATTTTACGTCGAAATTCCTCGTTCAAAAAACAACCCACCTTACGCCGAAATGGCCGGTTCACGGCACTTTTGCTGGCTTAAATGGCGTAATCGAACCGATTGGGACGCGAGTTTCAATTAAAAAATCTCATGCCGATTCAGCATAGGGTAGGCGTTTACGGCATTAGACGGCGCAACCTTGCATCGGAATAGTTGCGCCTTTTTTCGCCTGCCGAAGAGCCGTAAATACGCGCTTCGGGGCACCTTATACGGAGGCAGATGCATAGACTTTTCCGCTAAAGAGCGTTCCAGTTCCTGCATGTGCCTGAGTCAAACGCAAGTAAGGGTAAAGATAATGAAGAAGGCAAAAATCAGCCTCGCCTGGCAGATCCTCATCGGTCTGGTTCTGGGTATTGCAATTGGTGCGTTGCTCAACCACTTCAGTGCCGAAAAGGCCTGGTGGATCAGTAACGTCCTGCAACCGGCAGGCGATATCTTTATCCGTCTGATCAAGATGATCGTGATCCCGATCGTCATCTCCTCCCTGATCGTCGGCATCGCCGGCGTGGGCGACGCCAAGAAGCTTGGGCGTATCGGCCTGAAGACAATCGTCTACTTCGAAATCGTCACCACCATCGCCATCGTCGTCGGCCTGCTGCTGGCCAACGTGTTCCATCCGGGCACCGGCATCGACATGAGTACCCTGGGCACGGTCGACATCTCGAAGTACCAGGCGACCGCCGCCGAAGTACAACATGAACATGCGTTCATCGAGACCATCCTCAACCTGATCCCGTCGAATATCTTCGCGGCCATGGCCCGCGGCGAAATGCTGCCGATCATCTTCTTCTCCGTGTTGTTCGGTCTCGGTCTGTCGAGCCTGCAGTCGGACCTGCGTGAACCGCTGGTGAAGATGTTCCAGGGCGTGTCGGAAAGCATGTTCAAAGTCACCCACATGATCATGAACTACGCGCCGATCGGCGTATTCGCACTGATCGCGGTGACCGTCGCCAACTTCGGTTTCGCCTCCCTGCTGCCGCTGGCCAAACTGGTGATCCTGGTTTACGTCGCCATCGCCTTCTTTGCCTTCGTGGTACTGGGCCTGATCGCCAGGCTGTTCGGCTTCTCGGTGCTCAAGCTGATGCGCATCTTCAAGGATGAGCTGGTGCTGGCCTACTCCACCGCCTCCTCGGAAACCGTGCTGCCACGCGTGATCGAGAAAATGGAAGCCTACGGCGCGCCGAAAGCCATCTGCAGCTTCGTGGTGCCGACCGGTTACTCGTTCAACCTCGACGGTTCGACCCTGTACCAGTCCATCGCGGCGATCTTCATTGCCCAGTTGTACGGCATCGATCTGTCGATCAGCCAGCAACTGCTGCTGGTCCTGACCCTGATGGTCACCTCCAAAGGCATCGCCGGCGTACCGGGCGTGTCCTTCGTGGTGCTGCTGGCGACGCTGGGCAGCGTGGGTATTCCGCTGGAAGGCTTGGCGTTTATCGCCGGTGTCGACCGCATCATGGACATGGCCCGTACTGCACTGAACGTGATCGGCAACGCCCTGGCGGTGTTGGTCATCTCGCGCTGGGAAGGCATGTACGACGATGCCAAGGGCGAGCGCTACTGGAACTCCCTGCCGCACTGGCGCAGCAAGGAAAAACTGCCCGCGGGCGAGATCTCCAAGAACTGATTGCTGAACCCTGTGGGGATTGGCTGCTTGTGCCAGTGGGCTTGCTCACACAGGGGATTTGAGTCAGAGCCAAGCATTCATTGCCCCCGCCAGTGATGCACAGACAAACCCCGGACAAAATCCGGGGTTTGTCGTTTCTGGCCACCCCGCTATTATTCGCCGCATCTTCCGAGGGATTTGACTGATGCTTAATGGCCTGTGGCTTGGCTTCTTCGTCGTGGCAGCCGTGTCGGCGCTGGCGCAGTGGCTGATTGGCGGTAATGCCGGGATTTTCGCGGCGATGGTGGAAAGCATTTTTGCCATGGCCAAGCTGTCGGTCGAAGTCATGGTGCTGCTGTTCGGCACCCTCACCCTGTGGCTGGGTTTTCTGCGCATCGCCGAGAAGGCCGGCATTGTTGAATGGCTGGCCAAGGTATTGGGCCCGCTGTTCCTGCGACTGATGCCGGAAGTCCCGCCCGGTCACCCCGCCCTTGGCCTGATCACCCTGAACTTCGCCGCCAATGGCTTGGGCCTGGACAACGCCGCCACGCCCATCGGCCTGAAAGCCATGAAGGCACTGCAGGAACTCAACCCCAGCGCCACCGTCGCCAGCAACGCGCAGATCCTGTTCCTGGTGCTCAACGCCTCCTCCCTGACCCTGCTGCCGGTGACGATCTTCATGTACCGCGCCCAGCAAGGCGCGCCTGACCCGACGCTGGTGTTCCTGCCGATTTTGCTGGCGACCAGTTGCTCGACGATTGTCGGCTTTCTGTCGGTGGCGTTCATGCAGCGTTTGCGGATCTGGGATCCGGTGGTGCTGGCCTATCTGATTCCCGGCGCGTTGATGCTCGGCGCCTTCATGGCATTGCTGGGGACAATGTCGGCCACCGCTTTGGCGGGATTGTCGTCGATCCTCGGCAATCTCACGCTGTTTGGTCTGATCATGCTGTTTCTGGTGATGGGTGCTCTACGTAAGGTGAAGGTCTACGAAGCATTCGTTGAAGGCGCGAAGGAAGGCTTCGATGTAGCGAAGAACCTGCTGCCGTATCTGGTGGCCATGCTCTGCGCCGTCGGCGTGCTCCGTGCGTCCGGAGCGCTGGATTTTGGCCTCGACGGGATCCGTCATCTGGTCGAATGGGCCGGAGGGGACACACGCTTTGTCGATGCGCTGCCCACGGCGATGGTCAAGCCATTCTCCGGCAGCGCGGCGCGGGCGATGCTGATCGAAACCATGCAGACTTCCGGTGTCGACAGCTTCCCGGCGCTGGTGGCGGCGACGCTTCAGGGCAGTACCGAGACGACGTTCTATGTGCTGGCGGTGTATTTCGGCGCGGTGGGGATTCAGCGGGCGCGGCATGCGGTAGGTTGCGCGCTGTTGGCCGAACTGGCCGGGGTACTCGGCGCCATTGGCGTCTGCTACTGGTTCTTCGGTTAGCCACAAGTCCCCCTGTGGGTGCGCGAAGAGGGCGTGTCAGGCGACGTATGCATTGCCTGACACACCGCCTTCGCGAGCGAGCCCGCGCCTACAGGGATTATGGATAAGGTTAAAGTCTGGGTGAGGGCGCGAACTGCTGGCCTTGCTCGACCGCCCACGCCACAACCTTCGCGGTCAGGCGATCACTGGCCAGACCAAACCCGGCGACCACCGCCGGCACCTGCACATCACTCAGGGGCTGGCGCTCTTCAAACCGGCGGCTGGCCAGAATGCGCTGGTCATAGCCACGCACCAGCAACGCATCGACCCGCACGACAACGCTGGCCTTATCGCCCTGATATTCAGTCTGAAACGCCTGCAAATTCCCACCCAGTTCCAGATCCGCCTGGAAGTAGCTGTCATCGGTGCTCAGCAACGTCACCCGGCCATCACGCGTAAAGCCTTCGAGCAGCCGATTGCGCAACAGCACCGGTGCGGGGTCGCTCCAGCGTGACGCCTTGTAGCTGCTGATCATGTTGCCCTGTGGAATCACGGCGATGTTCGGCCGGTTCAGCGCTTCACTGGCCTGCCATTTGTTGAGCCGCAGCGACCAGTGCTGAGTGGCCGCTGAACCGGCCGGCGCAGGCACCTGCGTGGCTGGCAGACGATAAACGTCCGATGGCTGCGACTGGGGCAGGATCGAGCACGACGCGATCAGCGTGCCGATCAAGGTAAAACCGGCGGCGAAGAGGGCGAGTCGAGTCAGCTTCATGGCGTGAACTCCTTGTTCTTGTCACTGCCCAGCAGGTAACCGCTGGGGTTGGCCTCAAGACGTTGCGAGATGGCGCGCAGCGAGGTCAGCGTCTCTCGCAATTCACGGATGGCCGGCGCCAGACCATTGAGGCCCTGCAGGCCGTTGTCGAGGGCATTCTGGTTCTTGCTCAGCAGGCCGTTGATCGTGGCGCTGCTTTGCTCCAGCGACTTCATCGCCTGCTCGGCACTGCCCAGCGCCTGCTTGCCCTGGTCGTTGAGCAAACCGTTGGCGTTGCGCATCAGCAGCGAAGTCTGTTCGAGCATGCTGCCGGCCTGTTTGCCGACCGTCGCCAGTTGCTGCATGGCTTGGCGCAGGTCGCCACGCTGATCGTTGATCGAGCCGGTGGTCTGTTCCAGGTGGGCGAGGGTTTTGCTCACGCGCTCGACGTTTTCGGCGGAGAACATCTGGTTGGCGTTTTGCAGCAGTGCGGTGACGCCGCTCATCAAGTCGTTGCTGTCATTGAGCAACCGCGAGATGGGCGAGGGCGACGCGACAATGATCGGTAATTTGCCGTCATGGCCCCGTAGGCTCGGACTGTTTGGCGTGCCGCCGCTGAGCTGGATGATCGAGGTGCCGGTAATCCCGGTCAGGGCCAGTTTGGCCAGGGTGTCTTCCTTGATCGGAGTGTCACCGCCCAGACGAATCCGCGCCAACACCCGGCGGGGATCCTTGGGGTCAAGACGCAGGCTGACCACGTCACCGACCTTGATCCCGCTGTATTGCACCGCGCTGCCCTTGGACAGGCCGCTGACCGCCTCGTTGAACACGACTTCGTAATCCTTGAACTCGCTATCGATACTGGACTTGGCCAGCCACAGGCCGAACAGCAGGGCGCCCGCCACGACAATCACTGCGAACAGGCCGATCAACACATGATGGGCTCGGGTTTCCATATCAGACCTCGTTGAGCAGTTTGGCGGCGTCCAGCGCCGAGCGGCCGCGCGGGCCGTGGAAATATTCGTGAATCCACGCGTCATCGGTTTCCGATACGACGTCAATCGGACCGGCGACCAGCACCTTCTTCTGCGCCAGCACTGCCACGCGGTCGGTGATGGTGTAGAGCGTGTCGAGGTCGTGGGTGACCAGAAACACACTCAGGCCCAACGCATCGCGCAGGGTCAGGATCAGTTGATCGAACGCCGCCGCACCGATCGGATCGAGACCGGCGGTGGGCTCGTCGAGAAACAGGATGTCCGGATCCAGCGCCAATGCACGGGCCAATGCCGCGCGCTTGATCATGCCGCCGGACAGCGACGCGGGGTATTTGTCCGCCGCCGACAACGGCAGCCCGGCCAGCGCCAGTTTCACCGCCGCCAGATGCTCGGCGTCGTTGCGGCTTAACCCTGCATGCTCGATCAGGGGCAAAGCGACGTTCTCGGTCACCGTCAACGAGGAGAACAGTGCGCCTTTTTGAAACAGCACGCCGAAGCGTCGTTCGATCAGCGAGCGCTCATGTCCGGACAGGCTCGGCAGGTTCTGGCCGAATACGTTCACCCGGCCTTCGCTGGGCCGGCGCAGGCCGATGATACTGCGCAGCAGTACCGATTTGCCGCTGCCAGAGCCGCCGACCATGGCGAGGATTTCGCCTTTGTACAAATCCATGTCGAGGCCTTCGTGCACGCTCTGCTTGCCAAAGCGGTTGCACAGGCCACGGACTTCGATCACCGCCTCCGAGGGCGCGCAGGGTGGACGACTCACCAGCCCATCTCCATGAAGAACAGCGCGGCCACCGCATCGAGGACGATCACCACGAAAATCGATTGCACCACGGCGGACGTGGTGTGGGCGCCGACCGATTCGGCGCTGCCGCTGACCTTGAAGCCTTCGAGACAGCCAATCGCGGCGATCAGGAAGGCGAAGACCGGTGCTTTCACCAACCCCACCAGAAAGTGCTGAACACCGATGTCCGATTGCAGCAGCGAGAGGAACATCGCCGGTGAAATTCCCAGCGACAACGCGCAGACCACGCCACCGCCGACGATCCCGCAGAGCATCGCCAGAAACGTCAGCATCGGCAGCGCGATCAGCAGCGCCAGTACCCGTGGGACCACCAGCAGTTCCATCGGGTCAAGGCCAAGTGTGCGGATTGCATCGATCTCTTCGTTGGCCTTCATCGAACCGATTTGCGCGGTGAAGGCGCTGGCGGTGCGCCCGGCCATCAGAATCGCGGTGAGCAAGACGCCGAATTCACGCAGAAATGAAAACGCCACCAGATCGACGGTGAACACACTGGCCCCAAAACTGGCCAGCACCGTCGCGCCAAGAAAAGCCACCACGGCGCCCACCAGAAAGGTCAGCAACGCCACGATCGGCGCAGCGTCGAGGCCGGTCTGTTCGATGTGCGCGACGATTGGCGTAATGCGCCAACGCTTGGGGCGGAACACGCTGCGAGCGATGGTTTCCAGAATCAGACCGATGAAGCCCAGCACTTGCAGGGTGTCCTGCCAGACCGTTTCCACGGCGCGACCGATGCGCGTCAGCAGTTGCACGCTGACGCTGACTTCCGGCTCCTTGATCGGCACGCAGAAATCGGTCAGCGAGCGATACACCGTCTGCAGCAACGCGCGGTCAGCCGGGGAAATCGTACAGTCGGGATGTTCAGCGGATTTGCCCAGGCGCTCGGAACCGAGCAGTTCGACCAGCAAGGATGCGCCAGCGGTATCGAGGGCGCCCAGGTCATTCAGGTCGATGGACGTATGGGCGTCGTATTGGCCGTGGAGCTTTTCGCTCAGTTGCTTGAGGTCAGCGTAATGGGCAAGCGTCCAGTCCCCGCTGACTCGCAGGTGAGCAGGGGTGGTCGATGTGTCGAGTTGGGCACTGCCCGTCGTCGAGCTGCTGGTCATAAACTCCGTGCTTTTCGGCTGATGAGGCTGGCATACGTAATAGCACGAACCCGACTACTTTTCTTTGATCGCTGTGCTGTCGGTGACTTCAAAGCGCAGCACGCCGATCACCTGGCCGTCCTCGGTCAGCACCCGTACCTGCCACTTGCCCGCCGGGTTGCCGGGGAAATTCTGCTTGTGCGTCCACGCCCGGTAGCCTTCTTTACGCCCGCCATGGATGTCGAGAGCAATGCGGTCGACCTCTTTGCCGTTGAACTGCCAGACGTGATAAATCCGCTCATCGAGCCCGCGTGGCGCGTTGATCGCGGTATAGGCGTAGAGGCCACCGCCACGGATCTGCTCGGCGCTGACTTGCTTGAGGCTCGCGCCGGGGGTCCGATCCTGCAACTGCGTGCTGATCGCCACGTCAGTCATCCACAGCGTTGCCGGCGGCACCCACGAGCGCAGCGCCCAACCCACACCGCCGATACCCACGGTGATGCACAGGATCGCCAGCGCATTGCGCACGGTGCGGATCGGGAAGATCGACGCCAGGCTCGGGAACGACAGCAGCACGGCAATGCCCAGCGCCCATTTGAAGCTCTGCGAGGTGGTCAGGTGCATGATCACCGGCAGTGCGGTCAGGAGGGCCGCGAACAGGGTCAGGGTGTGTAGCGCCAGAAACGCCCAGCGCCGGGGCGCCAGCCATTTGTAGTAGAGCGGATCGATGACGGAGATCAGCGCGGCGATGCTCAGCAGCCCGGTGAAGATCAATTGGCTGCTGTTCCACGTCGTGGTGATGAAGAAGAATGGCAGAACGAAAAACAGGCTTTCCTGGTGAATCATCTGCGTGGCGTAACGCAGCAGCGGCTGGGGGATTTCCCGTTTGAAAATCCGCGTAAAAAGGCCAGTGAGGGTGTTTTCCAGCATCAGCCAGATCCAGCTCAGCAGCATGATGATGGTGATCCAGCTCGCCAGCCCTTGCTGGCGGTCGACCAGAATGAAACTGCCGACCCCGGAGATGAAACCACCCAACGCAATGACCCCGGGATAGCGCTTCATCAGTTCGAGAATGCGCTGGATCAGAAGGGTCAGTTTTGGCATGAGGGCGGTTCGCAACAGTCGTGGGAAAAAACCTCGACAGAGTACCGCTCGCACAGCGGTGTGGCGAGGCTGCCGGTCAGCAAAATCACCACAGTCCCCTGTGGGAGCGGGATTGCTCGCGAAGGCGTCGTATCCGTCACTGCATTTGTTGCATGACCCACCGCGTTCGCGAGCAAGCCCGCTCCCACCGGTTCAGTGTTCGGCGGATTTGCGGCGGTGCAAGCGCCATACGATCAGGATCAGCAGCAACACACCCAGTCCACCCGCCGCCAGCCACAACACCTGATCATCACTGATCAAAGGCTTCTCGATACGCAGATACCCCGGTTGCAGCAACAACTCGCGCATGGCCTTGTTCGCCGTTTCCAGCGTCACGCCTTGCAGTTCGCGGGCGGGATTGGCGAAGCGGCCGTCCTCGTAGTCGCCCAGCGCACTCCAGTAGTAATCGGCCATCGCGCTGTTGCCTTGCACCGCCCAGGCCTGATGGGCGATGGCCGCCTGTTTGATGCGGGCGAAGGTGGCCGGATCGAGACCGTTTTTCAGCAGGTCGGCCTTGATGTCTTCCAGCACCTCAATGGCTTCATCGACGTTATCGCGATCAAGGTCAGCATTGAGGCTCATGAACCCGACGCCCCCAAACACTTCGCGCTCGGCCCACGGCCCATAAGACAAACCATGGTTGAGACGAATCTGTCGGTACAGCGCCCAGTCGAGGTAGTCCTTGAGGATGTTGAACGTCTCGTCGTACTGACCGTCCAGCACCGGCTCCGGCACCAACCAGTGCAACTTGGCGCTGTCGCCGATAAAACCGCGCGTGAGGGTGCGCTCATGGGCGGCGCTGGTGCGGATATCCGGCAACGGCCGGTGCTCACTGGGCTCGACCGCATCAAGCGCGCCCCACGTCCGCTCCAGATAGGCCGGCAGCAGTTTGTCGAGCTCGCCGACGACAATCAGGGTCATGTTGTTCGGCGCGTACCAGGCTTTGCGCACCTTCTCCAGTTGCGCCTGGGTCAGATGTGCGACTTCGGCGCGCTGCGGGCATTTAAGGCCCAGCTCCACCGCCAATTGATTGCTCGCGCTGTGCCCCAGATCCTGGCGGTCGAGAAAGCGGCGCAGGCGCGTGTAGTGGCCGCCGTCCTCACGCTCGACCACACGTTTGGCGGCGTTGATCGCGTTGTCGTCGATGCGGGTCTGTGTCAGCAGCGCCAGCAGCAGGTCGAGTACCTTGCGCTGGTTTTTCGCCGGAGCTTCGATGACGAAGGTGGTATCGGCATTGCTGGTGAAGGCGTTCCAGTCACCGCCCAGGGCCTGCATGCGCTCTTCGAGGCCACCTTCGCCGGTGGCGTCAATGCCACTGAACAGCAAGTGTTCAAGCAGGTGCGGCAGCTCTTTTTCATCGCAGTCAAAATCATCAAGACCGACGCCGACCACCAGCCGGATCGCGACATGCCCGCGCTCGGTGCCGGGTTTGAGCAACAACTGCAAACCGTTGGGCAGCGCATAACCTTCGACCTGAAAACGATCCAGGGCCAAGGAAGGGAGTGAACCGAGCAACAGACAGGCGAACAACAGGCAACGCATAACAGGCTTCCGTACGGCTGATTTGGAGATCCGTGTCGTCAGGCAGATGGCCTTTGCGAGCAAGCTCGCGAAGGCGTCCCTGAGGCTGAACGCTGAGTTACTGACTGACCTTAGCCGCAGACGTTCAAGGCGAATGCGTAATGTCGGCCATTTCATCCGCCGCCAGCGCCCCGATGTCCGCCGTTTCCAGCACTACATAAGCGCTGCTGCAAAACAGCGAATTGAGCCGTTTCATGTCGGCAATCAGCTCCAGGTGCAACGAACTGGTTTCAATACTCTGCACGATCTTGCGTTGCAAACGACTGACGTGGGCATGGGCCAAACGGCGTTCCTGTGCGCGGAAGCGCCGTTTCTCGCGCAGCAACTGGCGAGCGCTTTCCTTGTCGCCGCTGAGAAACACCGACAACCCCAACCGCAAGTTGGCGATCAGTTGCTGTTGAAGCCCGGCCAGGTCCTCCAGCCCTTCCTCGGAAAACGAACGGCGTTGCGAGGTCTTCTGCTGCTGGACCTTGCGCAGCATGCGCTCGATCAAGTCACAGGCCAGTTTGAGGTTGATCGCCAGTTCAATGATCTCCGCCCAGCGCCGACTGTCCTGCTCGCCAAGATCCTCGCGGGGCATTTGCGCCAGGTACAGCTTGATCGCGCTGTACAGCGACTCTACGTCATCGGTCATCCGACGCATGTCCTGGGTGATCGCCGTTTGCTTGCCGCGCAACACATCGAGGGTCGCGTCGAGCATGTTGTCGAGCAGATCGCCCATGCGCAGGGTTTCGCGCACGGCGTTGGCCAAGGCCAGGCTTGGCGTGACCAGCGCGGTCGGGTCAAGGTGACGTGGTTTGGCGGTGCCGTTGACCTCAGGCCGTTCCGGCAGCAGCCAGGCGCACAAACGCGCCATCGGCCCGACACTCGGCAGCAGGATCAGACAGCGTGCGGTGTTGTAGAGCAGGTGGAAGCCGATGACCATTTCCTGCGGGCTGAAATCCAGACTGTCGATCCAATGCACAAGCGGGTCGAGCACCGGGATGATCAGCAGCAGGCCGATCAGTTTGTACAACAGGCTGCCCAGCGCCACTTGCCGGCCAGCGGCGTTCTGCATGCTGGTGCTCATGAACGCCAGCACGCCGCTGCCGATGTTGGCACCGATCACCAGGCCAATCGCCACCGGCAGACTGATCACGGCGGCGCCGGCCAAGGTAGCGGTCAGAAGCACAGCGGCGAGGCTGGAGTAGGAAATCATCGCAAACAGCGCGCCGACCAGGGCGTCGAGGAGGATGTCGCCGGTCAGCGAAGCGAAAATCACCTTCACCCCTTGGGCGTGGGTGATCGGTGCAGCAGCCTCGACGATCAGTTGCAGCGCGAGAATGATCAGCCCCAAACCGATGCTGACCCGGCCCATTTGCCCGAGCCGCGTCTGTTTGCGCGACAGAAAGAAAATCACCCCAAGAAAAATCAGCAATGGCGACAGCCAAGACAAGTCGAACGTCAGCACCCGCGCCATCAGCGCGGTACCGACATCGGCGCCGAGCATGGTCGCCAGCGCCGGCGTCAGCGCCATCAGCCCTTGGCCGACGAAAGAGGTGACGAGCATCGCCGTGGCGTTGCTGCTTTGCACCATCGCCGTGACGACGATGCCCGCAACAAAGGCCAGCCAGCGCTTGGCCATGTTCTGACCGATCACATGGCGCAACTGGGTGCCATACACCCGCAGGATGCCGGTTCGGACGATGTGCGTGCCCCAGATCAGCAGGGCGACGGCGGAAAGCAGATTGAGCAGGGTGAGCATGCAGACCCCCTGTAATGGCAGCGCCCCAGAGAGGCAAATTGACGGTACCGCGCGGTTTCTACGTTTTTGATACTTAAGCTGTAGTTGGCTAACGGTCTGGGCGCCAGCATTGCACAGCTAAAACCATGATTGAAACACAAGTGTCATGAACAGCACTTCACCGGCACCTCCCTGCTGGAGTGAGTGTTAGCCAACGTACAAAACAACTGTGGGAGCGGGTTTGCTCGCGAAGGCGGCGTATCAGTCGACAATAATGTTGGCTGATCGACTGCATTCGCGAGCAAGCCCGCTCCCATAAGGGGTGTTGCGTGTTGCTGGACTAGCGGGTTACTGCCCCGGAATGTCCTTGCGCAGTTTCACCGGATCTTGCTGCTTCTTTTTGGCCATCGCGCCGCGCAGTTTGATGTTGATCGCTTCCACCGCCAGCGAGAACGCCATGGCGAAGTAGACGTAACCTTTGGGTACGTGCACGTCGAACGATTCAGCGATCAGTACCGTACCGACCACCAACAGGAACGACAGCGCGAGCATCTTCAGCGACGGATGTTTGTCGATGAATTCGCTGATCTTGCCCGACGCCGCCATCATCACCAGCACCGCGACGATGATCGCCGCCACCATCACTGGCACATGGGACACCATGCCGACCGCGGTGATCACCGAGTCCAGCGAGAAGACGATGTCGATGATCGCGATCTGAATAATGGTGTAGAGAAAGTTACCGCCCTTGCCCGAAGGCTCGTCGCCGCTTTCGTCTTCACCTTCCAGCGCGTGGTACATCTCCTGCGAGCTTTTCCACAGCAGGAACAGCCCGCCGAAGAACAGGATCAGGTCACGCCCGGAGATGCCCTGGCCGAACACTTCGAACAGGTCGGCGGTGAGGCGCATGACCCAAGTGATCGACAGCAGCAACAGGATCCGCGTGATCATGGCCAAGCCAAGACCGAAGATCCGGGTGCGCGGCTGCATGTGTTTGGGCATGCGGCTGACCAGGATCGAAATCATGATGATGTTATCGATACCCAGGACAATTTCCAGGGCGGTCAGGGTAAAGAAGGCAACCCAGATTTCGGGGTTGGTCAGCCAATCCATGTGTATTCCTTTGAGCGTGTGTTAAACCGAAAAAGGTCCTGGCTTCAAACCACGAAGCCAGGACCGCAAACGGTGAGTCTTGGGCTTATAGAGTGCTGAACACCGGGAAAGTCCCGAGCAGCAGTGCAGCAATCAGAATGCAGATACAAACCAGGATCGCCCATTTGAGGGTGAACCGCTGGTGGTCGCCAAAATCAATCCCGGCCAGGGCCACCAACAGATAGGTCGATGGCACCAGCGGGCTGAGCAAGTGAACGGGCTGACCGACGATCGAGGCCCGGGCCATTTCCACGGCGGTGATGCCGTAGTGACTGGCGGCTTCGGCCATCACCGGCAACACGCCATAGTAGAACGCGTCGTTGGACATGAAGAACGTGAACGGCATGCTCACCAGTGCCGTGATCACCGCCAGGTAAGGACCGAGGAAATCCGGGATCACCGCCAGCAGGCTCTTGGACATCGCATCAACCATGCCGGTGCCCGACAGGATACCGGTGAAGATACCCGCCGCAAAGATCAGCCCGACCACTGCCAGCACACTGCCGGCGTGAGCCGCGACGCGGTCCTTCTGCATTTGCAGGCAAGGATAGTTGACGATCATGGCAATACTGAACGCCACCATGAACAACACCGGCAGCGGCAACAGGCCAGCGATCAGGGTGCACATCAGGCCGAAGGTCAGGGCGCCGTTGAACCAGATCAGCTTCGGACGACGGGCGTCCGGGAACTGTGAAACGCTGATTTCGCGGTGATCGATCTCATCGTCGATCAGGTGCAACTCACCCAGACGCGCTCGCTCACGTTTGCCGTAGAAATAGGCAATGAGCAGAATCGCCACCACACCGGCCGCCATGGCCGGAATCATCGGCACGAAGATGTCCGAAGGGTCGACGTGCAACGCACTGGCAGCACGGGCGGTCGGGCCGCCCCATGGCGTCATGTTCATCACGCCACCGGCCAGGATGATCAGGCCGGCCATGATTCGCGGGCTCATGCCGATGCGGCTGTACAGCGGCAGCATGGCGGCCACGCAGATCATGTAAGTGGTCGCGCCGTCACCGTCGAGGGAAACGACGAGCGCCAGTACGGCGGTGCCGACCGAAACTTTCAGCGGGTCACCCTTGACCAGTTTGAGGATCTTGCGCACGGCCGGGTCGAACAGACCGGAGTCGATCATCAGGGCGAAATAGAGAATGGCGAACATCAGCATCACGCCGGTCGGCGCAAGCTTGGTGATGCCTTCGAGCATCATCGGACCGATCTTCGGCGCAAAACCACCGAACAGGGCAAACAGGATCGGGATGATGATCAGCGCAATCAGCGCGGACAGGCGCTTGGTCATGATCAGGAACATGAACGTGATGACCATGGCAAAGCCAAGGAAAGTCAGCATGGGAATACTCCGGGCGTAGCGCGGCTAATGGAATGAGCGGATCGGGCGGGATCAGCGCAGAGCGGGCAGCACGAGAGGTACGGACGGAGTGACAGCGCGGAGGCGGGCTACAGAGGACATCAGAATCACCATTGTTGTTGTTAATTGGGCCGTTCGTGCGGGTATCACACGGATTGGCCAACCGGTCTGTTGCCGGCAGTGGGGGCGATCCTAATGGGGGAAGCTTTCAGCCAGCTTTCGTGGGTGAAAGCTTTGAGTGAACGGTCAACCGGCCCGCCGAATGCGGCGGGCGTCATCAAAAAACAGCCAGATTCAGCGGCCTCATGGCGCCCATCCAGATCGCATGCTCGGTGTGATCAAGCAAATCATCGCCCGTGTCCGGGTGCAAAAACACCACCAAGCCTTTGCGATTGAGCGCCAGCCAGGGCAGTACTTCACCGATCAGCTCCGGGCCGAAGGCCAACTGGCAACTCCAGTCGGGGTGCGGGCCGACCGGGCGTTCGTGGACGCGGCCCATTTTCAATGGAAACAACGTAGCGGCTTGCTCGCATAACGCGCGTGCCTGGTCGATGGAGGCGGCGTCGAAATAGACGTGGGCGTGGTAGCCCTTGATCGGTTGCATCTGAAGCCCTCGCAAATCGGTTCGAACCCTCGGCGTTGCCCGTATGTCACACGCCATAGAAGGGACAAGAAAAGGGATCAGCCATGAAAAATGCCGAAACCCCAGCGGTTAAAGTGGTGCTCTATGGTGCCATGGCCAGCCTGGGCGGTGCGTTGATGGCTGAGTTGCTGCGTCGTCAGCATGAAGTCATCGCCATTCTCGACGATTTGACGGCGCTCGCGCCGCGTCCGGGGTTGCGTACAAAAAGTGGCGATCTGTTCGATGCCGAGCGGGTCAATCAAAGCGTTGCGGGAAGCTCAGCGGTGATTTGCCTGCTGGATGCGCCGGGCCTGCCGTTGAGCAGCGATCACGTCGAAAGGTCCATCGTGCTTGGGCCGGTGGAACAGGTGCTCGCGGTCGACGCGCTGGTCGATGGCCTGCAATTGGCCAATGTTTCGCGGCTGTTTCTGGTGGGCGATTTCGCCGTGCTCGACGAACCGGACCTCGACGATCGCCTGCAACGCCACGCCGCTGAAGAAATCCGTGAGGCCCTGCAAAGCAGTCCGTTGCAATGGACATTGGTCAATGCGCCCCATGGCGTCGCGGGGCTGACCGTTGAGCATTTCAGCCAGGTTGGAGGCCATCTGGAGCCGGGGCTAACCGAACCGCTGGAGCGTTTGAACCGGGTCGCGGTGGGGATTGCCGATGAGCTGCGCTTGAATCTGCATGTCGGGCAGCATGTGAATTTTGTGGCGACCGGCCAATAGGTTCTAGATGGCAATGGACGGCAGTGCGAGTCCATTGAGCGATTCTGCACTGCTGGCCTGTTCCTCCATCAACCAGTCAACAAACAGTTGAATCAGCGCCCCCCGCCGTTTGCGTTGCGGCAGAACGACGTAATAGCCCAGCCGTGACAGCGTCGTTTCGGCAATCGGGCGACAGAGCAAACCCTGAGTCAGCAAGTTATCCACAAGGTGCCGCCAGCCAATCGCCACGCCTTGCCCGCCAATCGCCGCTTGAATCAACAGCGTGTAATTGTCGAAACGCAGCTGCCCCGGTGCCGGCGGCGTGGTGATGCCCAATTGGCGAAACAAACCACTCCAGTCAAACCAGTTGCTGCTGTTTTCACCGCGCAAGTGCAGCAGGGGCAATTCCAGCAACGCCTGAGCAGGCAAGGGCGCCGGGCGATCCTTGAGCAATAATGGACTGCACACCGGGAACACTTCTTCGCTGAACAGCCAATGGCTCTCGCCCTGTTTAAAGCGGCCGTCGCCAAACAGGATCGCCACGTCGATGTCGGTGCGCAGCATGTTGTGGTTACGTTCGCTGGTGACCAGGCTGACATCGACGTGGGGATTGGCTTCGTGGAAGCGGTGCAGACGCGGCATCAGCCAATAGGCGGCGAAGGCGAAATCGGTGGCGACCTGCAGCACCTCGTGTTGCTGCTGTGTGCTGATCGCGCTCAATCCTGCGTCGATATTCTGCAAACCAAGGCTAACTTGCTCGAACAGGATCATGCCGACCTCAGTCAGTTCGATGCCCCGGTAGATGCGATCAAACAGGCGCGTACCGAGCTGCTCCTCCAGTCGTTTGATCTGTTGGCTGATGGCCGGTTGCGTGGTGCCCAACTCAACCGCTGCCGCAGTAAAGCTGCGATGGCGCGCGGCGGCATCGAAGGCACGCAACAGGTCGAGAGACAGATCGCCTAACGCTTCATACATAAGCAGAGCTTATCCCAGTCATTGCCCGGCATGGGCTTTACCCGATAGAGCATGGACTCCAAGCTTGATCGCAGCAATGTCGCATAAATATTCACTATGGAATGCCGCGATCACATGAAGCGCAAGAATATTCTTTTCATCATGGCCGATCAGATGGCCGCGCCAATGTTGCCGTTCTACGGCCCTTCGCCAATCAAACTGCCGAATCTTTCGCGCCTCGCCGCCCAAGGCGTGGTGTTCGACGCCGCTTACTGCAACAGCCCATTGTGCGCGCCGTCGCGTTTCACTCTGGTCAGCGGTCAATTGCCGAGCAAAATCGGTGCTTACGATAACGCCGCCGATTTCCCCGCCGACATTCCGACCTACGCCCACTACCTTCGCCGTCTCGGCTACCGCACCGCGCTGTCGGGCAAGATGCATTTCTGTGGCCCCGATCAGTTGCACGGCTACGAAGAACGCCTGACCAGTGATATTTATCCGGCCGATTACGGTTGGTCGGTGAACTGGGATGAGCCTGACGTGCGGCCGACCTGGTATCACAACATGTCTTCGGTGCTGCAAGCCGGGCCCTGCGTGCGCACCAACCAACTCGATTTTGACGAAGAAGTGGTGTTCAAGGCCCAGCAATATCTTTTCGATCACATTCGCGAGGACGGCGATCAGCCGTTTTGCCTGACGGTGTCGATGACTCACCCACACGATCCGTACACGATTCCCAAGGCCTTCTGGGATTTGTACGACGATGGCGATATCCCGCTTCCGACAACGCCGGATCAACATTCACTCGACCCGCACTCGCAGCGCCTGCTCAAGGTTTACGACCTGTGGGACAAGCCGCTGCCTGTGGATAAGATTCGCGATGCTCGGCGTGCCTACTTCGGCGCTTGCAGTTATATCGACGCCAACGTCGGCAAACTCCTGCAAACCCTTGAAGACACAGGGCTGATGGACGAAACGATCATCGTCTTCTCCGGCGACCACGGCGACATGCTGGGCGAGAAAGGCCTCTGGTACAAAATGCACTGGTACGAAATGGCCGCCCGCGTGCCCCTGTTGATCAGTGCGCCTGGCCAGTTCGAGGCCGGGCGCATCAGCGCTGCCGTATCGACCGCAGACCTGTTGCCAACCTTCGTCGAACTGGCCGGCGGCACCCTGGAGCCGGGCCTGCCGCTGGATGGCCGCTCGCTGGTGCCACACCTGCAAGGGCAGGGCGGCCATGACGAGGTATTTGGCGAATACATGGCCGAAGGCACCATCAGTCCGCTGATGATGATCCGCCGTGGCGCCTGGAAATTTATCTACAGTGAAAGCGACCCTTGCCTACTCTTCGACGTAGGCAACGATCCGCGCGAGTTGGAAGAACTCAGCCAATCGCCACAGCATCGTCAGCTATTCGACGATTTTCTCGCCGAGGCACGGGCCAAGTGGGACATCCCCGCCATTCACCGGGCTGTCCTCGCGAGCCAGCGTCGCCGCCGTTTTGTCGCCGATGCATTGACCGTCGGCAAACTGAAGAGCTGGGATCACCAGCCGCTGGTGGATGCCAGTCAGCAGTACATGCGCAACCATATCGACCTCGATGATCTGGAACGCAAAGCACGTTATCCACAACCCTGCCAAAACCAATAACGTTAAGGGGAAGTCCATGCGCAAGTTATCCACAGTACTGACGGTCAGCCTGCTGGCTCTGGGCAGCGCCTCGGCATTTGCCGAGCAAAATTGCGAGACGGTGAAAATGGCCGATCCTGGCTGGAGCGACATCGCCGCGACCAACGCCATCACCGGTTTTCTGCTGGACGGCATGGGCTACAAGGCCAAGGTCGACACCCTCGCGGTACCGATTACTTTCGGCGGCCTGAAGGATGGCCAGGTGGATGTGTTCATGGGCAACTGGATGCCGGCGCAGCAGGGCTTCTACGACAAGTTCATCGCCACCGGTGACGTGACACAACTGGCGAAGAACCTCGACGGCACCGAATTCACCCTCGCCGTGCCGGATTACGTCTGGGACGCGGGTGTGCATAACTTCGCGGATCTGAATACATTCGCCGACAAGTTCGGCAAGAAAATCTACGGCATCGGTTCGGGCGCACCCGCGAACATCTCGCTGCAGGAAATCATCAAGAAAAATGACTTCGACCTGGGCCAGTGGAAGCTCATCGAGTCCAGCGAACAGGCAATGCTCGCCGAAGTGTCGCGGGCGGTGAAGAAACAGAAGTTCGTCACCTTCCTCGGCTGGACCCCGCACCCGATGAACGTGCAGTTGAAAATGCATTACCTCAAGGGTGGCGAAAAGTACTTTGGCGACACCGGCAGCGTGTTTACGTTGACGCGCAAGGGCTACGCCGAGGCGTGTCCGAATGTGGGTAAATTGCTGACCAATCTTTCGTTCACTCAGGAGATGGAGAACAGCATCATGGCTGAGGTGACCAACAAGAAGGTCAGCAATGCTGAGGCGGTGAAGGCCTGGATCAAGGCGAATCCGGCGGTGCTGGACAAGTGGCTGGACGGCGTGAAGACGCTGGATGGGAAGGCTGCCTTGCCGGCGGTAAAAGCCAGGCTCTGATTCACTAGAGGCAGTCGTCTCACCCCGTGGGAGCGGGCTTGCTCGCGATTGCGGTGTCTTTGTCGAATGACCCACCGCATTCACCAGAGGGCACGCTCCCGCACGTTTTACCCTGTTACTCTTGCGCAAACCCCAAACCGCGAGGACCCATGGCCTTCCCCACTCGCCGCTCACTTTTGCCCTTCCTCACCTGGCTGCCCCGGCAAACCCGCGCCAGCGTCGGACGGGACCTGATCGTCGGCCTCAGCGGTGCAATTCTCGCGTTACCCCAGTCGATTGCCTACGCGCTGATCGCCGGACTCCCACCCGAATACGGTCTCTACGCGGCGATCATCCCGGTGTTGATCGCCTGCATGTGGGGTTCGTCGTGGCATCTGATCTGCGGGCCAACGGCGGCGATTTCGATTGTGCTGTTTGCCAGCGTCAGTCCATTGGCCGTGCCAGCGTCACAGGACTACATCACCCTGATTCTGCTGCTGACCTTTCTGGCCGGGGTTTTCCAATGGCTGATCGGTTTGCTGCGCTTTGGCGCACTGGTGAACTTCGTCTCGCATTCGGTAGTACTCGGTTTCACCCTGGGGGCGGCGGTGGTGATTGCCATCGGTCAGTTGCCCAATTTTCTAGGGTTGGACCTGCCAGCCAAAGCCACGGCGCTGGCCAGTTTGATGGATCTGCTGCAACACCTCAGGGCTGTGGATAATCCTTCGCTGGTGCTTGGCGTGGCCACGGTCGCGGTCGGCGTGGTGTTGAAACAATTGCTGCCACGCTGGCCGACGCTGTTGATCACGCTGGTACTGGCCAGCTTGCTGGTTTGGCTGTGGCCGGCAATGTTCGGGCATGTGCACCGGGTCAGCGCTTTTATCGGGCGTCTGCCGCCGTTCAGTGGCTTGCCGCTGGATCTGGACCTGATCCTGCGCCTGCTGCCGAGCGCTGTCGCGGTGGGCATGCTCGGGCTGGTCACCAGCCTGTCGATTGCCCGCTCGATTGCCGCGCGCTCGCAACAACTGCTCGACGCCAATCAAGAGGTTCGGGCGCAGGGTTTATCCAATATCGTCGGGGCGTTCTTTTCCGGCTCGCTGTCGGCCGGGTCGTTTACCCGCTCGGGCCTCAGTTACGAGGCGGGCGCCTGCTCGCCGCTGGCCGGAGTGTTTTCGGCGATCTGGGTGGCGCTGTTTGCGATTTTCGGGGCAGGGCTGATCGCGCAGATTCCCATTCCAGCCATGGCCGGCAGCATTTTGTTGATCGCCTGGGGACTGGTGGATCATCGCGGTATTCGGTCATTGCTGCGGGTCAGCCGCGCCGAGTTCGTGGTCATGGCCCTGACCTGTCTCGCCACGTTGTTGCTGGAATTGCAGACGGCGATTTACGCCGGGGTGCTGGCGTCGCTGTTCTTCTATCTCAAGCGCACTTCACAACCACGGGTGCAGCATTTTCGCGATGGTGAGGACGATGTGCTGCGGGTTGGCGGCTCCATTTTTTTCGGCGCCAGCCATTACCTGCAAGTGCGATTGCAACGCATGCACGGCACGCGGGTGGTGATTGAGGCGCAGCAGATCAACTTCATCGATTATTCAGGGGTGGAGATGCTGCATCAGGAGGCGCGGCGTTTATTGCGGCACAATCGCAGCCTGACGTTGCGCGGTGCGCGGCCGCAGGTGGTGGAGGAGCTGCGCAAGCTCGAAGGGCCGCAGCAGTGTCCGATCCGGTTTGAGGATTGATCCAGGATCGGCGGTGCGGCCATTCGCGAGCAAGCCCGCTCTCACATTTGAAATGCATTCCAACGTGGGAGCGGGCTTGCTCGCGAAGCTTTTAAAGGCCGAGTTGACGACGCAACTCTTGGAGTACTGGCGCCGTGTCGGGCCGCACTGCGCGCCACAAAAAGAACGCCTCGCCAGCTTGCTCGGCCAGCATGCCCAAACCATCCATCGACACCGCCGCGCCGTGTTCACTGGCCCAGCGGCAGAACGCGGTCGGCTCCTTGCCGTACATCATGTCGTAGCACAGGGTCTTGCCCGACTCGATCAGGCTCGGCGCAATAGGCGGCACGTCACCGGTGAGGCTGGCGGAGGTGGCGTTGATGATCACGTCCACCGGCTCCTGCAACCAGTCGAAACCGCTGGCCGATACCGGCCCCAGATCACAGAACAATTCGGCCAGCCATTCGGCCTTCTCCACCGTGCGGTTGGCGATGATCACCGACGCCGGTTTTTCCGCCAGCAACGGCTCCAGCGCCCCACGCACAGCGCCACCGGCGCCTAGCAGCAGGATGCGTTTACCGGTCAGGCTGAATCCGGCGTTCACCGTCAGATCCCGCACCAGCCCGGCACCGTCGGTGTTGTCGCCCAACAGCGAGCCGTCAGCCAGTTTGCTCAAGGTGTTCACCGCGCCAGCACGCTGTGCACGAGCGGTCAGGCTGTTGGCCAGGCGATAGGCGTCTTCCTTGAACGGCACGGTGACGTTGGCGCCACGACCTTCCTGGAAGAACGCCGTGGCACAGCCTGAAAAGTCGTCGAGTGGCGCCAGCAGGGTGCTGTAATCGAGGCTTTGCCCGGTCTGCTCGGCGAACAGCTTGTGAATCATCGGCGATTTGCTGTGGCCGATCGGGTTACCGAAAACGACGTAACGATCCATCAGATGTCCTCAGGCTTGAGCCAGCCAGTCGCGATCTTGCAGGAAGTACTCGGTCAGGCGCGCTTCTTCGCTGCCGGGCTCGGCTTTCCAATCGTAGCCCCAGCGCACTTGTGGCGGCAGCGACATGAGGATCGACTCGGTACGCCCGCCCGATTGCAGGCCGAACAGCGTGCCACGGTCGTAAACCAGGTTGAATTCAACGTAGCGGCCACGGCGGAATTCCTGGAACTCACGCTGTTTTGCAGTGAACGCATCGTTCTTGCGTCGCTGCACGATGGGCAGGTACGCATCGATGTAGGCATCACCGATAGCGCGCATGAAGGCGAAACTGGTGTCGAAGTCCCACTCGTTCAGGTCATCGAAGAACAGGCCGCCGATGCCGCGCGGTTCGTGGCGATGCTTGATGTGAAAGTAGGTGTCGCACCAAGCCTTGTAACGCGGATAGACGTCCGCCCCGAACGGCGCGCAGGCCTGCTCGGCGACGCGGTGCCAATGGATGCAGTCTTCTTCGTTGCCGTAATACGGGGTCAGGTCAAAGCCGCCGCCGAACCACCAGACCGGTTCCTCGCCTTCCTTCTCGGCGATGAAAAAGCGCACGTTGGCGTGCGACGTCGGCACATGCGGGTTGTGCGGATGAATCACCAGCGATACGCCGAGGGCTTCAAAGCCGCGTCCCGCCAGTTCCGGCCGATGGGCGCTGGCCGACGGCGGCAGACCGCTGCCAAAGACATGGGAAAAGTTGACGCCGCCCTTTTCGATCAGCGTGCCGTTTTCGATCACGCGGGTGCGACCGCCACCGCCAGCAGGTCGGGCCCAGGCGTCTTCGACGAAGCGCGTGCCGCCGTCCTCGATTTCCAGCGCGGCGCAGATACGGTCTTGCAGGTCGAGCAGATAGGCCTTTACGGCGTCGGTGCGGGTCGTCATGGCTTCACCTTGAATCGGGCATCACTACGCGGCGCCCCGCAGGCGGGGGGCGACGCAAATGGGCGCGTAGCATACCACCGCAAACCGGCGCACCGCAGTTGACGAAGATCAAGCATGGGAGTTGGATAGGGACCTCACAAAAGCCCCAAGGAGAGCAGGCAGATGGCAAAGCGTATCCAGTTCCGCGCCCACGGCGGTCCCGAAGTCCTCGACTATATTGACTACCAGCCTGCGGAGCCTGGCCCGCAGCAGGTTCGCGTAAGCAACAAGGCCATCGGCCTGAACTTCATCGACACCTACTTCCGCAGCGGTCTTTACGCACCGCCGGCCTTGCCGTCCGGTCTGGGTGCCGAAGGTGCGGGCATCGTCGATGCGGTGGGCAGCGAGGTCACCCGGTTCAAGGTCGGTGACCGCGTGGCGTATGGCAGCGGCCCGTTGGGTGCCTACAGCGAACTGCACGTTCTGCCCGAAGCCAATCTGGTGCACCTGCCAGACGCCATCAGTTTCGAAACCGCTGCTGGGGTCATGCTCAAGGGCCTGACCGTGCAGTACCTCCTGCGCCAGACTTATGAGCTCAAGGGTGGAGAAACCATTCTGTTCCACGCCGCTGCTGGCGGTGTCGGTTCGCTGGCATGCCAATGGGCGAAGGCGTTGGACGTCAAGCTGATCGGCACCGTCAGCTCCAAAGAAAAAGCTGAGCTGGCCAAAGCCAACGGCGCTTGGGCGACCATCGACTACAGCCACGAAAACGTCGCGCAGCGCGTGCTGGAGCTGACCGACGGCAAGAAAGTCCCGGTGGTGTATGACGGCGTCGGCAAGGACACCTGGCTGACCTCGCTCGACAGCGTGTCGCCGCGAGGGCTGGTGGTCAGCTTCGGCAACGCGTCCGGTGCAGTCGACGGTGTCAATCTGGGAATTCTCTCGGCGAAAGGTTCGCTGTACGTGACCCGGCCGACCCTGGCGACCTACGCCAACAATGCCGAGAACCTGCAACGCATGGCCGATGAGCTGTTCGAGATGATCATCAGCGGCAAGCTCAACGTGGCTATCAGTCAACGCTATCCACTGGCTGATGCAGCGAAGGCGCAGACCGAGTTGTCGGCACGGCGCACCACCGGCTCCACGATCCTGCTGCCCTGACAGCACGCGCTCCCGATGAATCGTCATCGCTTCCTCGTGGCGTCGTCCAACTCAACAAAAAATGGCGTCTTGCCGGCGGCGTTTGTTTGGAAGCCGCTGCGGGCAAGAGCCAGCACCTGCAAGCCCTGTACGCCGGGCAGCCTGAGCAATGCACTCACCTGCACTTCATTGTGCAGCGCCTGTTCGATAGCCGCTTGTGCGCCGTCGTATAGTTTGTCCTCAGCGATGACCACGCACAGGCTCGCACCGCTAGCTCGCCGATGGATCTGTACCTGGACATCGGTGGGGCCCAGTTTGGCCAGCGCTTGCCCAAGTAGGTCCAATACCTGTCGTTGAGTGATGATCGCGCCGCCTAGCTTGATCGTTGTCTCAACCCGTCCCTGGAGTTCCAGCACGGGAAAGCTGCTGCCGCAGGCGCAACTCGATACGTTGCGCAGGATTCGCCCGCGATCACCCATTCGATAACGCAACAGCGGCACATGATCGGGCAGCAGCGGCGTCAGCAGAAACTCACCGCTGTTACCATCAGCCACCGCTTGTAAAGTCAGGGGATCAACCACTTCGATCAGCATCGCGTCGGCGTGCAAATGATAAAAGCCGTGCTCAAGATGAGCACACTGAAAGCCAATGGGGCCGGTTTCCGTCGAGCTGTAGCCCAGCGACCGGATCTTCAGCGCCGGCCAGTCCCGGGCCAGTTGCTCGCGCAGCGGTTGACTGCAGGGTTCCCCGATATAGTAGAGCCATCTCAGACTGGCCAACTGTGCCGCATCAATATCGTTGTGGTTGAACAGCGCCGCTGCCAGGGAAGGGGTACAAATCAGCGCGTCGGCCGCTTGTGACTCGATCAGCTCGGCAATCCGCTGGACGCCCATCAGTGATCCGGCTGGCAACAGGCGCGCACCGATATGCTGGACAAGGGCCGCCGCATATTGAAAGGCACCCTGCATTTCGCCGGCGGTCAGACCGTTGATGACCACGCCTGGACGTTCATCTTCCCCCCCAAACATCCGCGCTCCAAGCGGCACGATACCGGCGTTGAACGCCCAGGAATGCGTGATGTGTTTACGGTTGCCGGTGCTGCCTCCTGACGTCAGGGTCAGCCCGCCGCCCGGCGTACGGTGAGAAGCCTCGCCAAGTACGGAGAACAGCACACCGCCAGATTCATCCTCCACCGCTTGAATCGGCAGAAGATGAAGGTCCTCCAGGGTCTGCACTTGCAGGATCTGCGGACACAACGCACAGAACCACGGCAGAGAGCGCGCGTAAGCCAGTTTGCGTGCAAAGGCTTGGTCAGTAACTAGCCGATCATCGCTCATCGTCACGCCCTCCCTGACGAATGCCTAACTCATCGAACCCGCTCCTGACCGCATTGGCCAGACATTCCAACTGCCCCTCACTGTGATTCGCGCTGATGGCCAGACGTAAAATAGCCTCGCCCTTGGCCACCACCGGAAATAACGCGGTTGTGACAGCGATGCCCTGCCGACGCAGGTGCAATGCCAGACTGATTGCATCGCGCTCGGCCCCCACACGGACGAAACGAATGGGTGATGCGATTTCATGGTTGCCCAGCACCGAACCGAGCAGAGTGTCGATCCGGGCAACGTTTCTCCACAGGGCAGCCTGTAACTGACCGAGTTCCGGCGAAAGGTGAATTTTCCCGGAGGCAACCGCCGCGCCGACACCGCCCATCGACAGTGGCCCACCGAAGGTATAGGTCGACGCATGGCGCCGAATCATCTCGGCATCGCCGGCCGTGAGCAGGGTAATCGCCCCGCCGGTCGCACCAAATGCCTTGGACAGCGATGACAGAAGGATCAAACGATCGCGCAGTCGCTTATCGGCAGCGACCAATGCATAACCACCACCTGCCACCCCATGGATCGAGGTGCCATGAGCATCATCGGCATAAAGGTAGCCTTCAAAACGCTCGGCCAACTGCAACAGTCGTTTGATCGGATACAGGCCGCGCATCGAGCCAATACTGTCGGTCAGGATGATCGGTGTATTGCCAGCCGCCACCGCCGTTGAACATGCCTGCTCGACCTGCTCCACATCGCTGCAATCACAACGCCGTACAGGGCCGAACTGCCACAGAATCCCTTGTAGCACTTGCATTGAGGCATGGGCCGCCCGGTCGACTATCCAGCAGGGACCACGACGCAACGGATAAGACGGCAACTCGCCGGACCCGAGCAATGGCAGGCAGCCCAAATGCGCGCTGCCCACCGAGTTGAAGGTGACCGTATGGCCCTGAAATATCTGGTCCAACTGCTTATCCAGTTGACGCATCGGCGGCAGCAGCGCCCGGGTTCTTGCGGCCGCAAACTGCACACCGAAAGATTCGACGGCGTCCACCGCGCCTTGAATAAGGCGGGGGTCGCACTCAAGCCCCAGGTAGGAGCATGAAAGGAACTCGGTGAGTCGTTCGCCGCTGCTCAATTCGATGTCCTTGCCCTCGCGCCTCATCAGTTTCAGGCCGTTGAGCCCTGCCTGGAACAACTGCTGCTGGTCGTCACGCGCCTGGCGGACACGGTTTTTGACCCAATTGACGGTCGGTTGTTGAGTATTCATCGGGATACCTGCGAAAGGGTCCGGCGATAGACCTGTACACGCCAGAGCTGGGTTTTTTCTTGTGCGATCGCTTTCTGGAACTCGGCAGTGACATCGCTGAAACCTGAACAATCGGGTTGAACCACATGCAAATGGCCACGCATGACCGTCAAAGCCTCATCGGCCAGAGACGGGCGCAATCGCTGCAAAACACGGGTGCCAGCGGCTTCGGGCAAGAACGAGGGCACGTCGGAGAGCGAGACGAAATCAACATCCGCGTGCATGGCAACACAGTCGAGCATGTCGGCCTGTACTACGTGCAACTCGCACTGCTGAAGTGCCTCACGGGCACGCTTGAAAATCTTCGGATCGCACTCAAGCGGAAAACCTTGCCGATAGCGCAGTTCACCGAAAAACAGCATTTGCAGGAAAAAGCTCTCGCGCACGACCTGAGTGGTGAACATCGCGTGGAAAATCTTCAGATACGCCGCACGGGAACTGATGCCCAGGTTGTTGGGTGGAAACGAGCCTTTGTAGAGAAGGGAATTGAGCACGGCTGCATTGCCCAGTAGGGCGATCACAGCCTTCCAGCGCTTGAGTGGAAAGCGGGTTAGGTAATATTGCGTTTGCTCGCCAAGATCGTTGTGTTCAAAGATGCCTCGACCCGCTTTGCCGGTAAAAAGTCGATTGACCATCGCCAACCGCTGCAGGGCCTGCTCGAAGGCGCCCATGTAGATCGGCGCTTGCCATTGACGGGACTGGAACAACTCTGACAGCCAGCGGCGATCGGTCCGGGGCAAATCCAGATGCTGAA
This sequence comes from Pseudomonas sp. EA_65y_Pfl2_P78, assembly GCF_963970495.1. NCBI lineage: Bacteria > Pseudomonadati > Pseudomonadota > Gammaproteobacteria > Pseudomonadales > Pseudomonadaceae > Pseudomonas > Pseudomonas sp. EA_65y_Pfl2_P78. The sequence goes on along the minus strand of NZ_CAXAON010000014.1, from coordinate 18,796 downwards.
ACAGGGACTGGCGTTGTTTGGCCAAAACGTCTGTCCGGTAACCCATGAATGCCATGAACGACTCATGATCGGTCTGTTGCAGCAGGGCAAACCGCAACCGCGTGAACGCCAGTTGGGGCGCACTGATATCGGTACAGGTCATCCGCACCGGCCTGCGGGCCAGCAGCGGTAGAAGACGTCCGCCACTCCCGGCGACACCCACCACATGCCTGGCACGTTGGGGCAGGATCGCGTATTCAAGCGCGGTGTCTTCATCCCCCAGTGCATAGTTCAGACGATCGAAATAGTCAGCCATGCGGGTTTCCCTCCGCCAGCCCTGAAAATCGAAGTGCGGACTTCATGATTTATCCAACGCGTGAAGGAAGTCATAACGCGGTGCGCGGCCGTTTTGCCAGGCTTCATACTGGTCATGGACGGCTTCAAGCATGTTGCCGGTCAAGCGCAAACTGGTCTCCATGACAGTCGCAATGGCATCCCAGTCGGACTGAGATTTACACGTGCGCTGCAGGATGAGTTTTATTTCATGGAAGTGTTCGACATCAATATCGGAGTGCGCCATGAAGAACGTCAACTGAGCCGGCTTTAGCGAGAGTGTCTCGCGCAGGCTATTAATCAGCGGATTTATGAAATGATAGGCATTTTCTGCCCAATAACTGTATCCCAGCCGTTGTAGCGAATTGCCGGTAAAGGAAATCCAGTATAAATAAGCAATCAGCACTTCAGTTTCCGGAGCTGCCGGTGGAATCTTAAAATCTTCACTCTTTAGACCAAGACTCATGACATCATGCAACGCCATTTTTTCATGGCCGACTTCTTGCGCCGCATGTTCAAAACAGAACTTTGCATAAACCGGATTATCGGCATGTCGCACCCCCACCAGACCTTGGTTTCGTGCGTTATGTGCGGTGTAGTGAAAAGTTTCGATCATGTAGATTGCATATAACGCTTTGGAAACACTGCCCTCGCGTATAGCTTTTACCAGCCGTGAATTATTCAGGATTGCCGCCCACGAACTTTCGATTCGTTCATCAAGCAGGCTCAACTGTTGTTCAAAATTGACGGGCGTGATCATCGTGGCTCTCCAGGTGCAGGGTGGTTGTATGGGCAGGTTGTTGCACGGCGGCGAAAACTTGCTTCCATTGCGCTGACAGCAGCCAGTAATCGCCGCGGGCGCGTTGTTCGATATGAAGGGCCTCAGAGGTAATCGGTGTCAGACCGAACCGTTGGAACAATCGCCGTTGTGGCGATCGGCAAAGTGCGACGACACCCTCATGACCGCGCGTGATGGCCCACTCTGTGGCGGCCGCCAGCAGACAGTTGATCGGAACCGGCAGATGGTTTTGCGAGAGAGTGATCAACCGGCTGAACTCGACATAGCGCGATAGCACCATGGTGGGAGCAACATGTTGCTGCGTCAGTGACGCCCATTCGAACGGCGATGGAGTCACTCTTAATACCGCCACCAGTTGCTCATGTTGATACAGTAAAAAATGAGTACTGCGCGACACTATCGCCAGCTTCTTTTCAAGCAAAACAGCCCTTGATGTCAGCATGTAATGCTGTAATCGAAGCCGAAATTGACGACCAATAAATCGTTCGAACTCTCGTGTGTCTGATCCCGCTTCAAGAATAACGACACGACAATTTTCATGGCGATTATTCAATTCCGCCTGAAGTGACTGAAGATAATCCGTTAATTGTAAATCCGTAGTATCCATTCCTTCTCCGCAGACGTTAACTTATCGAAGTTCTCTGAGCGCATTGAAATAATGGATGCTTTTGGAAATATCGCCACCGCGCGATTTCTGATAATGACGTGGGAAAAGTTACCTGTTTTTAATACTTGGCGACAAGTCTGACGTAAGCGGGAAAAATATAAACAACAAACTGTTGAAATTTGTTAGTGACTCGAAAGATAAGTCGTAGGCATATGCAGCCCTCCTCGCCCTATAAAGGCGAGGAGGACTCATACTATCGATTGAGGGGGGCGTCAGTCGGGACGAATGACGTTGCCGGTGGCCAGATCACGGATGACGCTGGGGTTCTTGCGTCCACCCAGTTCCCCGCCCAGCACCAGATCGATCTGCCCACGGAAATACTGTTCGACCCGCAACCTCGTGCGCGCCGCCGGACGCCCTTGTGGGTTGGCCGAGGTCGAAATCAGCGGCCCGACCATCGAGCACAAGTCGCGCACCTGCGGATGATCGCTGACCCGCAACGCCACGGTGTCGTGTACACCCGTAACCCACTCAGGCAGCAGGTTCTGGTGCGGCACCAGCCAGGTGTTCGGCCCTGGCCAGGTGCTGGCCATGCGGTCGATCCACTCCTGCGGGAAGTCTTCGAACAGAAAGTCGAACTGGCGGATGTTGTCGGCGACCAGAATCAGGCCCTTGTCGACCGAACGATTCTTGATCGCCAGCAACCGATCCACCGCCTCTTCGTTCCACGGGTCGCAACCCAGTCCCCAGACGGCTTCGGTTGGATAGGCAATCACCGCCCCGGCACGAATCTCTCGTGCGGCTTGTTGCACACGCCAACTGTTGACCATGAAAAACTCTCCGCAAACAGGTTTCGCGCAGTTTACCGATCTTCCCTGTAAAACCTAGCGTGTCCTCGCCAACCAGCGACCGTTTTCACACACTGCACGGCCGTCCATTTCCAGTTCGGTCAGTGCCGCCAGCACTTTGGGCAAAGCCCAGCCGCTGCTGGCGACCAAGGCTTCACTGGTGTGTGGCGCCGCGTGGAGCAGGCGCAGCAGTGGGTGATCGGTTTTCGGGGTGTCGGTGGATATCGGTAGACGCTGCCAGCCACGCAGCGCTTCAAGAATATGTTCGATGGTTTCCACCAGCACCGCGCCATCGCGGATCAACTGGTGACAACCCCGCGCACCGGGGTGATGAATGGAGCCAGGAATGGCGTAAACCTCGCGCCCCTGCTCCGCCGCCAGCCGCGCGGTGATCAACGAACCACTGGCGACACTTGCCTCCACCACCAATACACCAAGGGACAAGCCACTTATGATCCGGTTACGTCGCGGGAAGTTGCTCGCGCTCGGTCCGGCGTCCAGCGGGAACTCCGAAAGCACCGCGCTGCCCGAGGCAATCATTGCGTCAGCCAGTCGCCGATTGCGCTGTGGATAAAAATTTTCCAGACCCGTGCCAAGCACGCCGACCGTCTGCCCTCCCACGTCCAGTGCCGCTTGATGCGCGGCGGCATCAATACCCAACGCCAAGCCACTGTTGATGACAAAACCAGCCCCGGCGAGGCTGCGGGAAAACGCCGCCGCTGTGTCCATTCCCGGACGCGAAGCGCGTCGACTGCCCACCATCGCCAGTTGCGGTTTCTCCAGAATAAGCGGATCGCCAGCCACGAACAGCAGCGGTGGCGGATCGGGAATCTGTGCCAACAAGGCCGGGTAATCCGGTTGATCCCACATCAGCAAATGCTGACCTGGGCGCTCTAGCCAGCGCATTGCATGACTGGCGCCCTCGCGCACTTCAAGACAGCGCCGCGCTTCAGCGCATGCCGCTGGCAAACCCAGCGAGCGCCAGGCGCTGGCCGGGGCGCTGATGGCTTTGGAAGCCGAGCCGAAGGCTTCGAGCAATTTGGCAAACCGCTTCGGGCCGATTTCCGGCAAGCGGTGCAGGCGCAGGCGCGCTTCCAGTTCCGCCGGGGAAACGGGCGTACAGACAGACATCATCATGGATCATCCTTGATCGTTATAAGCCCCGAACCATTCGGAACAAGCTGTGGATAACTCTGTTGGTAACTTGTTGGGCACGCTTACGGATTGCGCACCTTGTCGAGCACCGCCAGCGAGCGCGATGCGTTGAGCACGAGGCCGTAGCTGAGCTTTTCGTAGGTGCGGAACACCATCAGCAATCCGGCGCGTTCGTCGGGAATTTTCAAGGGTTGGCCGGTGATGCGGTCACGCACGGTTTCCCCGGTTTTCATCACCACCAGCACATTGCCTTCGGCCAAACCATCGCGTTTGCCCTTGTTCAGGGTGACCACGTCCATCACACCGATCTGGGTGACGCCGCGGGGCACGTCGATGATCACCCCGTTGATGTTGCTGGCCGGGGCGCTGGGCATGAAGGTCGAATTGATCGAACGCTCTTCGCCGCTGAACAAACGGTCGCCGAGGCGCACTTCCTGAGTGGTGCGTTGCAGGGCGAGGGTGGCGACGTCGCCTTCGGTGGCAACGATTTCACCACCACCGATGTCGTCGGCGTTGATCCCCAGAAACTCCTTGGTCTGCGGATCGGTGTAGACCTTGCCCTGGCGGAAAATCCCGTAAACCGGCTGGTTCGGGTCGAAATGGCCGCGAGCGAAGATGCGGTCTCCGGTGCCGCTGAGCACCCGTTCGGCATCACCGGCAACGATGTACGGCGCCTTGTCGAAGTCCTCGACCTTGTCGACGATGCGGTTGCTCAGCAGAAAACTGTTGATCGATTTCAGTGGGATGCTCGGAATCGCCTCGGCCACCGGGCTGGTGCGAATTCGTGGCGACAGCTTGATCGTGCCCCGTGACTCGCCACGGTTGAGGGTCAGTTGCGGCTGGCCGTTGACGTAATTGAGCGTCAGCGTGTCGCCGGGGTAGATCAGGTTGGGGTTTTCAATTTGCGGATTGGCCCGCCACAACAGTGGCCATTGCCAGGGCTCACGCAGGTATTTGCCGGAGATATCCCAGAGGGTATCCCCCGAAACCACCGTGTATTGCTGTGGAAAACCATCCCTGAGTTGCACTTGCCCTTGCGCCACGCCGGCCGAAGCCAGAAGCAGCAGGGCGAGTAGTGTTTTCCTCATGCAGCGAATCCCTTTATCATGTGCGTTCGCGTGAACCGTCAGAGCCCCCGTGGCTCGCTACTGCAAACTGCATTAGCTACGCTTCACAACGGTAGCCTGCATCTTCGGACCTGCCAGGCCATCGACCCGACTTTACTCAATACGTGCAGCAATCAGCCTATGGCCATTTTAAACATCCTCGAATTTCCGGACCCGCGTCTGCGTACTATCGCCAAGCCTGTGGCCGTAGTGGACGACGAAGTGCGTCAGTTGGTCGATGACATGTTTGAAACAATGTATGAAGCGCCGGGCATCGGCCTCGCCGCGACCCAGGTCAATGTGCACCAACGTATCGTTGTGATGGACCTTTCCGAAGACCGCACCGAACCACGGGTATTCATCAACCCCGAGTTCGAATCGCTGACCGAAGAAATGGATCAGTATCAGGAAGGCTGCCTCTCGGTGCCGGGTTTCTACGAAAACGTCGACCGCCCGCAGAAGGTCAGGATCAAGGCGCTGGACCGCGACGGCAAGCCCTATGAGCTGATCGCCGAAGGCCTGCTCGCCGTGTGCATCCAGCACGAATGCGACCACCTCAACGGCAAATTGTTCGTCGATTACCTGTCCACGCTCAAACGCGACCGGATCAAGAAGAAACTGGAAAAGCTGCATCGCCAGAACGCTTGATGCCCCTCTTCAAAGGCTTGCTGCGGCAAGCCTTTTTCTTTTTATGAGACGCCTTCCATGACTGAGCCACTGCGCATCGTTTTTGCCGGTACCCCTGAATTCGCCGCTGAACACCTCAAGGCCTTGCTGAGCAGCCCTTACGAGATCGTTGCGGTCTACACCCAACCGGATCGTCCGGCCGGTCGCGGGCAAAAACTGATGCCGAGCCCGGTTAAACAGCTAGCGCTGGAAAATAATATCCAGGTGTTGCAACCGCCGACTTTGCGCAACGCTGACGCTCAGGCTGAACTCGCCGCGCTGAAGCCGGACTTGATGGTGGTGGTCGCCTACGGCCTGATCCTGCCGCAAGTGGTGCTGGATATTCCGCGCCTGGGCTGCATCAACAGCCACGCCTCCTTATTGCCACGCTGGCGCGGTGCAGCGCCAATTCAGCGAGCCGTGGAAGCGGGCGATGCCGAAAGTGGCGTGACCGTGATGCGCATGGAGGCGGGCCTCGACACCGGGCCGATGCTGCTCAAGGTCGTCACACCGATCAGCGCCGAAGACACCGGCGGCAGTCTCCACGACCGTCTCGCCGAGCTGGGCCCACCGGCCGTGGTGCAGGCGATTGCCGGTCTCGCTGCCGGAACGCTGGAAGGCGAAGTGCAGAACGATGACCTCGCCACCTACGCGCACAAACTCAACAAGGACGAAGCGCGCATCGACTGGAGCCGCCCGGCCGTTGAGCTGGAGCGTCTGGTCCGCGCCTTCAATCCATGGCCGATCACCCACAGCACCCTCAACGGTGAAGCGTTGAAAGTGCTGGCGGCGACGCTCGCCGAAGGCAACGGCGCACCGGGCACCATCCTCAGCGCCAGCAAGGACGGCTTGATCGTCGCGTGCGGCGCACAGGCACTGTGCCTGACCCGTCTGCAATTGCCCGGCGGCAAGGCGCTGAACTTCAGCGACCTGTTCAACAGCCGTCGTGAGAAATTCGCTGTCGGCACCGTGCTGGGCGCTGCGGTGGCCGCGCAATGAACCCGCGTCTGGCCGCCGCCAAGGCACTCGCCGCGGTACTGAGTGGCAAAGCCTCGCTGAACAGTTCCCTGCCGACACAACTGGACAAGGTCGAGGATCGCGATCGCGGCTTCACTCAGGATCTGGCGTTCGGCACAGCGCGCTGGCAGCCACGCTTGTCGGCGCTGGCGGAAAAACTGCTGCAGAAACCCTTCAAGGCCGCCGACGCCGATGTCGAGGCGCTGCTGCTGGTCGGGCTCTACCAACTGCTCTACACCCGTGTGCCGGCCCACGCCGCCATCGGTGAAACGGTAGGGTGCGCCGACAAGCTGAAAAAGCCTTGGGCCAAGGGTTTGCTCAACGCCGTGCTGCGTAACGCGCAACGCGAGAGCGAAACGATTTTCGCCGAACTGGAGCGTGATCCGGTGGTGCGTACCGCCCACCCCCGCTGGCTGCAAAAATCCCTGAAAGCTTTCTGGCCCGAGCAGTGGGAAGCGATCTGCGAAGCCAACAACGCGCATCCGCCGATGATTCTGCGGGTCAATCGCCGTCATCACAGTCGCGACGCCTACCTGGGGTTGCTGACTGACGCCGGTATCGCGGCGACACCGTGCATTTACAGCCGCGACGGCATCGTCCTCGAAGCCGCCGCCGACGTGCGCAGCCTGCCGGGTTTTGCCGATGGCTGGATCAGCGTGCAGGACGAAGCGGCGCAACTGGCCGCCGACTTGCTTGACCTCGCTCCGGGCCAGCGGGTGCTCGATGCCTGCTGCGCCCCGGGAGGCAAGACCTGCCACATCCTTGAGGCAGAACCTGCGCTGGCTGGCGTGGTAGCGGTGGATCTGGAAGCCAAGCGTCTGGTGCGAGTCAGAGAGAACCTTGAACGGTTGGGGCTGAGCGCCGAACTGATCGCCGCCGACGGTCGCGAAACGGCAGTATGGTGGGACGGCAAACCGTTCCAGCGCATCCTGCTCGACGCACCGTGTTCGGCCACTGGCGTCATCCGCCGCCATCCGGACATCAAACTGACCCGCCAGGCCGACGACATCGCGGCTCTGGCGCAACTGCAAGGCGAGTTGCTCGACGCAATGTGGAAAACCCTCGAAGTCGGCGGCATTGTGCTCTACGCCACTTGCTCGACTTTGCCGACCGAGAACACCGAAGTGATTGCCGCGTTCCTCGAACGCACGGCGGGCGCACGGGAACTCGATCTGGCAACGACGGCCGGGATCAAGCAGCCCCATGGTCGCCAATTGCTGGCCCAGCAGGGTGGCCATGACGGTTTCTACTACGCCAAGCTGATCAAGATCGCTGCCTCTCGCGGCTAAACGGATTCAACGGAGTGACTGGATGAAAATCATCATCCTCGGTGCAGGACAGGTCGGCGGTTCGCTGGCTGAACATTTGGCCAGCGAGGCCAACGACATCACGGTGGTCGACACGGACGGCGAGCGCCTGCGCGACCTCGGCGACCGCCTCGACATCCGCACCATTCAGGGCCGTGGCTCGCTGCCGTCGGTGCTGCGTCAGGCCGGCGCGGACGACGCCGACATGCTGGTTGCGGTGACCAACAGCGACGAAACCAACATGGTTGCCTGCCAGGTCGCCCACACGCTGTTCCACACCCCGACCAAAATCGCCCGGGTGCGCGAAGCGTCTTACCTGGCCCGCGAGGAACAACTGTTCCAGAACGAAGCGATTCCGGTCGACGTGCTGATCAGCCCCGAGCAAGTGGTCACCAATTACATCAAGCGCCTGATCCAGCATCCCGGCGCCTTGCAGGTGATCGACTTCGCCGAGGGCAAGGCGCAACTGGTGGCCGTGCGTGCGTATTACGGCGGGCCGCTGGTGGGTCAGCAACTGCGCCAGTTGCGTGAACACATGCCGAATGTCGAGACCCGTGTGGCAGCGATTTTCCGCCGCGACCGGCCGATCCTGCCTCAGGGCGACACGGTGATCGAAGCCGATGACGAAGTCTTCTTCATCGCTGCGCGTGAGGATATTCGCGCTGTGATGAGTGAAATGCGCCGTCTCGACGAAACCTACAAACGCATCGTCATCGCCGGTGGCGGGCAGATCGGCGAACGCTTGGCCGAGGCCATCGAAAGCCGTTATCAGGTGAAGATCATCGAGATGAGCCCGGCACGTTGCCGCTATCTCTCCGACACCCTCGACAGCACCGTGGTGCTGCAGGGCAGCGCGTCGGACCGCGACTTGCTGCTGGAAGAGAACATCGCCGACGCCGATATCTTCCTCGCCCTGACCAACGATGACGAAGCCAACATCATGTCGTCGCTGCTGGCCAAACGGCTGGGGGCTAAGAAAGTGATGACGATCATCAACAACCCGGCTTATGTCGACCTGATCCAGGGCGGCGACATCGACATCGCCATCAGCCCGCAACTGGCGACCATCGGTACCTTGCTGGCCCACGTGCGCCGTGGCGATATCGTCAGCGTTCACTCATTGCGTCGCGGTGCGGCGGAGGCCATCGAGGCGATTGCCCACGGTGACGCCAAATCAAGCAAGGTGATCGGCAAGCCCATCGATAAAATCGGCCTGCCACCGGGTACCACCATCGGCGCCGTCATCCGCAATGAACAAGTGATCATCGCCCACGACGACACCGTGATCGAAGCGGGTGACCATGTAATTCTGTTCCTTGTGGATAAAAAGCATATCCGGGATGTGGAGAAGTTGTTCCACGTCGGATTGAGCTTCTTCTGAGTGTGGCGGTAACAGCACAGGCCTCTTCGCGGGCAAGCCCGCTCCCACAGGGGAATGCATTCCAATGGTGGGGCTTGCTGGCGAAGGCGGCCTCACTAACCCCCAGCAACACCTGACACTCCACAGAAAGGAATCCACAAATGCTCCAATCCCTGGAAAAAATGCTCGCCAAGGGTGTGGATAACGCCCTGCTGCGCTTTGGCCTGGGTAAGGGATACTTGGACCTGGGAGAGAACGCCAAGGCTGCCGAGCACTTTGAGCGCTGTGTCGGTTTCGATCCGAAATATTCGGCGGCGTGGAAACTGTTGGGCAAGGCGCAACTGGCGCTCGGCGATAGCGCCGCCGCACGCCACGCCTGGGAGCAAGGTCTGGAAGCGGCCCGCGCCCATGGCGACAAGCAGGCCGAGAAGGAAATGACGGTGTTTCTGAAGAAGCTCGATCGTCAGGCGCAATGATCTACAGATAGCGCAAGCCGATCCCGTCGGCATCCACCGTCACCACTTCCATCCGCACTCGTGGCGCGCCTGTGGGTAAATCCTGCACCTGCCCGTAAACCACCGCGCCCTTGGGCAATGACGCCAAACGCGAATGCTGGACATACACCCCGGTAGGCGACAGGTTGCGCGTTTGCCCAAGGCATTCGCCAAAGCTGTCGTGACTGATCTTGATACGCAATGATTTGCGGTGTTCGGACATCTGCTGCGCCCTTGAATGAACGGTTGTGGATAACCCTGGAGGTGAAGTTATCCACAGATCATGCCAATCATGATCTCCAACGCCTCAGTACCAGCGCTCCTCGCCCGGTGGACGTTTCTTGAAACGCTTCATGCTCCACATGTACTGGCTCGGATACGCCGCCACATAACGCTCGACCACTTGGCTCATGGCCGCGCAGGACGTCTCGGTATCGGTGCTGTACATGGCGTCGGGCGCGGCTTCGAGGATCACTTTGTAGCCGGAACCATCGGGCAGACGCAATGCATGCAGGAACACGCCAACCGCTTTGCCGCCAGCGAGCATGTTCGGTACGAATTTGCTGGTCAGCGCCTGAGTGGCGAAGAACGGCACGAAGATCCCGGCGGATTCGGCCGGTTCCGGGTCGGCCGGAATGCCCACCGCACCACCTTTGCGCACTTCCTTGATGACGCTGAGGATGCCTTCTTTGGTGGAAGCGGCGACTTTGTTGCCCAACTGCACGCGCTGTTTGCGCAGCAATTGATCCACAGCCTTGAGCTTGGGCGGACGGTAGAAAATGATCGGTTTGCACTGGCTGCAATAGAAGTGGTTGAGCACTTCCCAGTTTCCCAGGTGGCTGGTGATACCGACCACGCCTTTACCCGAGGCCAGTGCATCCTTGAGGATGTCGAGGCCTTCGACTTCGCGCACCAGATCAATGGAACGCTGGGCTGGCCAGATCCAGGCGCAGGCGCTTTCGGTCAGGGACTTGCCAATGTCTTTCAGGCTCTGGCCGACCAGACGTTCACGCTCAGCCGGGTCCATCTGAGGAAAACACTTGGCGAGGTTGATCCGCACCACGTCGCGTGAACGGTTGGGGGTTTTCCACATGATCCAGCCGATCGCCGAACCCACGGCCTGCACCGCCCGCCATGGCAGCAGGGCAAACAGCCGCAGAGCGCCTACCAGCAAGGCGCCTTTAAACTTTTCCACAGGTCACTCCTGATCTTGTGCTGTGCGCGAGGCGGCCATTCTAACCGCCGTTGACGAGTTGCGCGTAGCGGTCGCAGTCCTGCGTGTGATCCATGACCATGCCCGAGGCCTGCATCAGCGCGTAGCAAATGGTCGGGCCGACGAACGTGAACCCGGCCTTTTTCAGGGCTTTGCTCATCTCCAGCGCTTCGGGGGTGATGGCCGGGACTTCGCTGCGATCCTTGAAGTGATTGACGATCGATTGGTCGCCAACGAACGACCAGAGAAACTCCACCGGGTTCTCCAGCGCCAGCCACGCCTGGGCATTGCGCCGGGCAGCATTGAGTTTGAGGCGGTTGCGGATGATCCCCGGATCGCGCATCAATTCGTCGATTTCGGCGTCAGTCATCTGCGCGACGCGCTGCACGTCGAAGCCGAACAACACCTGGCGATAACGCTCGCGTTTGCGCAGTACGGTGATCCAGGAAAGCCCGGCCTGGAACCCTTCGAGCAAAAGCAACTCGAACAAACCCTGCGCATCGCGTAGCGGCGTGCCCCACTCCTGATCGTGATAAGCCATGTACAGCGGATCTTCGGTACACCAAAAGCAGCGTGGCATAAGGCTCCAGGGGGCGTGCGCAGCAACGAATCGGGTATACTCCCGCTCTTTAAATCGCAGCCCAAGAAACAGGTGAATTTCGTGAGCCAGCCTACGCCAGCCGTGCGTACCTTCCAAGACTTGATCCTCGCGCTCCAGCAATACTGGGCCGAGCAAGGTTGTGTGGTACTTCAGCCCTACGATATGGAAGTAGGCGCCGGCACTTTCCACACCGCGACCTTCCTGCGCGCCATCGGCCCGGAAACCTGGAACGCCGCCTACGTGCAGCCAAGCCGCCGTCCAACTGACGGCCGCTACGGCGAAAACCCGAACCGTCTGCAGCACTACTATCAGTTTCAGGTAGTCCTGAAACCGAACCCGGACAACTTCCAGGAGCTGTACCTGGGCTCCCTCAAGCATGTCGGCCTGGACCCGCTGGTCCACGACATTCGCTTCGTCGAAGACAACTGGGAATCGCCGACCCTCGGCGCCTGGGGTCTGGGCTGGGAAGTCTGGCTCAACGGGATGGAAGTCACTCAGTTCACCTACTTCCAGCAAGCGGGCGGCATCGAGTGCTACCCGGTGACCGGCGAGATCACCTACGGTCTGGAACGTCTGGCCATGTACCTGCAAGGCGTGGACTCGGTCTACGACCTGGTCTGGGCTGACGGCCCGATGGGCAAAGTGACCTATGGCGACGTGTTCCACCAGAACGAAGTGGAGCAATCCACTTACAACTTCGAACACGCCAACGTCGACAAACTGTTCGAATTGTTCGACTTCTATGAAGGCGAAGCCAAGCGCCTGATCGAACTCGACCAGCCGCTGCCGTTGCCGAGCTACGAAATGGTGTTGAAGGCCTCGCACACCTTCAACCTGCTGGACGCGCGCCGGGCCATCTCGGTGACCGCGCGTCAGCAATACATTCTGCGCGTGCGCACCCTGGCGCGTTCCGTTGCGCAAGCCTACCTGCTGGCTCGCGCCAAGCTGGGCTTCCCGATGGCGACCCCGGACCTGCGTGACGAAGTACTGGCCAAGCTGGAGGCTGCACAATGAGTGCGCAAGATTTTCTGGTTGAACTGGGCACCGAAGAACTGCCACCCAAAGCCCTGAACACTTTGGCCGACGCGTTCCTCGCCGGTATCGACAAGGGCCTGCAAGCCGCCGGCCTGAGCTACGAGACGAAAACCGTCTACGCCGCGCCGCGTCGTCTGGCTGTATTGATCACCGCGCTGGCCACCCAGCAGCCGGATCGCAGCATCAACCTGGACGGCCCGCCACGTCAGGCGGCGTTCGACGCTGAAGGCAATCCAACGCAAGCAGCCTTGGGCTTTGCCAAGAAGTGCGGCGTCGATCTGAGCGAAATCGACCAGAGCGGCCCAAAACTGCGCTACAGCCAGAACATCGCCGGCAAGCCGACCGTGAGCCTGCTGCCGACCATCGTCGAAGATTCGCTGAACGACCTGCCGATCCCGAAACGCATGCGTTGGGGTGCGCGCAAGGAAGAGTTCGTGCGTCCGACCCAATGGCTGGTGATGCTGCTCGGCGACCAAGTCATCGACTGCACCATCCTCGCGCAGAAGGCTGGCCGTGATTCCCGTGGCCACCGTTTCCACCACCCGCAAAGCGTTCGCATCGGTTCGCCGTCGAGCTACCTGGCCGACCTGCGCGCCGCTTATGTGTTGGCCGATGCCAACGAGCGTCGCGAGATCATCAGCAAGCGCACCGAAGAACTGGCCACCCGCCAGGAAGGCACCGCAATCGTTCCGCCGGCGCTGCTCGACGAAGTGACCGCACTGGTTGAATGGCCGGTGCCGCTGGTGTGCTCGTTCGAGGAACGCTTCCTCGACGTGCCGCAGGAAGCACTGATCACCACCATGCAGGACAACCAGAAGTATTTCTGCCTGCTGGATGCCGACGGCAAGTTGCTGCCACGCTTCATCACCGTCGCCAACATTGAAAGCAAAGACCCACAGCAGATCATCGCCGGTAACGAGAAAGTGGTTCGCCCACGCCTGACCGACGCCGAGTTCTTCTTCAAGCAAGACAAGAAGCAGAAACTCGAAGTTTTCAACGATCGCCTGAAGAACGTGGTGTTCCAGGAAAAACTCGGCAGCGTCTACGACAAGGCCGAGCGCGTTTCGAAACTGGCGGCTTATATCGCCGCACGCATCGGCGGCAACGCGTCGTGGGCTGCCCGCGCTGGCCTGCTGTCGAAGTGCGACCTGGCCACCGAAATGGTCGGCGAGTTCCCGGAGATGCAAGGTGTCGCCGGCTACTACTACGCCCTCAATGACGGCGAGCCGGAAGATGTCGCGCTGGCACTGAACGAGCAGTACATGCCACGCGGCGCCGGTGCTGAACTGCCGGCGACCCTGACCGGTGCAGCCGTCGCGATCGCTGACAAACTGGACACGCTGGTCGGCATCTTTGGCATCGGCATGCTGCCAACCGGCAGCAAAGACCCGTACGCCCTGCGCCGTGCGGCTCTCGGCGTGCTGCGCATCCTGATCGAGAAACAACTGGATCTGGACCTGAACGACGCCGTGGCCTTCGCCGTGAATGCGTTCGGTGCCAAGGTCAAGGCTGCCGGCCTCAACGACTCCGTGCTGGAATTCATCTTCGACCGTCTGCGTGCGCGTTACGAAGACGAAGGCGTGGACGTGGCGACCTACCTGTCCGTACGTGCCCTGAAGCCAGGTTCGGCGCTGGACTTCGACCAGCGTGTACAAGCGGTTCAGGCCTTCCGCAAACTGCCGGAGGCGGCAGCGCTGGCGGCGGTCAACAAGCGTGTTTCCAACTTGCTGAGCAAGCTTGAAGGCGCTGTACCGACTGAGGTGCAGGCCAAGTACTTCGACAATGCCAACGAGTTCTCGCTGTATTCGGCGATCCAGCAAGCGGATCAGGCTGTACAGCCAATGGCCGCCGCGCGTCAGTACAACGAATCGCTGGCACGCCTGGCGGCATTGCGTGAACCGGTGGATGCGTTCTTTGACGCCGTGATGGTCAATGCCGAAGACGCCAATGTGCGGGCCAACCGTTACGCGCTGCTGGCGCGACTGCGTGGCCTGTTCCTGGGCGTGGCCGACATTTCGCTGCTGGGTTGAGGGATTGCTGTTGAAACTGCTGATTCTCGATCGTGACGGAGTGATCAATTACGACTCCGACGCTTACATCAAGTCGGTGGAGGAGTGGATTCCTTTGCCCGGCTCGATCGAGGCGATTGCGCAGTTGAGCAAGGCCGGCTGGACGGTGGCGGTCGCCACCAACCAGTCGGGCATTGCTCGCGGCTACTACGACCTCGCCACCCTCGACGCCATGCACACGCGCTTGCGCGAACTGGTGGCGGAGCAGGGTGGCGAGGTCGGTTTGATCGTGTATTGCCCGCATGGGCCGGACGAGGGGTGCGATTGCCGCAAACCTAAACCGGGGATGTTGAAAACCATCGCGGCGCATTACAACATCGAACTGACCCATGTCTGGTTCGTCGGTGACAGCCTTGGTGACCTGGAGGCCGCCAAAGCCGTCGATTCACAACCCGTTTTGGTAAAGACCGGGAAAGGCGAAAAGACTCAGGGCAAAACCCTGCCGGTTGGCACTCTGATTTTTGACGATCTAGCGGCGATTGCCGCAGAACTTATCCACAACTAGAGTACTTCTGAAATTCCTGACCAGGGATTGATCGGGAGTGCGCTTGAACAGTCGGGCATTGCCCGTAACGGTAAACGTCGCCATGTCGATACTGCGGGCCATCAGAATCTTCCTCTTTTACCTGCTGCTGGGCACCACCTCCTTGCTGTGGTGCAGCCTGAGCTTTTTCATCGCGCCCTTTCTGCCATTCAAGGCGCGTTATCGTTTTATCAACGTGTACTGGTGCCGTTGCGCCTTGTGGTTAACCAAGGTGTTTCTGGGTATCCGTTACGAAATCAAAGGCGCGCAAAACGTGCCTGACCAGCCCTGCGTGATTCAATCGAACCACCAGAGCACTTGGGAGACGTTCTTTCTCTCCGCGTATTTCTCGCCGCTGAGCCAGGTGCTCAAGCGCGAACTGCTTTACGTGCCGTTCTTCGGCTGGGCCATGGCGATGCTGCGGCCGATCGCAATCGATCGCGACAACCCGAAAGCCGCGCTTAAACAAGTCGCGGCCAAAGGTGATGAACTGCTCAAGGACAACGTTTGGGTGCTGATCTTCCCTGAAGGTACACGCGTTCCTTTTGGCACTGTCGGCAAGTTCTCCCGCAGTGGCAGCGCTTTGGCGGTAAATGCTGCACTTCCGGTGCTGCCGATTGCACACAATGCCGGCAAATTCTGGCCGAAAATCGGCTGGGGGAAAAAATCCGGTGTGATCACGGTGGTCATCGGCGAGCCGATGTATGCCGAAGGTACTGGCCCCCGCGCCATCGCCGAACTCAATGACCGTGTGCAAGCGTGGAACGAGAAGACCCAGCGCGACATGGGTTCACTGCCACCGGCCCCACAAGCCCCCGCCGCCAGCGATCAAATGGCTGTCTGAGATTTTGTGGATAACCTGTGTACGGTTTTGTTGAAAAAGCTTGAATATTCAATATAAGAGATTGATTTACTTATATATTTCCCAAGCTCATAAAACGCCGTAAATGGTGCATAAGTTTTTTTCGGATGTAAAAAAACCGGCTGATATAGCCGGTTTTTTGTATCTGTTTACTCAGGGATCAGCGGCAACTCAAGGACAAACGTGGTGCCCTGATCAACCACGCTGCGGCACTCGATGCGGCCACCATGGTGATCGACCACAGCCTTGACCATCGACAGGCCCAGGCCTACACCATCAATGCCTTGGGCGGATGAAAAACGCCGGTACTGACTGAACAAATCCGGCAGTTCCTGCGCGGCAATGCCCTTGCCCTGATCGGTCAACTCACACTGCAGCCATTCGCCGCCACAACTGACACGCAGCGCGATCCGGCTATCCGCCGGGCTGTATTTGATCGCGTTTTCCAGCAAGTTGAACAAGGCACGGGTCAGCAACCCCTGGTCGGCCTGTATCAGCCGCTCCTGAGATTGCTCATCCATGTCGTGAAACACATCGATGCGTTTTTGCTGGGCAATGGGTAAGACCTGATCCAGCACGTCGAGCACCAACATCGCGAACAACGTTGGCTGAAACTGATAGGCCTCAGATTCGGCGCGCGCCAGCAGCACGAAGCCATCGGTCAGATCCAGAGCGCGACGGACCTGACGCTCAATCTGTTCAAACAACGGCGAGTCAGCACCAGCCTGATGACCGTGGACGTCGAGCAACGCGAGAATCGCCGAGTGCGGAGCACGCAGATCATGGGAGAGAAAGCGCAGCAACACACCGCGCTGTTCTTCCGCCGCGCGTTCAGCACTCAGATCTGTCAGGCTCAACAGCCAGCCGATGGGCGTGTCACCGTCTACCGGCAGCAGTGCCGCACGTTCCAGGCGCAGACTGCGTTCCTTGTGATCTCTGAACTCCAACAGTGGCAGCGCGGACAACAGTGGGTGTGGCTCGGTAGACAACTCTGGATAACCGAGGCGCGCCAGTTGAACGAGGATATCGTCGCCCACCAGTTGATTTTCGAAGAGATGGCGAGCCTTTCGATTGCCCAGCAGGATTTGCCCCTTTGGATCGCTGATCAGTGTCGCGACCGGCAGGTATTCCAGGCCGTCAGCGATGAAACGCCGGGTATCACGGGTGCGGCTCATGGCTTGCTCAAGCGCCATGATCTGGCCCTGCAATCGATCGGCGCCGGTGAGTTGTGTGCGGCGTCGTTCGGGAAAGACTTTCGGCTCGCTGTCCAACCGCGCCAACTCCCAACCGAAGTAGGTCAACACCACACTCAGACGTCGCCAGTTCCAAATCAAATAGCCGAACAACATGCCCAGTACCGCAGGTGTCGGCGACCACCAACGTCGCATTTCAGCGAGCCCGGCACTGGCCGTCAGCGCACACGCCATGCCTGTCAGCGTTATCCAGAGCGCCCAGCGCGGACGCCAAAGCAGCAAACCCAACACAAACGCCACCATGCCCACCGACAGCATCGCTCCCCCCCCGGGACCCGCAGCGTGCAGGTTGATCTGCGCGCGATAGGACAGCAATGCAGTCAGCGGCAACAGCACTAGACTTATCCACAACCACTCGCGTACCAACTGTCGAAACAGTCGCTGCACTTGGCTGGGTTCACGACTTTCGTACCGACGCCGATCATTCATGGGAAAAACGGCAGGGGTAGGTGAATGGTTTCATAGGCCACAGGTCTGAAGACGTAGAACGGAGAATCATAGCGGACGTCGACCAATGGCGGCCGCATACTTTCATAGCGATGGGCGAGCCGGTATTGTCGACACCCCACCGCCCCAGCAACAGGGAAGAACCGCGTATGCGCGTTGCAATACTGGACGACGAGCCCGCCGAACTGCGCCGGGTCGAGCAAACCCTGCAACAAATGGCTGAAGTCGGAGACCAGCCATGGTCACTACACAGCTTCGAACGTGGCGAAGACCTGCTGCGACAGTTACGCCGGGAAACCTTCGACCTGCTAATCCTCGACTGGCAACTCCCCGACCTCTCCGGCCTGGCCCTTTTGCGCTGGACCCGCGAACACATGGAAGCACCACCGGCCGCGATCATGCTTACCAGTCGCGACGGAGAAAGCGATATCGTCCAGGCGTTGAATGCGGGAGCTGATGACTATGTCAGCAAACCGTTTCGCCCCAACGAACTGAAGGCTCGAGTTGCTGCGGTACTGCGCCGACACAGTCTGCAACGTACAGCCGCTACTGAAGTCCGCTGCTTCAATGATTTGACCTTCGATGACGCCGAACTGAGCGTCACCCGCGAAGGCAAGGCGATCGTCATGACGGAGCGCGAATATCGGTTGGCGCGCTGTCTGTTCAGCAATCTCGGTCGGCCGTTATCACGCGACTATCTTTACGAGCGCTTCTGGCCCCATGAAGAAGTGGCTTCCTCGAGACCTCTGGATACCCACATATATCGCCTGCGCAACAAGCTAGGACTCACAGCGGATAGGGGTTGGCAACTGCTGACAATTTACGGTTATGGATATCGGTTAGAAAGTGTGTCGATAGCGAAGTAAGCGTCCGAACGCTACCCTACCTCCAAGATAGTGCGCACTAAAAAATGGTGTCTACTATCCTGGCTAATTTGGAGAACGATCAGGAGTGGGTGACCGGACAGTTACTCTTAGGAAGCTTTTTCGAGCCAAAAAACAAAACCCCAACTGCTTTCGCAATTGGGGTTTCGGAATTTAATCTTGACGATGACCTACTCTCACATGGGGAAACCCCACACTACCATCGGCGATGCATCGTTTCACTGCTGAGTTCGGGATG
>NZ_CAXAON010000013.1:0-123653 GCF_963970495.1 Pseudomonas sp. EA_65y_Pfl2_P78 | reverse complement strand
CCGGTTGGCTGAGCAAGCTCTCCAGATCGAAATCCGGGTGCTCGCTGACCAGTTCAATGTGGATGTTGTAAAGGTTGCTGATTGCTTCGGTGCCGCTGAAGGCCAGCACCTTGAAGTCGTGACGGATCGCAGGAATCTGCAACGAGAAATGCGCCGCATTGGCCGGCCGGAACATACGCTTATCCTTAAGCAAAGAGGAAAAGAGCGCGATGTCGAAACCGTCCCTGGTTTGTGCTCGCGAGAACTGGCGGGCACAGTAACGAGGCGAAAAAAAGATAGCTGTAGGGGGATTCTTCAAAATCGGAAGGACATTTCCTTTACAACAGCCTGCCGTTCAACAGACGTAAAAAAGCCGCGATCAACGCGGCTCCTCCACATCCACCTGCCCTACTTCGGCTCAGGCTTCTTAAACGCATAAAGATGCTGCTGCACAATCCCGCCCGGCAGCTCTTTGCCAAATACGCCATAACGCACCGGCCATTCTTTCGGCGGGAGCTTGAAGGTGCCGAACAGCATGTCCACCAGTGGCGTGTGGATCGCGTAGTTCTTGTAGATGTAGTCCTTGTGCCGGGCGTGGTGCCAGTGGTGGTAGCGCGGCAGCACGATCAGGTAATTCAGCCAGCCACCCTTGATCCGCACGTTGGCGTGGGCCAGTACGGCTTGCACGCCGACCAGAATCACATAGGCATTCAACGCCTGCGGCGCAAAGCCCAGCAGCATCAGCGGCACCAGTACGCCGGTGCGGGTCAGCAGGATTTCGATGAAATGCACGCGGGATCCGGCCAGCCAGTCCATGTGCGTGCTGGAGTGATGCACGGCGTGAAGGCGCCACAGAAAAGGTACAACGTGGTACAGCCGATGCAGCCAGTACTGACCGAGGTCCGCCACCAGCACCGCGAGCAGGAACTGCACCACCAGCGGCAGGCTTTGCACGCTGGCCTGAAAGCCCGGCGACACGGCCCAACCGGCGATGTAGCTCGACGAAGCGGTGATGAAAATCAGGATGAATTGCACCAGCATGTGACTGACAAAAAAGTAGGTCAGGTCAGTGCGCCAGTGCGGTCGCAGAATGTTTTGCTCGGGGTCCTTGGCATACAGTTTTTCCAGAGGAATAAACACGATGGCCGAGACCAGCAGCGCCAGGACAAACCAGTCCAGACCCAGCGAGTACGGGGTCTGCCCGATTGCACTGACCTGCACGTTGGTGCCGCCGAGAAATACCGCCAGCCCCGACGCGACCAGCCCGGTGATCCCCAGACGCTTGCGTTTGTTGAGCAGGATATTCAGGGTACCGAGGCTGAACGACAGCACCAGCCCCAGCAACAGCGTGGTACGCGCAAACTGTTCGTCGTAGACCTTGCGCAGTTCAGCAGTGGTGAGCCACTCGGGAAACAGGAAGCACAACACCGCGAGCAGGCTCAACAGCCCGAGCGTGGCCGAGATATAACCACTGACCCGCCCCTCACCAAACTTGAAGGGGGCGTGGCCGTGCCGCTGAAAATAGGCTTTGACTCTTTCCATAACTGATCTTCCGTGAATGCGAAAACTGCGATTGGTCAATGCGACGCAGGCAGGCACAAAAAAGCCACGGTTACCGTGGCTTTTTAGGGGTCACTGCTTCGGCGCGGGGGCCGGTGCAGTCGCCGGGGGCGTTGTCGGCGCCGGCGCCGCACTTCCCGGCTCGGCCGGTTTCGGTGCCGCGTCGTCGAACAGGTTCAACCGTTCACGCAACTCGTGGGCAGGCACCGGTTGCTGATCGGCCGGCAGTGCGTTCGGATCGACCGGCGGCGTTGCAACGGCACCATTTTGCCCTTGCTCTGCCGGTTTCGCCGGTTCGGCACCTTGCGCACCTTCGATGGCTGCCTGAGCCTTCTTGGTCAGCACGACAATGTCGATGCGGCGGTTGACCGGATTGAACGGGTTCTCCTTGTCGAACAACGCCGACGAGGCATAACCCACCACTCGCGCCACCTGCTCCTCCGGATAGCTACCAGCGACCAATGCGCGGCGAGCGGCATTGGCACGGTTGGCCGAGAGTTCCCAGTTGCCGTAATCACCACGGCCAATGTATGGCTGGGCGTCAGTGTGGCCGCTGATACTGATCTTGTTCGGCACCGCTTTGATGGTGTCGGCCATGGCCAGCAGGATGTCTTCGAAGTACGGCTTCAGACGTGCGGAACCGGAGTCGAACATCGGCCGGTTCTCGGCGTCCATGATCTGGATGCGCAAGCCGTTCGGCGTGATCTCGAAGAGGATCTGATCCTTGAACTTCTGCAGTTGCGGGTTTTCGTCGACCTTGTTCTGCAACTCTTGCAGGAGCAGTTCCAGACGCTCCTTCTCGACCTGCTCGGCCATGCCTTCGACCTGATCGGTGTCGACGGTGACCTTGTCCGGTTGTGGCTGGGATTTCACCTCGGGGTTGAGGGTATTTTCCGGGGCCAGGGTCGGTGTACCGCCCAGATCGATGATGTAAGGCGTGCCACTTTCAGAGAAGCCGACCGGGTCTTTGAAATAGCCGGCGATGGCGATCTTCTGCTCCGGCGTTGCGGTGGACAGCAGCCACAACACCAGGAAGAACGCCATCATTGCCGTGGCGAAGTCGGCGAAGGCGATTTTCCATGCCCCGCCGTGGTGCCCACCGGCTATGCGCTTGACGCGCTTGATGATTATCGGCTGATTATTTTCCATGGCTTAACGACCGCGAACGGCTTGTTCCAGCTCGGCAAAGCTTGGACGGTGCGCCGGGTACAGCACCTTGCGACCGAACTCCACCGCCAACGATGGCGGCATGCCGGAAGCCGAAGCCACCAGCGAGGCCTTGATGGCTTCGTAGACGTTCAGTTCTTCCTTGGCATCGTGGGCCAGGGAATGCGCCAACGGGCCGAAGAAACCGTACGCGGCGAGAATACCGAAGAAGGTACCCACGAGCGCCGCACCGACGTGCAGACCGATGGACTTCTGATCGCCCTCACCCAAGGATGCCATGGTCACCACGATACCCAGTACCGCCGCGACAATACCGAAACCCGGCATGGCGTCGGCAATGCCGTTTACCGCGTGGGACGGGTGCTCAAGGTCTTCTTTGAGGCTGTACAGCTCCATGTCGAACAGGCCTTCGAGCTCGTGGGGAGCCATGTTGCCGGAGGACATGATGCGCAGGTAATCACAGATGAACGCGGTCATGCGTTCATCTTTAAGGACTGCCGGGTACTTGGCGAAAATCGGGCTCGCGGCGGCGTCTTCGATGTCGCCTTCAATGGCCATCATGCCTTCGCGACGGCTCTTGTTGAGGATCTCGTAGATCAGGCCGAGCACTTCCAGGTAGAAGGTGTGGCTGAAACGCGAACTGAACATGCTCAGGGATTTCTTGAGCACGTGCATCGTCATGTAACCGGGGTTGGCCTGGAGGAATGCACCCAGTGCCGCACCACCGATGATCATCACCTCGAAGGGCTGGACCAGGGCGGCAATCTTGCCGTGGGAGAGCACGTATCCGCCGAGCACGCTCGCGAATACGACGATGATGCCGATAATTTTAGCCATAGGTAGAAAGTACTTATTTAAGTCGGGTTCAAGGTCATATTCGGAAGTTAAAAAATCTCTTCTTCTACTTATCGGCAAAACTGCGCCAGACTATAGCCAGTTCAGGCGAAAAGCCAATTTAGCCCATGCCGGGCGCGTCTACAGTCAGTGAAGATCTCGTCCAGACATGGCTAATGAAACGAACGTCCCACACGTAAAACCGACCACCCTTGAAGGCTGGGTGACATGGCTCGATAGCGTGCGCCTGCCCGTGCCGCAAGACGCTCACGACAAAGTCTGCCGGGCCATTCGTGACAACCGCAGTTCTCTGCGCGACATCGCTGACCTGATGCAGGACAGCCCGGCGCTGGCCTTGAGCATCATCCGTGAGGCAAATCGTCACACCCACGGCACGATGAGCACACCGGCGGAAAATCTCGAAGTGGCGATCAACCGTCTCGGCCTCGCCCGCACCGAAGAACTGCTGGCACGCCTGCCTGCCGAACCGCAGATGCAGATTCCCAAGGCCCTGCGGCAACTGCAAATGATCAGCCAACACGCCACGCAACAGGCCAACGGTTTTTTTGCCAGTCGCCTGGCGCGGCTGTGGCAGGACATTCATTGGGGCAGTCTGCTGTTTCTCTCGCCGTTGTGGCCGCTGGCGCTGACGTATCCACAGTTGCTTGAAGAGTGGGAACTGCGGGTTATCCACAAGGGCGAGTCGGCGCGCACTGTCGAGAAACAGTTGTTCGGCGTGCGCCTGCTGAAAATCGCAGAGGCGCTGGTGCACGTATGGCACCTGCCGGTCTGGGTGCAACAAGGCTACAAATTGCTGCTCGGCGAGCGCCGCGAATTGGTCAAGGTCCTTAGAATCGCCCGCGACAGCGAGCACCCGTTACGTCAGCAAAATCGTCTGGACGATGATCCGACGTTGCGCCGCTGGCTCAATCAGCCGGCCAACACCGTGCTGCTGGCCAACGGGCTGGCGCTGTCGGCGCAACAGGCGTGGGACAGTCCGCACAGTAAGCGCTGGCAGTACCTGACCAGCCTTTATCTGCAAATTTCGATGGACGAGGTGCAGCAGCAATTGCACCAACAGGCTGCCAACAGCGCGCGTCACCATGCGCTGCCGGATCTGTGGCACCCGGCCGTTTCGCTGCTATGGCCGTGGGGCACTCATCGCTTGCCGGCCGGAATGCTCCCGGCCGCCGCCCCCAGCGCCGAAGATCTGACGCAGTGGCGCCGGCAATGCGCCGAACTGCTGGCCGAGCCGAGTCGCTTCACCAATGCCATGAGCCTGACCGTTGCCGCCCGTGACGCCCTGGTCGCCAGCGGCATGCATCGGGTGATGATCCTGATGGCCGATCGCACCCAGTCCAATCTGCGCGTGCACCAGACCTTCGGCCTGCCAAAAGAAGCGGGGGCGCTGAACTTTGTGGTCAGTCAGAGCAAAGTCCTGCAACGGCTGCTCGCGCAACAGGCGCAGGTACGGATCAACCCGCAAAACGATGGACAATTCTCTGCCCTGCTGCCGCCGAACCTGCGCTCTCTGTTTCGTGGCGAGCACCTGTTCCTGCGCTCACTGGTCAACAATGGCCGGGTGATCATGATCGTCGTCGCCGATCAGGGCGGTGGCCCCTTCGCCGATATCACCGTGCAAGCCTTTGGCAAAACCGCGCAATGCATCGAAAAAGCCCTGCACAGCTTTAGCAGCCGTGGCCGATGAGGCTGCGCTACAATCCCCCACTTTGTGCTCTGGAGACCTCACATGTCTGACTTCTCTGGCTTGCCGCTCGTGATCGAACCGAGCGACCTGCTCCCCAGGCTCGAGGCAAGCGATCTGATTCTGGTGGACTTGACCAGTGCCGCCCGCTACACCGAAGGACACATTCCCGGGGCGCGGTTTGTCGATCCGAAACGAACCCAGTTCGGCCAGCCACCGGCGCCGGGACTGTTGCCGGCCAAAGCCGATCTGGAAGCGTTGTTCGGTGAGCTGGGCCATCGCCAGGACGCGGTCTACGTGGTCTATGACGACGAGGGCGGCGGCTGGGCCGGACGCTTCATCTGGCTGCTCGACGTGATCGGTCACGACAAGTACCACTATGTCGATGGCGGTCTGCCGGCGTGGCTGGCCGATGGCATGCCGATGTCGATCCAGGTACCTCCTGCCGCCGGTGGTCCGGTGGCATTGACGCTGCACGAAGAACCGACCGCCACGCGCGAATACCTGCAAAGCCGTCTCGGCGCCGCCGACCTGGCGATCTGGGATGCACGCGGGCCGCTGGAATACTCCGGCGAGAAGGTCCTGGCCGCCAAAGCCGGCCATATTCCCGGCGCCGTCAATTTCGAATGGACGGCGGGCATGGACAAGGCGCGTCAGTTACGCATTCGCACTGACATGCCGCAGATCCTCGAAGACCTGGGGATCACCAAGGACAAAGAAATCATTACCCACTGCCAGACCCATCACCGGTCGGGTTTCACTTATCTGGTGGCCAAGTCCCTCGGTTATCCGCGAGTCAAAGGCTACGCCGGTTCCTGGGGCGAATGGGGCAACCACCCCGACACGCCTGTCGAGATTTAAGGTTTTTAAGGACAACTAATGAAAGAGCGTCTGTTTATCCTCAGCCAGTACCTGCTGCCTCATCATTTGCTGTCGCGCCTGGCCGGCTGCATTGCCGAGTGCCGCGTGCGCTGGTTCAAGAATGCGTTCACCCAGTGGTTCGCCAAGCGCTATCAAGTGGACATGTCGCAGGCACTGGTTGAAGACCTGACTGCCTACGAGCACTTCAACGCGTTCTTCACCCGCGCCCTGAAAGACGGCGCGCGTCCGCTGGACGAAACCCCGGGCGCAGTCCTCAGCCCGGCCGACGGTGCCGTCAGCCAGCTCGGCCCGATCGAACACGGTCGGGTGTTCCAGGCCAAGGGCCACAGTTTCAGCGTGCTGGAACTGCTCGGCGGTGACGCGGCAAACGCAGCGCCGTTCATGGGCGGCGACTTCGCCACCATTTACCTGTCGCCGAAGGACTACCACCGCGTACACATGCCGCTGGCCGGCACCCTGCGTGAAATGGTCTACATCCCGGGCCGGATCTTCTCGGTCAACCAGACCACCGCCGAAAACGTCCCGGAGCTGTTCGCCCGCAACGAGCGCGTAGCGTGCATTTTCGACACCGAACGCGGCCCGATGGCGGTTGTTCTGGTGGGCGCGATGATTGTGGCTTCGATCGAAACCGTGTGGGCCGGCCTGGTCACGCCGCCGAAACGCGAGCTGAAAACCTTCCGCTACGACGAAGCCGCCCGCGCGCCGATTCATCTGGAAAAAGGCGCCGAACTGGGCCGTTTCAAGCTGGGTTCGACCGCGATCGTGCTGTTCGGGCCGGATCAAGTGAAGTGGGCTGAAGAACTGGCGGCTGGCTCGCCAGTGCAGATGGGCCAGGGTTTGGCGCTGCCAAAAGCCTGAGTCTGATGTAGCCACTGATCCGCCCGTTCGCACGTCTGCGAATGGGCGGATACGACTCGCGGGGACCGTTACTCTATTTGCCCACGAAAGCCGATTGGCCCTTCGTTGGCATAGGTATTGGTGCCACTGAGGTTTTTCCCTCCATCATTGGAAGTGACGCTCAACGCGACAACGTTCTGATTGTCCCGTCCGCCAATGACCCACTTGCCGCCCGGATGCCACGGGGCATCGTTGCCACCCCACTGATTCTCGACGTTGTACTGGTTCTGGCCTGTGCGTTGCGCCTTGAAGCCAATGGGCCCTTCACCGGCGTAGGTCATGGTGCCGGTGAACGTTTTGCCGTCGTCACCGGACTTGATCTCGATGGCCACGACGTTCTGGTTGTCCCGCGCGCCCAGCACCCAATCTCCACCTGGATGCCAAGGGGCCGAACTGCCGCCCCACTGATTTGCCACTACATATTTAGACATGAACCTCATCTCCTTGAAGTTATGAAGAGACCTGCCCGCTATTGGCAACAGGCCGTACGACCGTGCGTATCCGATCGCACGCCTAAGAGCCTAGTTGCGCCTACGGCATGGCAACGAGCAAGCAGACAAACGGTAAAAAACCCCACAGGAACCCGCGAACCCGGCCACAGCTGCTAGAGTTTTGTGCATTGCCCCATTCGTTTCCGGAGCTGGTCATGGCATGAGTGAGCCTCAATTCCAACCGACATTACGCGCCCCGACGCCAACGCAAACGCGCCTGTCGTTCTGTGAACACACCCCGCGCGATCTCAAACGCTGGATCGCCGACCTGCCCAAAGCCAACATCGGCGAAACCGCCCGCCTGTTGTATCAAGGCCTGGGCGAACTCAATCTGTTGCTCACCCCCAGTGACAATCGCCTGCAACTGCTGGAGCTGCTGCGCCCTGAGGTGTACTTCGTCTGCCAGCATCTGGAGCGGCACTTCCTGCATCAGGCGATCATGCTCGAGGAGCGCTCGCGCAAGATCAGCAACCTGTGTCAGGCGCTACAAGGTCATCTGGCCATCGGCTACAAACAGATCGTGTTGCGCATTGCGCCGAAGTACAGCAAGGATCGCGCAGCACTTGTCAGCCAGACCCTGCAACGGGCAGCCCATGCACTTAAAGCTCAAGGGGTGCGCGCCGCGCAGTTGTACAGCTCGCCGCCGGAGCATCTGTGGTTCGAGCTGCATCAGCTCTATCGAATAGCCTGTCAATTGCAGTTGCAACAGCGCCAGGTGCATGACGATCTCGCCAGCCTGAGCACCGAGTTGAGCCTGGAACAGACTTACATCGCCGCCCTGCTATTGGGCTGCGCCCGCTGCAATCAACTGCGACAGAACCAGATTGCCCGGCTGGCAGAAGTGATCGAGCCGTGGAGTGCTTTGCTCAAACTGCATCCCGGTAGCCCGGACGAGGGTTTGTTTGCGATCAGCGCCGAACTCGATGCCGGGCCGCGCTATCGCAACATGTTCCGCAGTGAGCAGAAAAATGCACTGCTCGGCTTCGATCCGCAGCCGCTGGTGAATGTCATCGAGGCATTTCTGCAGCGCCAGGACACGTCGACGCCGCTGCCCGTCCCTGCCGGGCTGAGCTTCGACACCCTGCAACACTTGCATGCGACCTGGGGCCAGGCGGCCGAGCGCAGTTTTCAGCGCACCGTGGGCCAAGGCAGCCTGACCGTGTGCGTGGGCATGAGCGCCCTGCACTTCTATTTGGGTGGTGAACGCACGTTCAGCGAACTGCTCAAGCTCCCCGGCGCACGCGCGGCAAACTTCAGCAGCGCCGTGACTCAAGGTGAAAAGGACAGTTGGAGCCAGGCGTTCGACGCCGCGCCGCAAAGCAAGGCCGATGAGTTTCTGCCCTACGAAGAAATTCAGTACGACCAGTTGGTGGAGGACGACAGCAGCACCGACAGCACGCCACACTATCCGACGTATGCTCTGCCTGTGATCAATCACAGTCCCGGTGGTTATTGCCTGGGCTGGCCGAAAGAAGTCCCCGTCGAGCTACAGACCGGGGAAATGCTCGGGATTCAGGACAGCACGAATCAGGGCTGGAGCATCGCGGTCATTCGCTGGATCCGGCAGGTGCGCGGCAGCGGCACGCAGATGGGCATTGAACTGGTGGCGCCCCATGCACAACCGTGCGGTTTGCAACTGGTGCGCTCGCGGGACGATCACAGCCACTATTTACGGGGATTGCTACTGCCGCAGATCAGCTCGATCGACTTGCCGGCCACCTTGCTGGCGCCGCGTTTACCCTTTCAGGAAGGCAGTAAGGTGCTGATCAACACCCTGGGCGAGGAGCACCCCGCCGGGCTGGATCGACGGGTGGCGAGTACGCACAGTTTCAATCAGTTTGCCTATCGCTCGCTGGAGGCGGCGTCGCAGAGCGGGAGCGAAGAGGATTTCGATTCGTTGTGGAAGTCGCTTTAGACCGGGTTGCGCCCTTCGCGAGCAAGCCCGCTCCCACACTTGAAATGCATTCCAAAGTGGGAGCGGGTTTGTTTGCGAAGAGTCCGACGCAGGCCCTGGAGAGTCAGAGCTGCCCGTCGCGATCCCGGAAGCCCAGCAGATACAGCACGCCATCGAGCCCAAGGGTGGAGATCGCCTGCTTCGCCGACTGCTTGACCAACGGCTTGGCGCGAAACGCCACGCCCAACCCGGCAATGGCCAGCATCGGCAGGTCATTGGCGCCGTCGCCGACCGCAATGGTCTGCTCCAGACGCAAACCTTCCTTGTGCGCCAGTTCTTTCAACAGGTCAGCCTTGCGTTGCGCATCGACAATCGGCTCGATCGCCACGCCTGTGCACTTACCGTCGACCACTTCCAGTTCGTTGGCGAACACATAGTCGATACCGAGTTTGGCCTGCAATTGCTTGGCGAAATAGGTGAAGCCGCCCGACAGGATTGCGGTCTTGTAACCCAGACGCTTGAGTTCGGCGAACAGGGTTTCGGCTCCCTCGGTCAGGCGCAGCGAAGCACCGATCGAGTCCAGCACGCTGACGTCGAGGCCTTTGAGCAGCGCCAGACGCTCTTTGAAGCTGGCGCGAAAATCCAGTTCGCCCGCCATGGCACGCTCGGTGATGTGCGAAACCTGCTCGCCAACTCCGGCCGCCTTGGCCAGTTCATCGATGACTTCGGCTTCGATCAGCGTCGAGTCCATGTCGAACACCGCCAGGCGACGGTTGCGACGGAACAGCGAATCTTCCTGGAAGGCGATGTCGACGTTCAGTTCCTGCGCGACGCTGAGGAACTCGGCACGCAGCGCCTGCGGATCAGCCGCTTCGCCCCGCACGGAGAACTCGATGCAGCCCTTGCCCTGGTCGGCCGGGGTGTCGAGCGGCATGCGACCCGACAGACGGTCGATGTGATCGATGTTCAGGCCGTATTTGGCGGTGATCGAACTGACGGCCTGCAATTGGCCAGCCGTCACTTTGCGCGTCAACAGGGTGACGATGTGGCGTTTCTTGCCCTGATTGCCCACCCATTGCTGGTAATCCTCTTCGGACACTGGGGTGAAGCGCACTTGCTGATCAAGCTCGTAGCCCTTGAACAGGATGTCCTTGAGCACCGACTTGCCTTGCAAGGAATCGGGAATTTCAACCAGGATGCCAAACGACAGGGTGTCGTGGATCACCGCCTGACCGATGTCGAGAATGTTCACACCACCCTGGGCCAGAACACCGGTAATGGCCGCCGTCAGACCCGGACGGTCGACTCCCGTGATGTTAATCAGGACGATTTCGCGCAACGCGCACCCCCGCAACTGGAAAAAAACTGCATTCTACCCACTTTCAGTGACCATCGGGCACCGCGAGCGCTTTGCCGGTCTAGGGCCTGTCGCTATACTGCGCGTCAACTTCACGGACAAAAGAGCCGAGCTCAGTGAACCGGCCCACGCCAGTTAAAACCGATAACTTCTTCCTGCTGATCTTCCGTGCACTGCGCCACCGCCGTGTACCGATTGCATTGCGCATTGCCAGCCATAACGTGATCCTGGTCGCTCTGGCCCTGGTGATCTATGCCGGCGTGATGGGTTTGCAATTCAAGCAGGCCATGCACGAGCAGGCCGATGCGCTGGGCGAAAGCCTGACCACGCAGACCGCCACCTCCGCCACGGAGTTGCTGGTGTCCAACGACATCCTCAGCCTCAACGTACTGCTCAATAATCTGACCAAAAACAAACTGGTGGCCCACGCCGCCATTTACAGCGTGGATAACCGCATCCTCGCCGAGTCCGGTCAGCGCCCCAAGCACAGCCTGCTGGGCGAAGCCGAAGGCATGTACGAAAGCAAGATCACTTTTCAGGACGTGACCGCCGGGCAGCTGCGCATCAGCCTGGACATGGATCAGTTCCAGCAGCCGATGACCATCAGCCTGCAGAGCATGGGCATCTTGAGTGCGATTCTGTTGGCGCTGTCGTTGGCCCTGAGCCTGCGGCTGGGTCGGCACATCTCCACGCCGCTCCTGCAACTGCGCGTATGGCTGCGCCGGATCGATGAGTACACCCCGGGCATCGAGCGTCAGGACGAGATCGGCGATCTGGCCCGTCAGTTACACGCCAACTATGCCCCCGAGCCTGTTGAACCCGAGCCAGAACCGGAGCCCGAGTTCGAAGACGACGAGACCGAGTTCGAAGTGCGTAACCTGCGCGACCCGAGCTTCGACGAGAGCCGGCCGATGGCCGCGCAAAAGCCTGCGGCACGCCGGGTGGTCAGCACCGTCGAAGACGATGAGGACGACGACGCCTTCGCCGACCTGCGTGACGAGTCCTTGAATGAAACCGCGCAACCGCCGATTCGCCAGGCCACGCCAAGCGTGCCTCAGCACACGGCAGTACTGGCCGTGCAACTGGGCTCGCAGGAGCAACTGCGCCGTTTGCCTCGGACCCGTCTGGAAGAGTTGCAAAAGCGCTACCGCGATTGCCTCGATCAAGCCGCTTCGCTGTATCAAGGCGAGATCGAAACCCTGAACGATGGCAGCACGCTGATGCTGTTCCACACCGAGGACAGTGGCGACGACTACCTGACCAACGCGATCTGTTGCGGCGAGTTACTGCGAGCGCTGGGCCATCAGTTGCAGATTGAAGTCGCGGACAGTGGCATTACCCTGCAATTGCAACTGGGCCTGACCCTGGGTGATGAGTTGTTCGGCCTGAGCCAGATTGATCTGCTGCTCACCGATTCGGCCCAGGACGCGCTGGCCTTGTCACAGCACAGCCGCAATTTGCTGCTGGTTGAACGCAAGATCAGTGATGACGCGCTAATCCGTCAGCGTGCACGGATTCGCCCGATCGCCAGTCCCGAGGGGGCGTGCTGTGTCGAGCGGTTGATGGAGCCTTATCCATCGATGCTGGAGCGGCAACTGGCGCGGATGCATGAGCGCCGGGCCTGAGGTCTGACCCCGCTGTAAAGGAGCCCGCAGATGAGTGATTGTCTGCGGGCTTTTTCGTAGCCTGATCCGACCCCTTCGCGAGCAAGCCCGCTCCCACAGGGGAACCGCAAACACCAGAACCCTTGTGGGGGCGGGCTTGCTCGCGAAGGGGCTAGACGCCTGACCACAAATCGCCAGACAGCAGACACAACAAAGCCCGCACAAGGCGGGCTTTGTCTTGACTCAAACCAGACTTAGAAGCGGAACACTTCCATATCGGTGCGAATCGGCGAAGCCATCGGGATCTTCGGCTGCTTGTCGGCTTCCGAAGGCGCTGCCGGTTTCGGTGCCGGTTTACGCTGCGCCTCGACCACCGGCGGCTGATTGGCCAGCGGTTTGAGCGCCACCGACAGTTGATCGGCCAACCGCTGCAACAGAATCCCCTGTGCCTGAACCTGCGAAGCCGTGCTACCGGCGTGCAGTTCTTGCAGGTGGACGATACGGTTATCGCGCACCTTTCCACGACGGTCGATCAATCGCCATTGCGCATCGAGAATCGCCGGTTGTTTCTCGCCGGAGTCCAGACGCGTGATGGTCAGCAATACCTGCACATCCGGGGTGAAGCCCTGAGTGGCCGGCGCCAATACCACGCGCTGGCTGTCCAGATGACCGGCAACCTGACGCAGCAGCAACTGGTCGATATCCGACGAAAGGCTGCCGGCCCAACGACCATCGGTCGCCGCTTGCAGACTGCCGTCCGGTTGACGTTGCAGCAGGGTTTCACGTTGCAGGTAGTCGGCGACGACTACAGGGCCCAACAAAACCGCCATGCCTGCGCTTTGCGCAGGCTGAACCGGACTTCCGCTGTCCAGCTGATACAGCGACACCGGCTGGTGTACGCTGCAACCCGCCAGGCCAAGAACGCCGGCGAGCAGGAAAATAAGGGGGCGCAGAGCAGTCATCATCCCGTCCAGGTGGCCGCCACTCGGCTGACCACAGTGAAAATACTCAATAAATATGAAGAACGCTCGGCCACGCCGGCGCTTGAAAGGCCATATCATCCGTGAATATGCGTTCCGACTCCAGCGCCAAAGCGTCGATCTACGCGTTAAATCGTAGATCGAGCGCTCTGGGACGCCTAATTGAGGTTTTCGACGAGCAGTGCATCGACTCGCTGGAAGCCACGCGGCAGTTTATTGCCACGGCGACCACGCTCGCCTTTGTAGTGTTCGAGGTCGTCGGCTTTGAGCGACAGAGTCCGTTTTCCGGCCTGCAACACCAGCGTTGCGCCTTCCGCAAGCACGGCGATGTCCGTGACATATTCTTCGCGACTGGCCACGCGCTCACCGGAAATACCGATGATCTTGTTGCCCTTGCCCTTACCTAATTGTGGCAGATCGCTGATTTTGAAAATCAGCAGGCGACCTTCGGTCGTGACCGAGGCCAGCCAGTTCTGTTCACGATCGGTCACCGGACGCGGTGCGATCACTTTGGCGTTGTTCGGCAGGCTCAACAGGGCTTTACCGGCCTTGTTCTTGGCTTGCAGGTCTTCGCCTTTGACCACGAATCCGTAACCGGCGTCGGAAGCGATCACGTACAGCGCGTCGTCTTCCGGCATCATCACGCATTCGAACGATGCGCCCGGTGGCGGCGTCAGACGGCCGGTCAACGGCTCGCCCTGGCCACGCGCCGACGGCAACGTGTGCGCGGCGACCGAATAGCTGCGGCCGGTGGAGTCGATAAACACCGCAAACTGGTTGGAGCGTCCCGCTGCCGAGGTCTTGAAGCCGTCGCCTGCCTTGTACGAAAGGCCAGTGGCGTCGATGTCATGACCTTTGGCCGAACGGATCCAGCCTTTTTCCGACAACACGACTGTTACTTTCTCGTTCGGCAGCAGATCGTGCTCGGTCAACGCCTTGGCTTCGGCGCGCTCCACGATTGGCGAGCGGCGGTCGTCGCCATAGGTTTCGGCGTCCTTGATCAGCTCGGTGCGCACCAGTTTCTTCAACTTGGCTTCGCTGCCCAGCAGCGCTTGCAGCTTGGCTTGTTCCTTGAGCAGTTCGTCCTGCTCGTCGCGCAACTTCATTTCTTCCAGTCGCGCCAATTGACGCAGACGGGTGTCGAGGATGTAGTCGGCTTGAATCTCGCTGAGGGCGAAGCGCTCGATCAGCTTGGCTTTGGGGTGTTCCTCGGTACGGATGATGTGGATCACTTCATCCAGATTGAGGTAGGCAATCAGCAAACCGTCCAACAGGTGCAGACGACGCTCGACCTTGTCGAGGCGAAATTGCAAGCGGCGACGCACGGTCTGCACGCGGAACTCCAGCCATTCGACCAGCAAGGCGCGCAGGTTTTTGAGCTGTGGCTTGCCGTCCAGGCCGATGATGTTGACGTTGACCCGGTAGGTCGACTCCAGCTCGGTGCTGGCGAACAGGTGCTGCATCAGCGCTTCGTGATCGACGCGGCTGTTGACCGGGATAATCACGATGCGGCACGGATTTTCGTGGTCGGATTCGTCG
Organism: Pseudomonas sp. EA_65y_Pfl2_P78; assembly: GCF_963970495.1. Classification (NCBI taxonomy): domain Bacteria; kingdom Pseudomonadati; phylum Pseudomonadota; class Gammaproteobacteria; order Pseudomonadales; family Pseudomonadaceae; genus Pseudomonas; species Pseudomonas sp. EA_65y_Pfl2_P78. Next base: position 108,764 of record NZ_CAXAON010000013.1, on the reverse strand, counting down.
CGCAGGTCGGCGATCTGCGGCGCTTTCGACGGTTTGGCCTGCATCAGCGCGGCGATCTGCTCCAGCACTTTGGCCCCGGAGACCTGATGCGGCAGCGCGGTGACGATGATGTCGCCGTCCTCGACGTGGTACACGGCGCGCATGCGCACCGAGCCCTTGCCGGTTTCGTACATTTTCAGCAGGTCGGCGCGCGGCGTGATGATTTCCGCTTCGGTCGGATAGTCCGGGCCCTGGATGTGTTCACAGAGTTGCTCGACCGTGGCTTTGGGCTCATCAAGCAAGCGCACGCACGCCGTGGCGACTTCGCGCAGGTTGTGCGGCGGTACGTCGGTGGCCATGCCCACGGCGATGCCGGTGGTACCGTTGAGCAGAATGTTCGGCAGACGCGCTGGCAATACCAGCGGTTCCTGCAGGGTGCCGTCGAAGTTCGGCCCCCAGTCCGCGGTGCCCTGGCCCAGTTCGCTGAGCAGCACTTCGGAATAACGCGACAGGCGAGCCTCGGTGTAACGCATGGCCGCGAAGGACTTGGGATCATCCGGCGCACCCCAGTTACCCTGGCCGTCGACCAGCGTGTAGCGATAGCTGAACGGCTGAGCCATCAGCACCATCGCTTCGTAGCACGCCGAGTCGCCGTGGGGGTGGAATTTACCGAGTACGTCACCGACGGTACGCGCCGATTTCTTGTGTTTGGAGTCAGCGTCCAGCCCCAGTTCGCTCATCGCATAAATGATGCGACGCTGCACCGGTTTCAGGCCATCGCCGATATGCGGCAAGGCACGGTCCATAATCACGTACATGGAGTAGTTGAGGTAGGCACTTTCGGTGAAGTCAGCCAGCGAGCGGCGCTCTACGCCGTCTAAGCTGTCTGCAAGGATGTCGCTCATGCGGGCCTCATCGTTTCGTTGTCTGGCGCAGCAGCATGGTGCCACCGCGCTGAGTAAATTCAAGTTTGTTCAGGGCGCTCATCCCGAGCAGCACCTGATCACCCTGCAAGCCTGGCGCCACCAGTGCGCGGACGTCCCGCAGCACGATGTCGCCCAGTTGCAGGCGGTCAATTTTTGTACGATAGCCCTGGCTCAGGCCATTGGCCGTGCTCAGGGTCACACCAAAACCCTCTTGCAGCTTCAAACGCTCGGCCAGATCCGCCGGGATCGCCACATCGGTTGCGCCGGTGTCGAGCAGGAATTCAACCGGCTCGCCGTTGATCTGGCCGCTGGCGACAAAATGCCCCTGGGCGTTACCGGCCAGCTTCACTTCGATATAACCTTCGCCCTGCTGCGAACTCACCACCACGTTCGGATTCTGCTGGCGTTGTTCCCACTGGCCGAAAAACCGCGTGGCCAGAAAAAGCGCAGCGCACCAGGCCAGGATCATCAGCACCCGCCCGGCGCGCTTGCCCGGTGGTTGCTGGCTCAAGGCTTGGCGCTCCAGCCACCGTCAGGTGCGGCGAACCGCCAGACGACCGGCCGAACCTCACCGTCGGCACGTGGGCCAAAATTATTGTCGACGCCGATCCACGCACCCTCAGCATCAACGATCAGTGCCTCTTCCAGCCCGTAGCTCTGTGAGTATTGGCGGTTGGCCTGCAACAGTTCGGCCGCATACGACCAGCAACGCTCGACCTTGGCTGTTTGCGCATCGCGACGACATATCTGGAAGGCGTTGCGTTCAAGGGTAAACAGTTTGCCGTTGAACAACGAAAGGTCGGAAAAGTCCCGATCGACCGCTTTGGCATCCGGGAACTGCGGCGGCTGCATCTCCTTGCCACTCTCGCTGAGCAGCACGCAACGACCGTCGCAATCCCACACCGTCTGCTGGCGCTTGATCTTGAGCAAGCCACGGCTTTGCCGTTCGGCCGCCAGCCACATCTGATCGCCTGCCGGGTTGATCGCCAGGCCTTCGAATATCGCATTGAAATGCAGGAGCATGCCGCTGGCCCGCGCTTCGCGAACCATCATCGGCGAGATTTTCAGCCAGTTGGCCGGGCCATTGAGGGGCACCTGCAATACCGCTGCATGGCCTTCGCTGACGATGTAGCGATTGCCAGCGCTGTCGCAGGTGATGCCTTCGAAATCCAGATCGCCACCGCGCACGAACGACGCGGCCCAATTGCGCGAGCGCAACCCCCACGGTAAACCGGTCTCCGGCACTTCGGGCACGTCGATGTGCAAGGCTTCGGCCTGCCAGACCTGATCGGCGGTATTGAGCCGATAAATCTGGTCGTCATCGCGGTCCGACACCGTCCACAACTCGCTGCCACACATCGCCAGCCCCGACAGGTTACCGCCGCGCATGCCGTCGACCGGGTGCTCGGAAAGCACGCGCAACTCCTGCAACGGCTCGGCCGACACGCTCATCGCACTCAGCAGCAACGCACCCGCCAAGGCCCAGCCAAACCGCATCAGGCCAGCACCTCGGCGAGGTTGCCTTTGGATTCGAGCCAAGCCTTGCGATCACCGGCGCGTTTCTTCGCCAGCAGCATGTCCATCATTTCCGAGGTCTGGGCGAAATCTTCGCCCAGCGTCAGTTGCACCAGACGCCGGGTGTTGGGGTCCATGGTGGTTTCACGCAACTGCGGCGGGTTCATTTCACCCAGACCTTTGAATCGGGTGACCTGTGGTTTGCCGCGTTTTTTCTCGGCCACCAGACGGTCTAGAATCCCATCACGTTCGGCTTCGTCGAGGGCGTAGTAGATCTCTTTGCCGAGGTCGATACGGTACAGCGGCGGCATCGCGACGTAGACGTGACCGGCATCCACCAACGGGCGGAAATGCTGGACGAACAACGCGCAGAGCAAGGTTGCGATGTGCAGGCCGTCAGAGTCGGCGTCGGCGAGGATGCAGATCTTGCCGTAGCGCAACTGGCTCATGTCCGCCGCGCCCGGATCGACACCGATGGCCACGGCGATGTTGTGCACTTCCTGGCTGGCGAGCACTTCGCTGCCGTCGACTTCCCAGGTGTTGAGGATCTTGCCGCGCAACGGCAGGATCGCCTGAAACTCTTTGTCCCGGGCTTGCTTGGCGGAACCGCCGGCGGAATCACCTTCGACCAGGAACAGTTCGGAACGCATCGGGTCCTGCCCGGCGCAGTCAGCGAGTTTGCCCGGCAGTGCCGGCCCCTGAGTGACGCGCTTGCGCTCGACCTTTTTGCTGGCCTTGAGACGACGGCCGGCGTTGTTGATCGCCAGTTCGGCCAACGCCAGACCGGTTTCCGGGTTGGCGTTAAGCCACAGGCTGAAAGCATCCTTGACCACACCGGAAACGAACGCCGCCGCTTCACGCGATGACAGACGCTCTTTGGTCTGGCCGGAGAATTGCGGCTCCTGCATCTTCATCGACAGCACGAAGGCGATGCGCTCCCAGACGTCTTCCGGCGCCAGTTTCACACCGCGCGGCAGCAGGCTGCGGAATTCGCAGAACTCGCGCATCGCATCAAGCAAGCCCTGACGCAAACCATTGACGTGGGTACCGCCCTGCGCCGTCGGGATCAGGTTGACGTAGCTTTCCTGCACCGCGTCGCCACCTTCGGGCAACCACAGCAGGGCCCAGTCGACCGCTTCTTTATTACCGGCGAAAGCGCCGCAGAACGGCTCGTCCGGCAGGCGTTCAAATTCGCTGACCGCGTCGACCAGATAGGAGCGCAGGCCGTCCTCGTAATGCCACTCGACTTTCTCGCCGGTGCCTTTGTCTTCAAAACTGACCAGCAGCCCCGGGCACAGAACGGCCTTGGCCTTGAGGACGTGCTTGAGGCGGCTGATGGAAAATTTCGGTGAATCGAAGTATTTCGGGTCCGGCGCGAAGTACACGCTGGTGCCGGTATTGCGCTTGCCGACGGTACCGACGATTTCCAGTTCCGAGGCCTTGAAGCCGTCGTTGAAGGTCATCTGGTATTCGTTGCCGTCACGCTTGACGCGAACCCGGACTTCGGTCGACAAGGCGTTGACCACGGAAATACCCACCCCGTGCAGACCGCCGGAGAATTGGTAGTTCTTGTTGGAAAACTTGCCGCCCGCATGGAGCTTGGTGAGGATCAGTTCGACACCTGAAACACCCTCTTCCGGGTGGACGTCGACCGGCATGCCACGACCGTCGTCGCTGACTTCCAGCGAGTGATCGGCGTGCAGGATCACCTGCACCGATTTGGCGTGGCCGGCGAGGGCTTCGTCGACACTGTTGTCGATGACTTCCTGGGCGAGGTGGTTCGGCCGACTGGTGTCGGTGTACATGCCGGGGCGTTTGCGCACCGGGTCGAGGCCCGAGAGGACTTCGATGGCGTCGGCGTTATAAGAACTAGCGCTGGGAGTGGCCATAGGGTCTCGTCGTCAGTCATTCATGAAAGAGGGGCAAGACTTCACAGTGCGGTGAAATCGATTGCCTGATACACATCGGCGCCAATGCCGGCAAAACTCAACAAGGCTGGCAATTGCCCGGCAAAACACTGGAAACCATGGTCGCCGCCGGCCTGAATGCGCAAGGCGCAGGCCCGGTAATAGTGCTGGGCGAGGCGATAATCCAGTGTTTCGTCGCCGGTCTGCAACCACACCTGATACCGCTGCGCATCCTGGGGCGCCGGCACTTCCAGCTCGGCCAGGGCCGTCACATGGTCGTGGGTCAATTCCCAGGTTTCATCGGTATACAGGTTTTTCTGCGTTCCCAGATAGCCGTCGAACATCCGATGCGGACTGACGGCCGGGTTGACCAGCAACGCTTTCAGGCCATGGTGCTCGGCCAGGTGAGTCGCATAGTAGCCGCCGAGTGAGCTTCCCACCAGCAGCGGCCGGCCCAGCTCGGCAATCGCTTGCTCCAACTGACCGATGGCTTGGTGCGGATGGTGATGCAAGGCCGGAACCTGCAGTTGCCCGCTCAAACCCAGCCGCTCCATCACCGCGACCAGCTCACAGGCCTTTTTCGAGGCCGGCGCGCTGTTGAAACCGTGGATATAGAGGATCGAACCGGACATTTGAGCTCCCTGAGTGTCGGCGAAAGATAGCGGAGTTTACAGGGAGTCGAGGGGATCGTGGGTGTTTGTAAGGATGCCTTCGGTGCGGCCTCAGTAACCGTTTGAACCGTAATCGACAGTGAAGGCGAAATCCGTGACCCGCTCGACGCCAGTCTCCAGCCGCCCGTCTGGCAACAACCGCAACCAGCGATACCCCGGCGCCTGGTCCCCGACCTTGAAGTCTTCACTGTTTGGCTCGAACTGAATGCAGGTCGACGGGGAAGCCATCAGCCGCACGCCGTTGCGCTCTCGGTCGACTTCCTGATGCACATGCCCCCACAGCACCGCACGCGCCTGTGGAAAACGATCCAGCACCTCGAAAAACGCCTCGGGATTGCGCAAACCGATCGGCTCCGCCCAGGCACACCCCACTGGCACCGGATGATGGTGGAAACACACCAGATGATGGCGTTCCGGTGCCTCACTCAACGAGCGGGCGAGCAACTGCAATTGATCGTCCTGCAGGTAACCGGGCACAGAACCCGGCACCGCCGAGTCGAGCAAGGTCACGCGCCAGTTGCCGACATCGACCACTGACTCCAGCAACGCACTTTGTACCGCGGCCTGCGCCATGATCTGCGGCTCATCGTGATTGCCGGGAATCCAGCGCGCTGGCGCATCGATCTGCGCGGTCATCTGGCGAAACTGTTGATACGACTCCAGCGTGCCGTCCTGGGAAATATCCCCGGTGGCCAGAATCAGGTCGATCCGCGGTTGCTGCCTGTGCACCTGTTCGATGACCTTCTGCAGGCTCTCGCGGGTGTTCATACCCACCAGCGTGCCATCCGCCTCGGCGAACAGATGACTGTCGGATAACTGCACCAGCAGCGCCGGATCGGCGGTGGTCAATGCGGATACGCTCGGCAAGGCGTTCTCCCAGGGCAAAAGCACGGAATCGGTTGAGTGCCGCAATTATGCTGGGGGATCACTGAAAGGGGAAACCTGTGAACCGGACGCAGTTCACAACTAGCGTACGACTTCGTACTCATGCCCCAAGGCCAGGCAATGACTCAACCACTCCCCCAGAAACAGATTGAGTTGAGCCTTTTCATCCGGCTGATGCATCGCGGCGTTCGGGTAAGGATAGATGCCGCGAAAGCGTCGTGCATGTTCGGCGCTGATGACCTCGGCCATGCGCGCGTCGTGATAGACCTGCACTTCCAGTTGCGGCACCGGCAGCCACGGCAGGCTGTGTTCCTGACGCACCTGCAACGTAGTGGTGTAAGGACAGGTTTGCAGCACTTCAAGGGCCAGCACGCCGAGCATCTGCTCGCCCTGAGTCACGGCGATGCGTCGCGCCTCCGGGTCGTTACGCATGTCCGGCACCAGTCGCATCAGGCGCGCGTAGTTGGCCTCGCAGGCGGCTTGCAGCCCCACGAGGTCGACTCGATAACGATCGCGCAGCTTGTTTACAACCATAACCCCCTCACTTCGGCACGGTTCAGCGCCAGCCATTGCAGAGCGATGATGCTCGCCGCATTGGCAATACGTCCATCGCGTACAGCCTGCAAGGCATCTTCAAACGCCCAGACCGTGACGCGGATATCTTCGGCCTCTTCCTCCAGCCCATGCAGGCCGCCCACACCTGCGGTTTCGCAACGCCCCAGATACAAATGCACAAACTCGTTGCTGCCGCCCGGCGACGGGAAATACTTGGTCATCGGCCACAGGGCCTTGATGTCCAGCCCAGCTTCCTCCTGCGCCTCGCGGTGAGCAACTTCTTCCGGTTGCTCGTCCTTGTCGATCAGACCAGCGACCAACTCAACCAGCCAAGGGTTGCTGGCCTTGCCCATGGCGCCGACGCGAAATTGCTCGATCAGCACCACTTCGTCGCGCTGCGGATCGTAAGGCAGCATGCAGACGGCATCGTGACGTACGAACACTTCGCGGTTGATTTCGCGGCTCATGCCACCCGCGAACAATTCATGGCGCAGGTGCAAACGGTCGAGCTTGTAAAAGCCCTCGTAGCATTTTTCGCGCCGCACGATATCGACGGCGGTTGGAATGGCGTTGGCAAAGTCAGTCATGAGCATCCTCTTTACTGCAAATCCATTACGAGGTTCCTTTTTGTGACTTGCAACCTCGACTTCGCGCCATCCTAACGCGCCCGCATCGTTTGATGCAGCCCCTTTACCGTCAGCGGGATGGACGGTGAAGGCGAAACCCACTCTAATTAGCTTAGTGGCGAACTGACTGCTTCGGTGAGAGTCGAAGCGGATATCTTTTTGCCTTCCCCTGTTTCAGAAAGGACGCCCATGTCGCTTTTCAAAATTGCCTCCGTGGCCGCCATCGCCCTGACCCTGGGCGCGTGCGCGAGCCTGTTCCAGCCCAACTACCGCACGCCCCTGCAAACCACCCGCGATGCGTCGGAACAGCTCAAGCCTGGGTGTTCCAGCCCCGACTGCCCGCTGGTGAATATCGATACCGTACATTTCGCGGCAGAGCCTGCCCTGGACGGCATCATCGAAAAACGCCTGCTGCAAATGACCCGCACCGAACAGAACCCATCGGTGGCGCCAACCCTGGCGGCCTACCGCGAGCAGTTCTTGAATACTGCCGGCCCACGCAACAGCAGTTATCTGCAAGCCAAAGTACGCGAGCAGCATGACGGCTTGGTGATCATCGAATTGTCGAGCTACCTCGACACCGGCGGCGCCCATGGCACACCGGGTCGCGGTTTCATCAACTATTCGCGCCAGCAGCACAAAGTGCTGAACCTGTCGGACATGCTGATGCCAGGTCAGGAAGACGCGTTCTGGAAGGCTGCGCAGGTGGCACACAACAGTTGGCTGATCAGCACCAAGCTCGATCAGGAAGCGGAATTCGTTTCGAGCTGGCCGTTCAAGAAAACCCCGAACGTGGCGCTGACCTACGGTGGCGTAATCCTCAAGTACGACGTGAGCACCATCGCGCCTTACGCGCTGGGTCACGTCGAACTGAAGATCCCTTATCCGCGCCTGAACGGCATTCTCAAGCCTGAGCTGTTCCCCGGCCGTAACTGAAAGCCCGGCCGAGCACGAGTTGCAGCAGCCCTGCCAGCACCAGCGCTGGCAGGGTTGCGCCGACATCCGGGTACAGATTCGCCAGCAAGTGATAGGTGCTCACACCACCGAGCCAGGCCAACAGCGCCGGCCAGCGCAATGCGGCTGACGCAACCCGAGTGCTGCGCTTGCGCAAGATGAAGTGATCCACCAGCACCACGCCGAACAGCGGCGCAAACACCGAGCCGATCAGCAGCAGGAAATTCTGGTATTGCGCCAATGGCGCCAGCAGTGCGATCAGCGTGCAGATCGCGCCGATGGCCAAGGCCAGATGCTCGACTTTCAAGCGCAACAGAATCCCGCTGGACACCGCGGCCGAGTGAATGTCGGCGAACGCGTTTTCCGACTCGTCCAGCAAAATCAGCAACAACGGAATCCCCAGACCGGCGCCAGCCAGGGCCAGCAACAGCGCGTTGACTTCTCCACTCGGCGCGAACGCCAATGTGTAAGCGACGCCCAGGCTCATCAGCCAGAAATTGCCGACGAAGAAACCGATGGCGGTGCCGCCGAAAACGCTCTTGGCCCGTTTGCCGAAACGCGAGTAGTCGGCAATCAGCGGCAACCACGACAGCGGCATGGCGATGGCAATGTCGAAGCCCACGGCGAACGGCATCGAACCATCGCCGGCACGCGCCCAGAGAGCAGCCAGATCGGCCTTGGCGAACAGGTTCCAGGTCAGCCAGAGGCATGCGGCCAACAGCAGCCAAATGCCCCACTTACGCAGAACCTTGCGCACGAACGTCAGCGGCCCGCTGACCGCAAGCAATGTCGCCAGAGCGCCGAAAACCAGCGTCCACAACACCGGATTCGACCCCAGCGAACCTTCGCTGAACGCACGGGTGCCGAGCAGGCTGGCGGCGTCGCGCATGACGATGATTTCGAATGAGCCCCAACCGATCAGTTGCAGCAAATTGAGCAGCGCCGGCAGGCTGGCGCCTTTGTTACCGAGGCTGAGTTTCAGCGCGGCCATCGACGACAGGCCGGTGTCGCTGCCGATCACGCCAACAGCGGCCAGCAGCAGAACGCCGACCAGCGTGCCAAGGAAAATGGCCAGCAGCGAACCCGACAGGCCCAGACCCGGCGCGAGCAATGCGCCGGTCTGCAACACCATCAGGCCGATGCCTAAGGAAAACCACAGGGAAAACAGATCGCGACCGCCGAATACACGCTTTTCGGCGGGTACGGCAAGGTCAGGGGAGTAAGTGCTGGGTTGAATGCTCAAGGGTGGTATCTCGGAGGAATATTTTTGTCATTGAGACCCCTGGCGCCTGTTCTGACGCCTTCGCGAGCAAGCCCGCTCCCACACCGGATCTCCTGTGAACACAAGTTCTGTGAACAACTGGATTCAAATGTGGGAGCGGGCTTGCTCGCGAAGAGGCCAGTACAGGCACCGAAAATCTCAGGTCAGATCAAACCTTCTTGTACAGCTGACTGCCTTCCTTCTTGAACCGCTCGGCCTGTTCCGCCAGGCCTCGGGCGACATCCACGTCGACCGCTTCGATACGCTGGTTGGCCGCGTACTCACGGACTTCCTGAGTGATCTTCATCGAGCAGAATTTCGGCCCGCACATCGAGCAGAAGTGCGCGACCTTCGCCGAGTCCTTCGGCAGCGTTTCATCGTGATACGAACGGGCGGTGTCCGGGTCCAGACCGAGGTTGAACTGGTCTTCCCAACGGAATTCGAATCGCGCCTTGCTCAGAGCGTTGTCGCGGATCTGCGCGCCCGGATGGCCCTTGGCAAGGTCGGCGGCATGCGCGGCGATCTTGTAGGTGATGATCCCGGTCTTCACGTCATCCTTGTTCGGCAAGCCCAAGTGCTCTTTGGGCGTCACGTAGCACAGCATCGCGCAACCGAACCAGCCGATCATCGCCGCACCGATGCCCGAGGTGATGTGGTCGTAACCTGGCGCGATGTCGGTGGTCAGCGGGCCGAGGGTGTAGAACGGCGCCTCGTCGCAGCACTCGAGCTGCTTGTCCATGTTCTCTTTGATCAGTTGCATCGGCACATGACCGGGGCCTTCGATCATGCATTGCACATCGTGCTTCCAGGCGATCTTGGTCAGCTCGCCGAGGGTTTCCAGTTCGCCGAATTGCGCTTCGTCGTTGGCGTCGGCAATCGAGCCCGGACGCAGGCCGTCGCCCAGCGAGAAGCTGACGTCGTAGGCCTTCATGATTTCGCAGATTTCGTCGAAGTGGGTGTAGAGGAAGTTCTCTTTGTGGTGCGCCAGGCACCACTTGGCCATGATCGAACCACCACGGGAAACGATGCCGGTCACCCGCTTGGCGGTCAGCGGCACATAGCGCAACAACACACCGGCGTGGATGGTGAAGTAGTCGACGCCCTGCTCGGCCTGCTCGATCAGCGTGTCGCGGAACAACTCCCAGGTCAGGTCTTCAGCGACGCCGTTGACCTTCTCCAGCGCCTGATAGATCGGCACAGTGCCGATCGGCACCGGCGAGTTGCGGATGATCCATTCGCGGGTTTCGTGAATGTGTTTGCCAGTGGACAGGTCCATCACGGTGTCCGAGCCCCAGCGAATGCCCCAGGTCAGTTTCGCCACTTCTTCTTCGATGGACGATCCCAGGGCGCTGTTGCCGATGTTGCCGTTGATCTTCACCAGGAAGTTACGGCCGATGATCATCGGTTCCAGTTCGACGTGGTTGATGTTGGCCGGAATGATTGCGCGACCACGGGCGATTTCTTCGCGGACGAACTCAGGGGTGATTTCTTTCGGGATGCTCGCGCCGAAGCTGTGCCCGGCGTGTTGCTGGTTCAACAGGCCGGCGGCGCGGGCCTCTTGCAGCTTCATGTTTTCGCGGATGGCGACGTATTCCATCTCGGCGGTGATGATGCCTTTGCGCGCGTAGTGCATCTGGCTGACGTTGGCCCCGGCCTTGGCGCGGCGCGGGTTGTTGACGTGAGCGAAACGCAGCTTGGTCAGTTCCGGGTCGGCGAGGCGCTCCTGACCGAAGCTGGAGCTCAGGCCGGCCAGGCGCTCGGTGTCACCACGGTCGTCGATCCAGGCCGAACGCACATCGGCCAAACCTTTACGCACGTCGATCACCACGTTCGGATCGGTGTACGGACCGGAGGTGTCGTACACAGTGACCGGCGCGTTGATTTCGCCGCCGAAGTCGGTGGGGGTCACGTCCAGGGTGATTTCGCGCATGGGCACGCGGATGTCCGGGCGCGAGCCCTGAACGTAGACTTTTTGCGAACGGGTGAACGGCTTGACCGATTGCTCGTCGACCTTGGCCGAGTCACTCAGGTTGATCGCGTTTTTTGCTTTTGTCGTCATCACGGGCTCTCCAGACAGCATCCAGGCAGTGGATTGTCGGAGCAGAACCTGAAAGGCACGGACGCACCAGGACCGGTGCTGTGCATCGTCGTCGAGCGTTCGATTGTCGAACAATATCCCGGACGAAGCACAAGAGGACTCGCCGGGTGACGAGAAATCTTGTTCCCTACGCAGGCGCTAACCTGATCAGGTTCAACGGGATCCGAAATTATTCGATCTCAGCCTCATAGCAAGGCACCCCGACAAGAACCCGGCCAGTCTAGACACAAGCGGCAAAGAACGCCAACACCGCGGCAAACACCATGATGAATGGCGCAATTGCCGGTGCTTGCAGGATTGTTGCAGCCCCAATGCCCAACTACACTCGCTACGCCATGCTGCGCCTTGACGCTGCGTGGACCGCGCCTTACCTTTGACACCCGGATTATTTCCATAATATTTGCTAGGGATCGCCTCATGCTGCGCAAACTTTCACTGGCTCTTGCCGTGTCTTGTGCGTCCAACGCAATGGCCTGGGCAGCAGAAGCGCCCTTGTCGACCAAAACCGATCTGGTCAGCGTCTATCAGGAAGCGGTCGACAACAATGCCGACCTCGCCGCCGCTCGCGCCCAGTACGGCGCACAGAAAGAAGTCGTACCGCAGGCCCGCGCCGGGCTGCTGCCGAACCTGTCCGGTGGCGCCGAAGTCGCCAACGTGCGCACCTCGATCGACCAGCCTTCGGCCACCGCCAGCCGCAGCGCCCATTCCTATCAGGCGACCCTGGCCCAGCCCTTGTTCCGCGCTGATCGCTGGTTCCAGTACCAGGCCGCCAAAGACGTCAACGAACAGGCGGCGCTGCAACTGTCTGCCACTGAGCAAAACCTGATCCTTCAATCGGCCGAAAGCTACTTCAATGTGCTGCGCAGTCAGGACAACCTGGCCTCGACCAAAGCGGAAGAAGCAGCGTTCAAGCGCCAACTCGACCAGTCCAACGAGCGCTTCGATGTCGGCCTGTCGGACAAGACCGACGTGCTGCAATCGCAGGCCAGCTACGACACCGCACGGGCCAACCGGATCGTCGCCCAGCGTCAGGTCGATGATGCGTTCGAAGCGCTGATCACCCTGACCAACCGTCAGTACAACTCGATTCAAGGCATCGTCCACACGCTGCCGATCCTGCCGCCAGCGCCGAACGACGCCAAGGCCTGGGTCGACACGGCGGCGAAACAGAACCTCAATCTGCTGGCGAGCAACTTTGCTGTCAGTTCGGCTGAGGAAACGTTGAAGCAACGCAAGGCCGGTCACTTGCCGACCCTCGACGCCGTGGCCAAATACGAAAAGGGTGACAACGACGCCCTCGGGTTCTCCAATCCGAACGCCTTCGGCACGCCGTACCGTGGCAACGTCGAACAGAGCACGCTGGGGCTGCAACTGAACATCCCGATCTACAGCGGCGGGCTGACCAGTTCGCAAGTGCGTCAGTCTTACGAGCAACTGAATCAGAGCGAACAACAGCGCGAATCCCTGCGCCGGCAAGTCGTCGAGAACACTCGCAACCTGCACCGTGCGGTGAACACCGATGTCGAGCAGGTGCAGGCGCGCCGCCAGTCGATCATCTCCAACCAGAGCGCAGTGGAAGCCACGGAAATCGGTTATCAAGTCGGTACGCGCAACATCGTCGATGTGCTCGATGCCCAGCGACAGCTGTACACCTCGGTGCGCAACTACAACAACACCCGCTACGACTACATCCTCGACAACCTGCGCTTGAAGCAGGCAGCAGGCACGTTGAACCCGGGTGACTTGCAGGACCTGACGCGCTATCTGAAAGCCGACTACAACCCGGACAAGGACTTCCTGCCGCCGGACCTGGCCAAGGCTGCTGAGGCGCAGCTCAAGGCGCGGCCTTAAAAAAATCGCCGCCTGCGGTGTGAGCTGGAGCAGGCGGCGATCTTTTTTTGTGTAGGGTTACTTGATCAAGCGCCCCAACCCATCCAACAAACGCTGCAACGCCCCCTGATTGCGGCGCATCACATTCAGCCCCGCCTCAGCCATGCGCTGCGCATCGCGCGGCAGTTCGAACAAGCGCCGCACTTCCACTGCCAGCCCTTCGGCATCATCCACCTCAACCAACGCGCCGGCTTCACGCATCTGCGCGGCGATGTCGAGGAAGTTGAACAGGTGCGGGCCGCTGATCACAGGTTTCGCCAAGGCGGCCGGTTCCAGCAGGTTGTGCCCACCGTTCGGCACCAGGCTGCCGCCGACAAACGCACTGTCGGCCAAGGCATAGAGAAACAGCAACTCGCCCATGGTGTCGCCGAGCAGCACCGATGTTTCAGCCGCGACGTTAGCGTCGGTGGAGCGGCGCACCGTGGCGAAGCCTTCGTGCTGGCACAGTTCGAACACCGTGCTGAAACGCTCCGGATGACGCGGCACCAGAATCAACAGTGCATTCGGATAGCTGGCCAGTAACTGACGATGGGCGTTGAGCACCACTTCGTCTTCGCCTTCGTGAGTGCTGGCGGCGATCCACACCGGACGTTCCAGCGCTTGCCACTGGCCACGCAATTGGGCGGCGCGCTGCAGCAGTTGCGGGTCGATGGTCAGGTCGAACTTGATCGACCCCGTCACTTCGACCGTTTCAGGACGCGCGCCCAGATCACGGAAGCGCTGGGCTTCCGCTTCGGTCTGCACGGCAAAAAAACTCATCTCGGCGAGCATTGGCGCGGTCAGCTTGCTGAAGCGGCCGTAACCCCGGGCCGAACGTTCAGACAATCGCCCGTTGGCCAACGCCACTGGAATACCGCGTTTGGCGCACTGATGAATGTGATTGGGCCAGAGCTCGGTTTCCATGATCACCGCCAGCTTCGGCTGCGCACGCTCCAGAAAACGCGCGGCGGCACACGGCAAGTCATACGGCAGGTAGCAATGCTGGATGCGCGGCTCGTTGGCGAACAGGACCTGAATTCGCTCCGATCCGGTCGGCGTCATGCAGGTCACAGTGATTGGCAACTGTGGATAACGTTGCAGCAAGGCGCGAATCATCGGCGCCGCCGCAATACTTTCGCCCACCGACACCGCGTGCACCCAGATGCCACCCGGTTGCAACGTCGGCATGCCATAAGAGAAACGTTCGCCAATCCGCTTGGCATACGCCGGCGCTTTTCGCGCCCGTAGCCATAGCCGAATCGCCACCAATGGCAGCCCCAGGTAAAACAGCGCGGTGTAGAGAGTTCTATTCATGGCGGCGGAGTTTATCGACTTTTGTCGCCGATGGCCCGCAAGTGCACGGCAAAACGCTCTGCCAGCCAGCGCGCGGCCGGGCCGAGCGGCTCGTCGCGGCGCCAGACCAGTTCGACCACCAGCGCCGGCGGCGTCCATTCGCTGTCGAGCTCGACCATCAAGCCCTGATAGGCCGAATACTGCACGACATGCCGTGGCAACCACGCCCAGCCCAGGTCGCGCACCAGCCACTCGGCCATGACATAGAAGCTGTCGGCACGCCACACTTGCGGGCTGGCCGGGTCGTTGCCGGGGTAAACACTGGTTTGCGTCGACATCAACAGTTGCCGATGTTGCGCCATTTGCTGGCAGGTGACGTAGGACTGCGTCGCCAAGGGATGGTTGATCCCGCAGACGGTGACCATCTCCACGCGCCCCAGTACCCGACGTTCAAGTGCCTCGGGGATTTCATCGTGATAGAACAGCAGCCCGAGATCGGCGCGGTGTTCCACCAGTTTGCGCGCCACTTCGCCTTGGGCGGCGCTGGTCAGTTGCACTTCCAGGCTGGGGAAATGCTCGGCCAACGCGCCGAAACTCTCCAGCAGCGCCTGGTACGGCATCGCCTCATCCTGAGCCACCCGTAATTGCGCCTCCTGGCCGCGCATCATCGCCATGGCCCGACCATTGAGACGCTCGCATTGGCGCAACACTTCCCGCGCCTCTTCAAGCAGTGCCTCACCCGCTTCGGTGAGGCTGGGTTGACGCCCGCTGCTACGCTGGAACAGGCTGACACCCAAGTCGTCCTCCAGCATGGCAATCGCACTGCTGATGGCTGACTGCGCCTTGCGTTGCTGCCGCGCCACGGCGGAGAACGAGCGCTGCTCAGCGACGTCGACAAACACCCGCAACTGATCGAGATTCCACTGCATGCTGATCCACCAACCTATCTCAATAACAGATAGGTAATGACTTTACCCCATCTGAGGAATCACTAGAATGCCGCCTCAGCAAGCAACATTTTCCATGAGGATTTGAACCATGAACGCCTACGTCTATCTGGCCATTGCCATTTGCGCCGAAGTGATAGCCACCGTTTCGATGAAGGCGGTCAAAGGCATCAGCACACCCCTGCCACTGATTCTGGTGATTGTCGGCTACAGCATCGCTTTCTGGATGCTGACGCTGGTGGTGCGAACGGTGCCGGTGGGTGTCGCTTACGCCGTTTGGGCCGGAATGGGCATCGTCATGGTCAGTGTCGCGGCGCTGTTCGTTTACGGGCAGAAGCTGGATCTGCCGGCGATGCTGGGGATGGCGTTGATTGTCCTGGGTGTCGTCGTCATCCAGCTCTTCTCGAAAACCGCCGGCCATTAACGCCAACTCCAATCCCTGTGGGAGCGAGCAGGCTCCCACATTGGTCTTGCCTCAGCCTTGTTGATCACCGACAAATCCGCCTCTTTCCCGAGTCTGTATACTGCGCCCTCGTCTTGAACTCTGAGGTCGCTGCATGCCATCTGTTATTTCCACCGACGTTCTGATTGTCGGCGCTGGTGTCGCCGGCCTCTGGCTGAATGCACGCCTGCGTCGTCAGGGTTTTTCGACCGTGCTGGTGGAAAGTGCCAGCCTCGGTGGTGGGCAGAGCCTGAAATCCCAAGGCATCATCCACGGCGGCGCCAAATACGCGCTGCACGGTGCGCTGACCGGCGCCTCGGAAGCCATCGCCGATATGCCACGGCGCTGGCGTGAAGCGCTGGCCGGTAACGGCGAACTGGACCTGTCCGGCGTGCGCTTGCTGTCCGACGCTCATTACCTATGGTCGCCCGGCACCCTCGCCGGCAACCTCACCAGTTTCTTCGCCAGCAAAGCCGTGCGTGGCCGTGTCGATCAGGTCAAAGGTGAACAACTGCCACCCGCCCTGCAAGACAAGCGTTTCAAGGGCAAGGTCTATCGTCTCGCCGAACTGGTGGTGGATGTGCCCGGCCTGATCCAGCGTCTGGCCGATCTGGCCGGCGATGGCCTGTTGGCCGGACGCACCATCGAGCCTCTGCTCGAAGCGGGTGTGCTGGTCGGCCTGAAAGTCGACGGTCGCGAAATCCGCGCCCAGCGCATCGTCCTCAGTGCCGGCACCGGTACCGCTGAACTGCTCACCGCCCTGGGCTTGAGCCAACCGGCCATGCAACGTCGTCCGCTGCACATGATCATCGCCAAAGGCCCGGGCCTGAAACCGCTGTACGCCCACTGCCTGGGCGGCGGCACCAAACCGCGCATCACCGTGACAACCCATCCGGCCGCTGACGGCCAGTGGGTCTGGTACATGGGTGGCGACATCGCCGAAAGCGAAGGCGTGGCTCGCGAGCCTGCCGAGCAGATCGCCACGGCGCAAAAAGAAATCGCTCAGTTGTTGCCGTGGATCGACCTCAGCACCACGCAGTGGGCGACCTTGCGCGTCGACCGTGCCGAACCGCTGCAAACCGGCCTGACGCGCCCGGACAACGCCTTCCTCGCCGAAGAGGGGCGCCTGTTGGTCGGCTGGCCAACCAAACTGGCGCTGGCACCGGACTTCGCTGATCGCGTGTTCGCTTCGCTGCAACGCGACGGTATCCAGCCGCAAGCCGCCGAGCCATTACCGCCGCTGCCGAAACCACTCATGGGCGTTCCGGCCTGGGAGCAACTGCTGCCATGACGATTGCAACCCTGCACGACTTGCTCCGCCCATTGGGCAGCACGGGCCTGAGGGTTTCGCCGTTGGGCCTGGGTACCGTCAAACTCGGCCGTGATCAAGGCGTTAAATACCCCAACGGCTTCCAGATTCCCGACGACGACGACGCGCGCAGGCTGCTCAAACTTTCTCGGGACTTGGGCATCAATCTGATCGACACCGCCCCGGCCTATGGCCGCAGCGAAGAACGCCTCGGCCCGCTGTTGCGGGGTCAGCGTCAGGACTGGGTGATTGTCAGCAAGGTCGGTGAAGAGTTCGCCAACGGCGAGTCTCGCCACGACTTCAGCGCAGCGCACACCCGGATGTCGGTGGAACGCAGTCTGCAACGTCTGGAAACGGACTTCATCGATCTGGTGCTGGTGCATTCCGATGGCAACGACATCGCCATCCTTGAGCACGAAGCGGTGTACGCGACGCTCGCGGCGCTCAAGGCTGAAGGCAAGATCCGCGGCTTCGGTTTCTCCGGCAAAACCGTCGAAGGCGGGTTGAAGGCGCTGGAGCAAGGCGATTGCGCGATGGTCACCTACAATCTGAACGAACAAAACGAGAAGGCTGTCATTGACTATGCTGCTGTTCACGGCAAGGCCATCCTGGTGAAAAAAGCCTTGGCCAGCGGTCACGTTTGCCTGAGCCCGGGCGTCGATCCGGTGCAGGCCAGCTTCGAGTTGCTGTTTGCCCAGCCTGGCGTAGCCAGTGCTATTGTCGGGACGATCAATCCGCTGCACCTCGCCCATAACGTTGCGACCGTTGCCCAAGTCCTTCGTGGTCATTGACGCCGCTTCGCGGCCTTAAGCAGGAGCCGATATGGCGCGCACGCTCATCAGAAAGAACCCGAGCAACTTCAAGACGCTGCCACTGTTCGTCGAAGCAACGCCCGAAGGCCTGACGTATCAGAGTGTCGGCATGCCATTGAATTTCACCCAGACCCTGCAGCGGCGCAAACCGGTCAGCGTGGCCGACACCGAGCGCTTCTCACTGGAACTGGCGAACCTCGGGGTGTCGGTGCGACTGACCCTGCATTGGCAGGGTCGCGACTATTGGGTATTGGTGCGTCAGCGGCGCCAGGATCGCGGCGACGTGGTGCTCAAGTTGATTTCCGGTTACGTGCCGGCCCACGAACTGAACATCCCGCTGCACACCGCCATTCAAGAGATCGCCGAAGAGTGTCTGCTGGAAACCCCGGAAGGCTGGCTCGGCGGGCGCTTCAACGATACGTGGCTGCCGGCGCCCTACTCAGCCGCGCTGCATTATCGCGAGGCCCTGCCGTTTCGCCTGACGCCGCTGTCCGGCTCGGCGCGGCCCATTCGTTGCGCCAATCTGCAATTGCTGGAACGTCCACGGGCGTACGTGCATTTGCCCACCGCGTCGCTGCAATTGATCTATGACCTGCGGCTGGAGGTGCCCAAGGAAGCCAAATCCCTGAGCCTGTTCCACGTCGATGAGCGTTTGGAGGGCGATCAACTGGTGGCGCGGCTAGACCGCAAACGCCCGGACCTGTACCTGATGCCACTCAAGGACGGCGCGCCAGTGGCCGAGTTGTACACCCTCAAGCGCGACAAACTCCTGCCGGCCAGTACCCGCGGACTCTACCTGGCCGAGAGCTTTGCGAGCCAGGAAGGGTGGGTCGTGCGCGAAGAGCGGATTCGCTGGAAAGACTGGCTCGTGCAGCAGGGACTGCAACCGGCAGAACCCCCTCGCCCAGGGCTCAAGCAATTGAGCCTCAAGGCCCTGAGCCTGGTGGGCATCGGCAAGAAACGCGTGAGCAAATAGCCAACTAGCGACGACGATCCATCCATGTGCGCAGTGTTGCGAAGAAATGGAAGTAACGATTTTCGCGTTTGCCCATGCCGCGCTTGGGCGAGAACGATTCTTCGGCAAAGGCGCCGGTGATTCGAACTCGGGAGGCCTGGGTCGGTAGCGTACAAATCCTGGTGCCCGCCTGCTGCAATGCATATTTGAGCAGGCGCTCGGAGTGCAGCTTTCTTCCCGTCGCGCGGCAGAAGTCGAAGATGCGCTCGATCCGTTTGCCATACGCGACGTAGGTATCGCGCCCACAAATGGCAAATCGATCATTCAGCCCGCCCCACCACTGCCAGTCAGGAATGTAGGCATTGTGCCGCCGGGCTTGTTGGTGACTGAACACATAGGCGGGAAGCGGGTCGTGGAAAAAAATGTCCGGTCGCACGAAGACAACAAAATCCGGACTGAAGGTTTCGATCATCGTAGTGACGGTATGCAGTGAGTTGAGCTGAAAGATCAGATTGCGCAGCGATGCATAGTCATCAGCCCAGGTATCGCCCTGTGCTTTGACCTGCTCGAAATCCCAACGCTCCAACACGTCTTCAGTGGAAGTCAGCGCTCCCGTCATCGCCTCGAACGGCTGATAGTTGTCAGCCGCCAGTTCGCCTTTCTCGCCAGATCGCGTGTTCTGCACTTCATCGATTTTGTACAGGTGATAAAAGCACTTCACGTCGCTGCCAACAGGCAACTGCGCCAATACGCTCTGCTCGATGGAAGGAAAGCAAATTTGCGAGTTTCTCGGGATCCCGAAAAAAGCCACGGCAATTTTCAACACTCAACAGCACCTTTTATTTTTGGCGAAACAGCTTTTGCCACCAGCGATGTGGCTGCAGAGGGACCACGAAGACGTCCGACGCCCTTAGCCAGTCCCGCTCATAATCCCAGGCATGGCCACCCCACAATTTTCCGGCCTCGTTGGAAAAACCCAGGGTCATGAGCTGATAGGTATAACCGGTATGGCCGCGCAACCAATCGAACAGCACCAGCGTGTTGAAACCCGTGGAGGGCCCGACGTAACGCTTGCCTCCCGGACGATCGACCGGATAGTGCCATAGCGGCGGCAAGGGGATGCGATCCCAGTACATGGCTACCCTCGGCAACGGACACATCGGCGCGGCGCAGCCCACCAGCAAGGTGAAACAGCGCTCACTTGCCTGCTCGAACAGCCGCTGCACATCCGGCCCGTAGGGAAGGCCGAAAAAATACGCATCCGGTGCGTTGTACCCGTGCACGAAGACATTCACGCTCCGCGAGTCGAGCAGCGTTGCCTTGATGCAGGTATTGAAGCTGACCACGACATCGTCGACGCCAAGGTTAAGCGCCTGAAAATCCGCCACAGTAATAGCCGGATTGTTGGCGATCAGTACGACACGAGCCGCACGGCTCAGGCACTCGCGCAAAGGCTCAGGCAACGCGTCCAGAACAGACTGGTCACCGCCGGGTAGCGCATCCAGCGCCATGTGTTCGTCCATCATTCAGAACGGCACCTTCATTCCGTAACGCAACTTGACCCAGAACCTCGTGAGCGCCGAAGGCGATTGCCATGGGCGCATCTCGCGCTGGATTTCAGTAGCCAACGTCTGACCCACACGGGCAAAGGAATAGCGACTTTGTGCGAACACCTGTCCATTGCTGGCGATACGCTGCGCCAACTCCGGGTCGTCCTGCAGCAGTTTGATCTTTTCCAGTGCTTGCGCTTCGCTGCGATAAAACACCGTGTTGTGCATATCTTCAAAGCCGAGCAACTGGTCTTCTTCGCCCTGACTCCAGGCCAGCAATACGCAACCGCAGGCCATGGCTTCAAAGTTCTTGATCATGAATTCGTTCATGCCGATGTCGGCGCTGACGAAAATCTTGATGCGATTGAGCATTTCCAGATACTCCGAGCCCGATTCGGTCCGGGTCACCAGCATGCCGGTGCGCTGCACCAAAGACTCGAGCAGCGATTTGCGCTGGGCATACTCGGTACTTTTCAGGCTACCGAGAAAGCCGATGGGAATGTCCCGCTCGACACCGGTGTTGTGCAGCATCTGTTCGTCGTAACCCTTTGAAACGAACGCTGTATCAATGCCTTCAGCCAGCATTTTGCGGGCAACCACGGCACCGGACACCAACGCCCGACAACTCGGAAGACGACGATAGAGACGCGAATACACGCCACGGTATTTACTGGCAGGCATGTAGTTCTGGTACGCGTCGTGTTCGAGAAAGATCAACCCGGGAATGCACTTGAGCACCCGCAATTGTCTGGTCAGGCGCTTGACCCGGGAGAAGATCACCACACGATCGAAGGTTTGATAATCAACCGAGGCCAGAAACGGCCCCAGGTTCATTTGTTGCCGCTTGCTCAAACGATAGATGAAACACTCATCACAATTCTGCTGAACGATGTCGTAGAGCCGGTCGAGAATGACCCGCTGCTCGTCCATCACCAGGAGCATGACTTTCATAAGTTAATTGACCACGCGACGTAAGCGGGCAAGCGCAGCGGACTCAACCTTGCCAACATCATCGGAAACGGCTCGATCCCCAAGGCAAAATCCGTTCACACGCAGTACACAACGGCAAAAATTCATCTGATCAGCGACTGCGGATTTTTTCGACAATCGCCGTTGTCGAGCTGTTTTCCACGAGCCCCAGCACTTTCACGGTGCCGCCATAAGCCGTCACGATGTCCGCGCCGACCACTTGGTCGATCCCGTAATCGCCCCCCTTGACCAGCACATCCGGTTTGACTTCGCGTAGCAGGTTTTCCGGCGTGCCTTCAGGGAAGCTGATCACCCAGTCCACCGCCCCAAGCCCAGCCAGCACGGCCATGCGCCGGTCGACACTGTTGATCGGGCGACCCGGCCCCTTCAGGCGACTGACCGAAGCATCGTCGTTGACTGCGACGATCAGTCGATCGCCTTGGGCCCGTGCCTGTTCCAGATAGGTCACGTGACCGGCATGCAGAATGTCGAAGCAGCCATTGGTGAACACGATCTTTTCGTTATGCGCCCGTGCATCGGCCACTGCGAGCAACAACTGTTCAAGACCCAGCACGCCGCGCTCGGAACCCTCTTCACGCTGAATCGCACGACGCAATTCCGGGGCGCTGATGGCCGCCGTACCAAGTTTGCCAACGACAATGCCCGCTGCCAGGTTGGCCAGCGCCACCGCGTGGGGCAGATCTTCGCCGGCTGCGATGGCTGCCGCGAGGGTGGAAATCACAGTATCACCGGCACCGGTCACATCGAATACCTCACGGGCCCGGGCAGGCAGGTGCAGCGCTGGCTGATCAGGGCGTAGCAACGTCATGCCGTGCTCGCCCCGTGTTACCAGCAAAGCGCCGAGTTCCAGGTCGTGCATCAGCGTCGCCCCCTTGCTGACGAGTTCGTGCTCATCGACACAACCGCCGACGATGGCTTCGAATTCACTGAGGTTCGGGGTAATCAGGCTGGCGCCACGATAGACCGAGAAGTCCTTGCCTTTCGGGTCGGCCAGCACCGGGATGTTTTTGGCGCGTGCCGCCTGGATCAGGGCCTGATGGTTTCTCAATGCACCTTTACCGTAGTCGGACAACACCAGTACTTTGACGCCTTCAAGCAAGTCATCGACCTGCGAGCCAAGGGCAAGTGCGTCAGTGGCGAACGGTTCTTCGAAGTCGATACGCAGCAGTTGCTGGTGCCGGCTCATGACCCGCAGCTTGACGATGGTTGGCTGGTGCGCAATGCGCTGGAACAAGGCACGTACGCCCACGCCCTTGAGACTGTTGCTCAGGCTGTCGGCGGCTTCGTCGTCACCGGTCACACCGACCAGGGACGCCGGCGCACCCAGCGCGGCAATGTTCAAGGCAACGTTGGCGGCACCGCCCGGACGATCTTCGATTTGCTCGACTTTAACGACCGGCACCGGGGCCTCAGGGGAAATCCGTGAGGTTCCGCCATGCCAGTAACGGTCGAGCATGACATCACCGACCACCAAGACTGGGGCTTGATCGAATCGCGGCATGGACAACTTCATGGAGCAACCCACATACAAAATGAACAGGGGCGCGATATTAACACAGGGTTGGCGCAGGCTTGTGTACAGGCTGCAACAGGATGAAACAGGATGAAACAGCTATTGTCTTTGCTTGTTTTTTGAGCAAATGGGCGGCGAATTGCTGGCCTGCCTCGGACAACTCGAGAGTTTCGGTATCGATCCGACACTCGACAGCAGCGGTACATACAATTGTTCACCCATAAGCGAGCAGTTCGTAATCACGCTGATAAGCCCGCCGCCCCCCCCCGCTTGTTCCGCAGGGACAGAACTCTTGGGCCGACGAGGAAAACCTGAACGCCACGGCAAACTGCGCCGGCAATTGTTCTCCGAACCCGTATGACGGGCGCCAGCCATTGAACACCGCGACGCCTACGTGGCTGCCCGCGCATTTGGGCACATCAATGAACGAACAGGAACGCTGAGTCAGGCGATGTCTTCGGCCGGGGCGTCGAGCCCCATGGCGTTCAGACGCGCGTAGTAACCGTTTTGCGCCAATAGTTCATCGTGAGTACCGCGCTCGACGATCCGCCCCTGGTCCATGACCAGAATCAGATCGGCTTTCTCGATGGTCGATAAACGGTGAGCAATCACTAGCGTGGTGCGGCCCTTCATGACCTGATCCAGCGCCGCTTGAATGTGCCGTTCGGATTCCGTGTCGAGAGCCGAGGTTGCCTCATCGAGAATCAGCAACGGTGCGTTCTTGAGCAATGCACGGGCAATCGCCAGGCGCTGGCGCTGGCCACCGGAAAGCAATACCCCGTTCTCGCCGACCTGGGTGTCCAGGCCTTCAGGCAGTTGCGAAATGAAGTCCATCGCGTAGGCGTCACACGCAGCCTTCTCGATGTCTTCACGCGGTGCGCCAACCAGATCGCCATAAGCGATGTTGTTGGCCACGGTGTCGCTGAACAAGGTCACGTGTTGGGTCACTTGGGCGATATGACGGCGCAGGTTAAGCAGTTTGTACTGCTCGACTTCCACACCGTCGATAAGGATTTCGCCCTTGTCGTGGTGATAGAAGCGCGGAATCAGATTGGCCAGCGTTGACTTGCCGCTGCCCGAACGGCCGACAAGCGCCACCATCTGCCCGGGCTCGACCGAAAAGCTGATGTCATCGAGCACCTGACGTTCAGTGTCCGGGTAGGTAAAGCTCAGGTTACGTACATCAAGACGACCGGTCACCGAATCGCGCTCGACCGTACCGGTGTCGGTTTCAGGCTTGACGTCCAGTTGCTCGAAAATGCTTTCGGCACCGGCCACACCTTTCTGAATTGTTGAACTGACTTCAGACAACTGACGGATGGGCTTGGGCAACAGGCCGGCCAGAGTGATATAGGCGACCATGTCACCGGCCGACGCGTCACCGCGCAGGAACAGCACCAAGAACATCAACACAGCCATGGCGCTGTAGATCACCAGTTGCAGCAACGGCGTGTAGATCGCACCGGTGCGGGTCATGCGCAGTTGTTTGTCGGTGTTGCCCTGGCTGGCATTGAAGAAGCGCTTCTGTTCGTAGACCTCGCCGCCGAAGCTGCGCACGACACGATAGCCCTGAATGGTTTCCGAGGCCACGTGGGTAACGTCGCCCATGGCCAGTTGGATCTTCTTGCTCTGCTTGCGGAATTTTTTGCTCGCGGTGCGCACCATCAGAGCGATGAGCGGCAGGATCGCGACCATGACCAACGTCAGCTTCCAGTTCATGAACATCAAGGAGACAAACAGGAAGATCACTGTCATGCCTTCACGGATTACGACCTTGATCGCATCTGTCGCCGCCCCTGTGACCATGGTCACGTTGAAGGTAATGCGCGAAATCAGATGACCGGAGTTATGCTTGTCGAAATAGCGGTTGGGCAGGACCAGCAGGTTATTGAACAGTTGCACCCGCAAGTCATGCACCAGGCCGAGGGATACCTTGGCCAAAAAATAGTTACCCAGATAAGAACCCAGCCCCTGCCACGCAGCAATCAGGATGATCAGCAGCGGCACGGCCTGCAGCAGTTGCAGGTCACGCAGGTAGGGCACGGAGGGGAACAGCACCGCTTCAGGGTTCGACAGGCCGTCAACAAAATACTTGAGGATGTAGCCAAGCATCGGCTGCGTCGAAGCGAAAATCAAAAAACCGACAATGCTGATCAGGAACAAACTGATGTACGGCCTGACGTAGCCGAGCAGGCGGAAGTAGATTTTCAAGCTCGAAGGGCTTGCGGCGAGACTGGAGTCGGTCATATCACGCGAAAGTCGATAAAAAGGACGCAGACTTTAGCACAGCTTCTCAAGGGTTCTGGCAATCGGTGAAAGGCTGTTATTGTTAGGCATCTTTTTCAGCATCAAATAGCCATCACCCGAATGGCCGATCAACTTCAGGATTGAATCTCACAGCATGCAACTTCGCGGCTTCAGCAGTACGTCCAATCGAGTTTTCGATTTCATTAGCCGGTGGATTCTTCCAACCGGCTATTTCTTGCTCCTCTGTGCATTTTTCTTTTTGCCGGGCCGAAGTCAGCTTCACAAACTGTATTACGGGCTGTTCAGCA
The DNA here is from genome assembly GCF_963970495.1 of Pseudomonas sp. EA_65y_Pfl2_P78. NCBI lineage: Bacteria > Pseudomonadati > Pseudomonadota > Gammaproteobacteria > Pseudomonadales > Pseudomonadaceae > Pseudomonas > Pseudomonas sp. EA_65y_Pfl2_P78. The sequence continues at coordinate 83,152 of NZ_CAXAON010000013.1, read as the reverse complement.
TTCCGGCGCTGATTGCGCTGTGCCTGCGCCCCCGTGAACTCAGGGCGCTGCTGGGCGAACCGATTTTCATCGCAGCCATCGTGTTCGTTGCCTGGGCCTTGCTCAGTCTTGCCTGGGGACCGTCGGGTGAACCCTTCGACGGGAAGCTCAAACCGCCATTGCATACACTGCTGCTGTTTGTCGGTTGCTATCTGTTGGTGCGCTATCGCAGCGACATCCTGCAACCCTTGCTGTTCACCGCCGCATTGGTCGCACTGATTGCCACGACTTTCTTTCTGTTCACGTTTGCACGAGTGTATGAACCGGGCATGCGCCTGATCGGGGGTGGGGCGTTCGACAATCCACTGCTCAGTTCGCATCTCTTCGGTTTTTTCAGCGCCTACTGGCTGAGTGTGACCATGATCTGCAAGCGCCGCCAGATGATGTGGCTCAGCGTGCCGGCGATGGCGATCATGTTTATCGCCGTAATCGGCACCGGCTCCAGAACCCCACTGGTCGCTCTGACGCTGGCCGCTTTGTGGCTGTGCTTGATCTGCTGGAATCGGCGCTCACTGGGCCTGTTAGCGGCACTGTTTCTCAGTGGCGCTGCCGTGCTGACAGTGTTTTCGCAAATGATCATCGAGCGTGGCGATTCATACCGGCTGGAAATCTGGCGGCAGGTCCTGCTTAAGGTGGCCGAGCATCCATGGATCGGCCATGGCTACAGCGCAAGCCTCAGCGTCGACCCCGGCCTTGGGGTGAACTTCGAGGAACCGCACAGTTTTGTGCTGGGTGTTCTCTATTACGTAGGGATATTCGGTTTGCTGCCATGGCTGTTCTTCCAGGCGTGGGGACTGCTGAGCAGTTGGCGCTTGCGTGTGCAACCGTTGTTTATCATCGCTTCGACCTGGCTGGTGTTCGGCATCGGGGCCGGGCTGACAGAGGGTGGAGGGATCATCTCACGCCCCAAGGAACACTGGTTTCTGCTGTGGATACCATTGGCACTGATCGCTGCGCTGAGTATCAATCAGCGCGCACGTCGTCTACTGACAATACCGGTTCAAAAACTGGCACCGGCCAACTTTCAGCAACTGAGCAGCGACGCTCAAATAGTTGAAGAAGACGGTCTTGGCCCCAAAGTCCTGTGCCTGAGCGACGGCAGCTTCCTCAAGCTGTTCCGCCGTCGTCGCTGGTACACCTCTGGCAGTTTCAACCCGTACTCCGAACGCTTCGCCGTCAACAGCGAACAACTGCGCCTGATGGGCATTCCCACACCACAAATCCTGAACCTGTATCGCCTCGACGACGGCAGCAGTGCCGTGCACTATGCGCCATTGCCAGGGCACACGCTGCGCCAGGTATTGCAGAGCATCACCGCTCCCGCTGTCCGCCAGGCCCTGGTGGAACGCTTCGGCAAGTTCATGGCGCAATTGCATGAAAAAGGTGTGTATTTCCGCTCATTGCACTTGGGCAACGTACTTGTGCTGGAGGATGGCGAGTTCGGGCTGATCGACCTGGCGGATCTGTGCATCTACCCTTCAGCATTGAGCAACTCGCTGCGCCAGCGCAATTTGCGCCATATGCAGCGCTACACCGTAGACAAACGCTGGCTGTTCGAGGATCACCTCGATGCGCTGCTACAGGGATATGCCACGATGGCGTCGCCATCCGCAGTGGATAAATTGCAAAAGCAAGTGCTGGCAAGCAATGGGCCAACAGGCGAGCATTGAGGACGAAGCCGGTTCGCCGGATTCACGATCAACTTGCCATGCCAACGAAGCCGCTCACTGATCGCGAGCGGCCTGTGACTCAGTCTTTTTCCAGCGGGGAAAGATACATCCGCGCCAATCCGCGCCAGGTCTTCTTGTTCCATGCCTTGAATGGAATCTGCGCCAGCAGTTCCCTGGCCAGCTTGTGATCGCGGTTGGACGCTTTGAGGAACATGGAACTGAGAAATCTGTAGCGCACTTCGTCGTACAGCGGGTGATCACTGAACAACGCGTAAGTGCGCAGGATGTTTTCGATCATGAAGCGATGGTTCTTGTACGAATTGGTGGCGTGCTTGCGGTAGCGCGCCATGACGACGCTCAGGCCATCGATAAAGTAGCCGGCCCGGGTCACCTTCAACTCGATCAACAAGTCCTCCAGACGAATCGTCGGATCAAAACCACCGACCGCTTCCAGCGCCTCGCGACGGATCATCAGGGTCGGGGCCGGTGGGTACGGCTTGCGCTCAAGGAACATGTCATCGAAGTCCAGGCGCCGGAATGGCACATCCCGGCGCTGGCGCTTCTCTGGATAGAGGTTGCCGTCGGCATCGATCAACTCGATGTTACCGGCGCAAATTCCCACTTCCGGCTTACCGTCCATGTAGGCCACCTGGATGGCAATACGATCAGGGTACATGATGTCGTCTGAACCGAACGGCACGATCAGGCTACCCTTGGCACGCGCGATGGCACCATTGAGCGTATTGGTCAGCCCCTGATTCTGCTGCACGCGAAAATCGAATCCGTGCTGCGTCTGTAACGCAGTGATTCGCTCGACGCTGTCGTCCTTCGAGCCGTCATCGATCACCAGCAATTCGATGTTTTTGTAGGTCTGGTCAAGGACGCTGAGGATGCTCTCCTCAATGTATGGACCGTGGTTATAAGAGGCAATGATGACGGTGACGAGTGTTTGCCGGTCGCTTGCAGTTTGTTCTTCGCGCATGGTTTGTCCTTCGCTCACGGCTGCTGCTCCTTGCGGGCCTGTTCCAGGCCGGAGTCGATCAGGTCCAGGTACGCCTGACGGAACACCTCAATGTCGTGTTGCTCCTGCAGATAACGGTAGGCCTGCTCGCCCTTGGCCTTGAGTTCGTCATCCGACAGTGCGAGGTAGGTATCGAGCGCCGCGACCAGGCTCGGTACGTCCTTGGGCATGGTCGCCAGGCCACCGGCACCTTCGATCAACGGCAACATGGCCGGTACGTTCGAAGCAATCACCGGCAAGTGACCGCTCATGCCTTCGAGTAGTGCCAGGCCCAGACCTTCGGCTAACGATGGCATGGTCCAGATATCGAAGGCGCGCACATATTGCAGGGCGTTTTCCTTGAAACCCAGCAAGTGCGCACGACCACCCAGACCCAGTTGCTCGATCTCGGCAGTCAACGGCTCCTGCAGGCGGCCGGCACCAATGATCGCCAACTGAGTATTCGGATACTTGTCCTTCAACGCCGCGAAAGCCTGCAACAGATAAGTGTGGCCCTTGACCGATACCAACCGCCCCAGCGCGCCGATCAGCCGCACATTCGGGTCGATCCCCAATAGTTCGCGCGCTCGCTCGCGGCTATGCTGCAAGCCTTCGGCCTGTTCGATGTCGATTGCATTGGTGATGGCGTAAGTGTTCTGGTCGGTGAAACCGCAGTCGCAATCGAGCAGGTACTGTTTGACTGCCGGTGAGACACCGACGAACCGCCAGTGCCGATCGATCAGGCGCTGGGTCTGGCGGCGTCGATAAAAGCGGTCGTATTCGCCGAAACCGTGGGAAATGCCAATGCACAACGGCACCTTCAGCCAACGATTGAGCGTCAGCATCATGTTCACCGGTTTGAAGCGATTGCAGATCACCACATCGAACTTTTCACGGCGGCAGAACTTGTACAACTGCCACATCGCCCGCAGACGCATACCTTTAAGCGACTTGTCGGAAAACTCGAAATACACCGAATGATCAGAACGGCTCACCGGTTCGCCGGGTGCGGGTTTACCGCGCAGAAACGCTGCGGTCACTTCATAGCGATCCGTCGGCAGGGCTTTGACGATCTGCTCGGAGAGATCGGCAAAATCATGTGCCTTGATGTTGTAATCAGGCTGCAGTTGCAGGACCTTAGATCGTTGACTCATAAGACCCCTCGTGGAAACCCGTTGCATTGATAATCCAAGCATGACCGGCGGCAATGCGCCTGATTTCGGCCTGATTCGGCTGAGAGAATCGAGACCATTCGTTGCGTTTTCAGCAAACGAAATGGGAATACGATAATGGACGATCGCCATCCGATGCGGCTGAATGCGCTTTCGTCCATCGCATGATGTGTCTGATCGGTAAACCGTTGCCGCCAGTCCTTGATCTTTATGAACCACTCGCGCTTGAGCGCGGTGTTGCACATCAGATACAAGTGCCCCGCCACCCGACGCTCATGAATCGAAAACAGACCATAGCCAGCCAGTCGATGCGCAGAGAAATAACGGCGATGGCAAGTCCAGTCTGCGAATGTCATTAACGCGGCTTAACAGGAGTGTCACCACGCCTGAGAAGCCAGAACAACTCCTGACGCCTGACCGCTTTCCTGAAAAATTCATTCTCGCCGTAGACCGACGGCACTCTACTGGCCAACTGCCACTGAATCAATCGTCGCAGGCGACGCTTGAGTGATGCCGGCGGTTGCAAGTCATGCATCATGCCGAGCGCCATCGCCTTGTCGCGTTGTTGCTCTATGGACAGAGGCAGACACAGTGGCTGCATCGGAACGGCCGGATCGAAGGCCGGCGGCAGCGCAATTCCCTGCCCTGTGTCGCCCATCGGCCAACGGTCGTTGTCGTGCAGATGGTTGGCGTAACCGAGCAGCGTCGGTTGCCAGTCAAGATGGCTCAAGGCTTCAACCACGGCTTGCTGGGCGCAGATGTGGTCGGGATGCGGATCCAGCGTCGGGTGCGGCAGCACGATCACATCCGGGCGTGCGCGCAACAGAACCTCACGCAGGTCCGCCAGCAGATTGTTCCAGGTCGGCGCACCGTCGGCATCACCGGGCAAGGTGAACGGGTTCAACTGACGAAACAGTCGCGTGTCATTCAGATCGGCTTCACGCGAGCCCACGGACTGATTCGGCGCGGCTTGCATCGCTGCCAGTTGCAGACAGAAATAGCCGAGCTGCACGCAGTGCTCCTGCGGCACACCGGCCCAACGCGGCACGGCCAGACTGTCCCAGGCGCGCAGACGGCCCTTGAGCCTGGCAGCCTCGACCTTGTTCATGCCCATCTGCTGATAATGTTCGGCTTCGATCTCACCAGCCGTCAGGGTGACAATCCAGGCTTCGTCGGCCTGACTATACAAACCGTAGGCCGCCAATTCAGCGTCGTCCGCATGCGGCGCGATCACCATCACGCGCTGACGACGATAATCCGGTTGCTCCAGCACCCACAGGACCGCCTTGCCGGCCACCCGGCAAAAACGCCCCCGCAAGCGCAGCCGCCCCTGCGAAAGGGTGTGTGCATGACCACTGAGGTTCAGATAACGCTGGCCGCTGACGCCACGCTCGAAGGTTTGCGAATCAGGGTGAGGGCCACCAACCAACTCGATCCGAGGGTCAAGGAAACGTCCCAGCCAAGTGCTTTTGACCCGCACCTGCAGAATCAACGTGGCATCATCCACCAGCATCACGCCGTCATCCAAACGCAACTGTTCGCCGTTCAAGTGAACCTTGGGTTGTGGTGTGAATGGTGGAAAGCTGTACTGGTAATCGTCTTTCGGCGAATAGAACAGATGATCGGCAAACCAGGCCTCATGGGCGATCCAGCCGAGCACCGCGAGCAACAATGGCAGCCACCAAGCAACCAGCACGCCGACTGAGATCATTACGATCAGCGCCACCAGCAGAGCGATACGCTTGTTGCGCCGGTGGCGTTTGAGCAATTGCTGTTTACGGCTCATGAGCTGGCTCATACGGTGAACACCGGCACAGGATTGCACCACCGATCCTTATACTCACGGTCGGCACGACCGAAGGAAAAACGCATCGGCTTGTCCAGCGCCCGCGCATGCTCCCAGGCGCTTTGCGTATTGAGGAAGCTCAGTACGCTGCCGGGACTGAATTCACGGGTCTCTGGATCAACGCCACCATTGACGTACTCAACACTGATCCATTGCGGCGCTTCAACGCGATAGACCAGTTGAATCGCAATCGGCGCGTCGTTGAGGAAGATCACCGAGCCGATCAACAGATCGCGCAACAGCTCGATGACCTGCGCCATGCGCGCCGCACCGGTGGCCGGAAAGCCCCAGCGACGCTGAAACAGATCGCAGTAGATCGCCGCCAACTCGGCACTGGAAAACTCGCCGACCGGACGCACCACCCCGCCCGCCTCTTCCAGCAGACGCAATTCGCGGCGCTGGTTGTAGCGAAATTTCTTCGACAGTTCTTCGGGCGTACGGGCCATGGCCAGTTGTTCGGTCTGCAACTTCATACCGCTGAAACGGTTTTCGTTGAGCGCCGACAGATAGCGTGCGCGATGACGCAGCGGAGCCTGAGCATCAGCGGCAGCCGGCAAGATCAACTCAGCGTTGCCGAGGTCGAACAAGCCTTTTTTCCCGCTGCGTTTGAGTACGTCCTTGGATAAGGCCAGATCACGGCCCCAGGTCGGGATCGCGGCTTTGACGTCACCGTCCTGCTCCCACGCCAGATAGCGCACCGGGATGCCGGCCAGATCGGCCAGACGCTCAACCACCAGCGGGTGAGTCGCGACGCTGCCGCCAAAACGCTGCCAGGCTGTTGCATAGGTGGAGGCGTCAACGGGCGACCAGCCACGTTCGCGCCAGCCTTGAAATCGGTTGAGCATCAGCCCCTCGGTGCCAGATCGGTAACTTGCGGCAAACGCCAGAAGGTGTCGTACACCGCGCTGTCGGAGAAACGCTCACGTAAACGGTCGAGCATCAGCTCGGCGCACTGAAGACGCTGTTGATCATTCATTCCCGCCAGATGTTGCAGGCCTTGTGCAAGGTGTTGGGCGTCGCCCATAGGGAACAGAATGCCCACGCCTTCAACCACTTCCTTTGCCCCACCACACGCTGTGCTCAGCAATGGCACACCGGCGGCCATCGCCTCCAGCAGCACCATACCAAACGGCTCGTGATCAGAACTCAGGGCAAATACGTCAAACGCTCGGAAGTAATTGCGCGCTTGCGACACTTGACCGAGAAACATCACCCGGTCGCCAACACCCAGCTCGCGAGCCAGTGCCTTGAGATCTTGCTCCAGACGGCCCTCGCCGAGGATCACCAACTGGCTGTTGTCCGGCAGACCGGGCAAAGCCGCGGCAAAACCGTGCAACAGCGTGGCCTGATCCTTGTCCGGGTGAAGCCGTCCGACGTTGCCGACGATAAACGCGTCCGCCGCCAGCCCCAGTGTCTCCCGAGCCTCGCCGACTGACATCTGAGAGGCTTGCAATGCAGCCACGTCGATGCGGTTGTACAACGTCTGAATCCGCGTCGCTGGCCACTTCGGCAGATATCGGCGCATATCGTCACGCACCGCATCAGACACCCCGAGCAGACTCAGGCGCTTACGAAAAATGTGCGCGAACAGCTTGCGCGTGCCGCGTTTGTAATCGTCGAACGCGTGGTGTACGCCGATCACCGGCAGCGAAGTACCCAGTAAGGCGATGTAAATCGGCTTGAAACGATGGGCAATACAGAAACTGAAGTTGCGTGAAGCGGCGATCTTTCGCAGATCGCCGATAGCGCCCAGCTTCAGGCCACGAATAGCCTTGGAACTGTATTCCATGAACAACACTTCATCTGAAGCACACGCCGCGGCGACTTCGCTATCGGCGACGCCGGTCAGAAAGACCGTGGTCACCCGATAGCCTGTGCCCGCGAACAGGCTGGCGTACTGCCGCGCGCAGTCGAGGAACGGCCCGTCATAGCCGTGACAGAACTGCAGCACATGGCGTTCAGCCGAGCGTGTCATAAGCGTTTGTGCCTTCTTTGACTACCAGAATATCTTCCATGATCAGGTATTCCAGATCGGAGCCAAAAAACATGTTCAGCGCGTCGGTCGGCGAGCAGATCATCGGTTCGCCACGACGGTTGAGCGAGGTGTTCAGCGATACGCCATTTCCAGTGAGGCTTTCCAGCGCCTTCATCATGTCGTAGTAGCGCGGGTTGTATTCGCGCTTGAGTACCTGGGCCCGGGAAGTGCCATCTTCGTGGACGACTTCCGGCACGCGGGTCTTCCACTCTTCAGCCACTTCAAAGGTGAAGGTCATGAACGGCGCCGGGTGATCGATCTTGATCATCTGCGGGGCGACAGTGTCGAGCATCGACGGGCAGAAAGGCCTCCAGCGCTCGCGGAACTTGATCTGATGATTGATGCGGTCGGCGACACCGGGGACGCTCGGGCAGCCAATGATCGAACGGCCACCCAGCGCACGCGGACCGAATTCCATGCGGCCCTGGAACCAGGCCACCGGATTGCCGTCAACCATGATTTTGGCGATCTGCTCGGGCATGTTGTCGAGCTTACGCCAGACCGGTTTGCTCTCGTGACGGGCGCAGGCGGCGATCACGTCTTCGTTGCTGTAAGACGGGCCGAGGTAGACGTGCTCCATCTTCTCGACCGGAACGCCACGGGCATGGGACACATAGGCTGCTGCGCCGACCGCCGTGCCGGCATCGCCGGACGCCGGTTGTACGAACAGCTCTTTGATGTCGTCACGAGCAATGATTTTCTGGTTCAGCTTGACGTTCAACGCACAGCCACCGGCAAAAGCCAGTTTGCCGGTTTCCTTGAGCACATCGCCCAGGTAATGGTCGATCATTTGCAGCGCCAGTTTCTCGAACAGCGCTTGCATGCTCGCGGCGTAGTGGATGTAAGGTTCGTCAGCGATGTCACCTTCACGTTTCGGCCCGAGCCATTCGATCAGCTTCGGCGAGAAGTAGAAGCCTTTGCCCTTCTCTTTGTAGCGACGCAGGCCGATGACGTTGGCGTAGTCGGTGTTGATCACCAATTCGCCATTTTCGAACGAAGCCAAGCGCGAGAAATCGTATTTGCTGGCATCACCGTAAGGCGCCATGCCCATGACCTTGAACTCGCCGTCGAGCATCTCGAAACCGAGGAACTCGGTGATCGCGCCATACAAGCCGCCGAGGGAGTCAGGGTCGAAGAATTCCTTGATCTTGTGGATCTTGCCGTTTTCACCGTAGCCAAAGAAGGTCGTGGCGTACTCGCCCTTGCCGTCGATACCGAGGATCGCGGTTTTTTCTTTGAAACCGGAGCAGTGGTAGGCGCTGGAGGCGTGAGCCAAGTGGTGCTCGACTGGTTCGATCTTGATCTTTTTCGGATCAAAACCCAATTGCTCCAGGCACCAGACAATCTTGTTGCGGTAGCGCTTGTAGCGGCGGTTGCCCATCAGAATCGCATCCAGGGCGCGATCCGGCGCGTACCAGTAACGCTTGGCGTAGTGCCAGCGCGCCTTGCCGAACAGGCTGATCGGAGCGAACGGGATCGCAACTACGTCAACGTCGGACGGCTTGATACCGGCCTGTTCAAGACAGAACTTCGCCGATTCGTAGGGCATGCGGTTCTTTGCATGCTTATCGCGTACGAAGCGCTCTTCTTCAGCCGCCGCCACCAGCTTGCCGTCGATGTACAAGGCTGCTGAAGGGTCATGGCTAAGGGCGCCGGACAGGCCAAGAATCGTCAATGCCACAGGGGTCTAGCCTCTTTAGTCTGCGTTCAGGCGCGATGCGCCTTGAAGATGTATGTGTCCTCACTCCGGGCGAGAGACAGCTAAAGGGCGGGATTATAGCGTAAACATGACGGGAATTACCCTGTGCGAATTGACCCGCAGCGAATGGTTTGGATAAACCTTGCCTGAAGACTCAATAACCGCCCTTGCGCCAGTAGATACCGATATTGCCTTCAGTGGCCTGACGATAAATCGTATAAGGCAGCGCAACGGTGTCGAACACCCCGGACAAGGGCAAGTCCAGCAACACGAACGGGACAAGATAGCCGCCTGGATCAGGCGGTGCGTTCAACACGCAAAAATCATAGGCCAACCCACTGTAAATGCGTGGAATGGACTGGCAGTAGGTTTTTTGCTTGCGCATGTCCCGCGCGACGTCGGCATCATCCTGCAGGACAGTCATGGCGCTGCCACAGCCAGCCAGAATCCATGAAAACACACCCAGCGTTGCAGCCTGTTTAATGGTCAAAATTCGCCCTCCAAGGTCGTTGGGCAAATTAGCATCTGGACTGAACAGGGCACAGTTCATGGCTTCTGGAGAAGCTGTAGGACAAGTCGCTGAATCTTGTCCTCTACTGCTGGTTTGTCTCAGGGCACGCTGGAAATATCTTTCGGCAACCGCAGATCAATAATCTGATACAGCGCGCTGCCTTCGGGCCAGTTGCGCATGAATCGCGCACGGTCACGAGCATAGGCCGGCGCGAAACTGCCGACAGATCCATGCTGGCACATCGAGTCCAGATCGATCAGCGCCCAGCGATCATCCTGCCAGAACAGATTGTGTCCCTTGAAGTCGCCATGGCTGATCCGCTCGTCAATCAATCTGGCGAACAACTGATCCAGCGCCTGCAACTCCGCTTCCGGCGCTTCACCGCTTTCAACGTAAGGCGCAAAGCGCTCGATGATGTCCGGCCCGGGCAGGAACTCGGTCACCAGATAGGCGCGACTGCGTAACCACAAAAAGCGCTTCTCCAGCACCGCCAGCGGTTTGGGCGTGGCAATACCGAGAAACGCCAGGCGATTGCCTTCACGCCACGAATGCCAGGCACGACTCGGGCGCCAGAACCGCTTGAGCCAATGGGCAAATCCCTTGATGTTGTAGCGTTTGATCACCAGCGTGCTGGAGCCAACTTCGACCTTGCCGACGCTCGCGGCGCCGCCAGTCTTGTAGAGATGGCCCTTATCAAGCAACGCATCGGCGCTCTCAAGCACCGGCACCATCGCCGCCTCTTCCTCGCGACGAATGGCGCGCAAGCCGAACGCGCCACGCCGGACGCTGAACAGCGTGCATTCGCGACCGACCTTGATCAGGTAATCCTTCAGACGCCAGCGGCGCACCTTGTCGATCTGTTTCTCCAAGGCTTCCAGCGGCAGCGCGTGCTCGCTGTTGCTCAGCAAGTAATACACCAACAGTTCTTCGGTAAACGGTTCCAGCGCCTTGGGCAACTGGGCGAAAAACACTCCGAGATTTTCCAGAACCTTTTGTCGCGACAACGGCTGACCGGCGGTTTCCACACAAATCCCGGCACCGTCGATCAAGTACAACTGACCGCCGTGACGCAGCAGATTGTCCAGATGCAAATCTTCCTGCCAGAGCCCCTTGCCGTGCAGCTCGCCAATGGTGCCAAGCGCCTCGGCCAACACCGCAGACTGTTCATCCGCCAGCACCGGCAGCGACTCGACTTTCGCCCAGGCATCGCCGAGGCTTTCGGCGCCTTCAAGGAATTCGAACAGCAGCCAGCCACCCTCACCGTCCTTCAGGCCATCGGCCAACAGCAACGGCGTGGTCATGCCTTGCGCGGCCAGCAAGCGCACGCCGTCCAGCTCACGCTGAAAATGCCGGGATGCCTTGCTGCCGACCAGCAATTTGGCCAGCACTGGCCGGCCGCGCCAGACACCCGCGCCGACGTAGCGCTGCCCCGGCAAGACCCGCAGCAGACTCAGCAACTGCAAATCCGCAACACCGGCAGCATCGGCCAGGGTCACCGTCAGTGGCAGTTGCGGGGTTCGTCCGGCAGCGGCCAGCTCGGACAATTGCATCAGCGAGTCTCCTTGTGGCTGCGGCGCGCGGTCAGGCGAACGAGCCAATGATCGAGCAGCGCACTGGTGGTCGGTTGATCGAGATATGCCGCCAGCAATTCACGCAGTTGCGGCTCGCCCCACGCCGTAGCGCGACGTTGCAGGGGCTCCAGATCCTTGATCCGGTCACGCATGCCGAACAACAACGGCCGGGTTTTCTCCAGGTCGATCAGTTGCGCCTGATACCCGTCACCGGTGGCCCGCAGAAAAATGTGTTTGGGGTAGAAGCAGCCATGCACCTGTCGTACGCCGTGCAGATGCCGAGCCAGCAGCCCGCAGGCCTTGAGGATGGCCGAGTGCTGAGCGGCACCAAGATCTGCCCAGCTCGCGAGCAGCGATTCCAGATCGTTCCAGCCGTCCAGCGCGCGCGTCAACAGGATCGCCCGGACTTCGCCATCGACTTTGCGCTCACCGAAAAAAGCCGCCTGCAACGCGGGAATGCCCAGCTTGCGATATCGGCTGATATTACGGAACTCGCGGGCAAAGCTTGGCTCGCCGAAGGGCGCATGCAGGGTGCGCGTCAGATAATTGCTCTGGCGCTTGAGGTAGTAACCCTGCCCTTCCAGGTCCATACGGAAGACGCTGCTCCAGCCGCCACGGGCCGTATTCGGCTCATCCACCGCTTCCAGTTGCTTGGCCCACAGAGCGTCAAAAGTGCCCAGACCATGGCGTTCAAGCAGCGCGCGGTCTTCTTCGGCCAGAAAATCAGTCATTCACGTCCCTCGAAAAATCTCACCACGTGCCGAATCCGTTTCTTATCGGCCGCATTCAGCCGGTCGCACTGGCGATATTGCTTATAGAAGCGCAGGCGTTGGGTATTGGACAGGTGATATTTGGCGAGTTTGTCGAGACAGGCCAGATCCTTGGTGATCCGATATTTGAGCCAGAAGCCGCGCCAGAACTCGCCATTGGGGCAATCGATCAGAAATATCCGCGCCTGGTCATCAATCAACAGGTTGCGCCATTTCAGATCGTTATGGGTAAAGCGGTGATCGTGCATCGTGCGGGTATAAGCGGCCAACTGCCGGCTGACACCATCGACCCAGGCACGATCCTTGAGTTTCGGATCCTTGCGCTCGGCGAGTGCCGAGAGGTCTTCAGTGTTGGGCAGCTCGCGAGTGATCATCGCCCCTCGATCGTACGCCGCGCCACGGCGCTCCAGCCCCCAAGCCACCACTTCGGCAGTGGGAATGTCCCACTTGGCGAAACGCTTGAGATTCTGCCACTCCATCTTCACCCGCGGCTTGCCAAGATAACGGCGCAAGCCTTTACCGGCGCCGACGTAGCGCTTGACGTAATAGTTGACGCCATTGCGCTGTACGCGAATGACCTCGGACAGCGGGTCGCGGGTCAGACGCTCGCCTTGCAGGGCAAAGACAGCTTGGAGGCTGCCGAAATCTTCGGCGAGATCACTGTATTGCGGTTCAAGAGTCCAACCCGCCATCAGAGCGCATCCCCGTAACGCTGCTTACGCTCGTAGAGTTTGTTGGCCTTGCCTTCCAGCCAGCTCAGCAACGGCGCTTCTTCAGCCAGAATCTGGCGCAGCGGTTGCTGGAAATAGCCTTTGAGGAAGCGCAGTTTGTCGCGGCGAGTCAGGCCGATGTCCAGTGCGGAAAAGTACAGCGCCGCCAGGTCCTTGTTGCGCCAGCGCTGGGTGATGACCGCGCGGGTCTGGGCCCGGTGCAGGTCGATCACCGAGAGCTTGAAGTCCTCGGCCGTCACCGGTTTGTCGGTGTGCAGCAGGAAGTGGCAGATGTAGCAGTCGCGGTGATTGACGCCGGCGCGGTGCATCATGCCGGTCATCCGCGCCACCTCGGCGATCAGCGCCTGCTTGAGTTTCGGCTGCGGTGGCTGCTTGACCCAGTCGATGCTGAAGTCTTCCAGACTGATAGTCGGCGCCAGCTCTTCGGTGACGATAAACGAATGCTGATCGGCCGGGTTGCTGCCCTTCTCGCCGTAGGCAACGGCGGTCATGGTTGGCACACCGACTTCCTGCAAACGCTGGATGGCCTTCCACTCCTGACCCGCGCCGAGCACCGGCAGCTTGGCAGTCAGCAGGTTCTTGAAGATCTCGCCCCAGCCGATGCCTCGGTGGATCTTGACGAAAAATCCGTTGCCGTCGACTTCCGTGCGTAATGTCCGGCGCGCTTCGAGTTCGCGGTAAACCTCGCCCTGCAAGCCTTCGACTTCAGTGAACGGGTCGCGTCCAGCCCAGAGGCTCTTGAACGGTTCAGCCAGCATCAACTTCATTTAAGCGTGCTCCGCCAGAATCACATCGGCCGCGTGCTGCGGCATGCTGTAGAGGTCGGCCGTCTCGGCGAAGGCCACACCGTTGCGGCTCCAGGCCGCGCGCGCAGAGTCATCGGTCAACATGTCTGTCAAATACCGGGTCAGTTGCGCCTGATCGAACGGCTCGTCCTGCACCCGCCCGGCATCCGCCTCAGCGATGTAATGGGCGTAACCGCAGACCGCGCTGACCAGCACCGGCAAACCGGCGACGAGCGCTTCAAGCAGCACTGTGCCGGTATTTTCGTTGTACGCCGGATGGATCAACAGATCGGCGCCAAGCAGAAACCGCGGGATATCGCTGCGGCCCTTGAGAAACGTCACGTTGTCGCCCAGGCCCAAAGTTGCACTCTGCATCTGGAACAATTTGGGGTCATCCTGGCCGATTACAAACAGCCGGGTGCGTTTCTTCAGCTCAGCGGGCAACGCGGCCAGCGCCTTGAGGCTGCGATCCACGCCCTTGGTCTTGAACCCGGAGCCGATCTGCACCAGCAGCAGATCGTCGTCCTTGAGGTTGAATTCAGCGCGGAACCCGGCGCGAATCTCACCGGCATCCGCCGGGCGCCGACGATCCTGGGCAATACCCGGCGGCAGCAGATGGAAGCGTTCGATCGGCGTGTCGTAATGCTTGATGAACAGCGGTTGCTGGACTTCGGAAATCATCAGCACTTGCGTCTTCGCGTCTTTGGCGAACACCGCACGCTCGTACTCGGCGAAGTGGCGATAGCGGCCCCAGCGGCGATACAACGAGTTGCGCAGGTTCTGCGCCTTGTCTTCGAAACAGCCGTCAGCGGCGTAGTAAACGTCCAGACCCGGCATTTTGTTGAAGCCGATCAAGCGATCCACCGGCCGCCTGGCCAGATCGGCCTCCATCCACGCGGTGAGCTTTTCGTTGCGCCGATGGTTGAAGAACGCCTTGACCGGCGCCACCAGCACTTCGAAACCGGGCGGTACATCGCCTTCCCAGATCAGGGTGTAGACGCGAATCTGGTGGCCGCGCTGCTGGCATTCGAGGGCGATGCGCATGAAGTCGCGCTGCAAGCCACCGAACGGAAAATATTTGTACAGGACAAATGCCAATTGCATCAGCGCAGCTCCTCAGCCATTAACAACGTGCTCAGTCGGCTGGCGACACGCTCGGGATTCACACGCGTGAAGCACAGAGGCTGCTCGCGTTTCAGGTCAAACTGACGGGCATCCTGCGCAGTCGGTTGGTAGGTACATTTCTTTTGCAGGCACGGCGCGCACGAAAAGTCGCTGGCCAAGTGAATCTGCACTTTGCCGTAGGCGCCAGTCAGGCCCGGATTGGTCGGGCCGAACAGCGAAATCGTTGGAACATCCAGCGCCGCGGCCAAATGGCCGAGCCCGGTGTCCACTGCCACGCAGGCTTGGGCGCCGGCCAACACTTTGCCGACACCGGCCAGGTTCAGCTTCGGCAAGACTTCGGCGTGTTTGAAGCCCGCCGCGATGCGCTCGGCACGGGCCTTCTCCAGCGGATTGCCCCACGGCAGCTTCACGCCGACGCCGAGGTAACCGACACGTTCGGTCAGCTCACGCCAATAGGCTTCCGGCCAGTGTTTGGTATCCCACGTCGTGCCATGGAGGAACACCACGAAAGCACTCTTGCGCGGCAACTCCACCAGTCGCTCGACACTCAGGCCGTAATCGCCCAGCCCCTTGGGCAGGTCATAACCGAGGGCGATGGCAAACAACTGCCGCACCCGCTCAACGGCGTGCTGCCCCCGCGCCACGGCGAGCTTTCGATCATAAAAACGCGCCGCGATCGGCTCACGCGCTGAACCTTTATCGAGACCGGCCACAGGGGCCTTGACGTAGCGGGTCAGCCAGGCGCTTTTCAGCAGGCCCTGGGCGTCGATCACCAAGTCGTACTTGCTCGCGCGCACGCTTTGCTTGAAGCGTTTCCACTCGCCGCTCTTGAGGGTCTGCCAGAGGTTTTTGCGCCAGCGGCGGATCGCCACCGGAATCACCTTACCAACGGCCGGGTGCCAGGTCGGAATCTCGGCGAAGCCTTCTTCCACCACCCAGTCGAACTTGATCCCGGGAATGGCCCGAGCCGCGTCGGTCAGCGCTGGCAACGCGTGAATCACGTCGCCCAGCGAAGAAGTCTTGATCAGCAATACCCGCAACTTAATGAACCTCGACCACAGAGCCGTGCAGCTTCTGCAAGGCATCGTTGACCGCGTCCGGCATTAATTGGCGCAGGCAGTTGTAATGGCCAAACCGGCAAGTACGGTCGAAGCACGGACTGCATTCAAGGCCCAGACGGACGATTTCGACATGCTCGGCCAGCGGCGGGGTAAAGCCTGGCGAAGTCGAACCGTAGACCGCCACCAATGGCCGGTTCAGCGCGGCGGCGACGTGCATCAGGCCGGAGTCGTTGGACACCACCGAATCGGCGCAGGACATCAAATCGATAGCCTCGGCCAAGGACGTGTCGCCACTGAGGTTCACCGACTCTTCACGCAAACCGGGAATCAGCCGCGCGCGAATGTCTTCGCCCACCGCATGATCGTTCTTCGAACCGAACAGCCACACCTGCCAGCCCTCACGAATACGCGCTTCGGCGACCTTGGCGTAATGCTCCGACGGCCAGCGTTTGGACTCGCCGAACTCGGCGCCGGGGCACAAGGCCAACACCGGGCGATCGAGGGTCAGGCCAAATTTGGCCAGTGCCGCTTCGCGGCTCACCGGATCGATTTGCAGGCTCGGACGCGGATAAGGTTTTGGCAGCTCGGCGTTCGCGTCATAGGCCAGAGCCATGAAGCGCTCGATCATCAGCGGATAACGCTCTTTGTCGAGAGTACGCACGTCGTTGAGCAGGCCGTAGCGGAACTCGCCGCGCCAACCGGTGCGTGTCTTGATGCCGGCAAAAAACGGCACCAGCGCCGACTTCAGCGAGTTGGGCAACAGGATCGCCTGATCGTACTGACCGGCCAGGGATTTGCCGATGCGCCGACGCGTCGCCAACTCCAGCGCGCCGTGGCCGAGCGGAAAGCTCAAGGCCTTGCGCACTTGCGGCATGCGCTCAAGGATCGGCCGGCTCCACTCTGGGGCCAGTACGTCGATTTCGCATTGCGGGTGGCGTTGCTTGAGACACTGAAACAGGGTCTGCGCCATCACCATGTCACCGACCCAACTGGGCCCAACGATCAGAATATTCATGTGGTTTCCAAAAACGAACCGGGGAGGCATTACGCCTCCCCGCCTCGATAATCACGGTGGGAACACAGGCTGCTTGCGATGGGTCATTACCTTCAACATGACTGTCGAGTGTCACTCCACGATCGCGAGCAGGCTCGCTCCTACAGGGTTTTGCATCTGTTCACATATCTGCGACTCACCGCAGATCACTGTGGGAGCGGGCTCGCTCCCACTTCTGAATCTCATTACCTTCATTGGCGCACTTCAGCTTAGCCCCAACTCGCGCCAGATCCGCACTACCTGCCGACGCTCATCGGCAAACTGGTCACCCGGGATCACCCCGGCATCCTTCTGCAACGCCTGCCGGTGGGCGGCGGAGCGGTAGGCTTTATACGCCTCACGCAACAGGCTGGCCTCTTCGGCAGGCATCAGCCCTTCGCGCTCCAGCTCTTCCAGAATGCGGATGTTATCGGTCCAGCGCAGCAATGGCGGATGGCTTTGCGACCACGCCAGGGCCGCGTATTGCACCATAAATTCAATATCGACGATACCTCCGGCGTCCTGCTTGAGGTCGAACGGCGCCGTGGCCTCGAAGGCATTTGCCGCTGTACCGGCCGCAGTGCTCTTGCTGCCGAGGTTGTCGCGCATCTTCGCACGCATTTCGCTGACTTCCTGTTGCAGCTTCGCCAGATCCCGCGCTTTGCCCAACACTTGAGCGCGGACTTTCTCGAAGGCCTGACCGACATCCTGGCTGCCGACCAACACCCGAGCGCGCACCAAAGCCTGATGCTCCCACGTCCATGCTTCATTTTCCTGATAGCGGGCAAACGCGCCGAGCGAACTGACCAACAGCCCGGACGCACCGGACGGACGCAGACGCATATCCACTTCATAGAGCTGGCCGGAGTTGGTCTGCGCCGTCAGCAAGTGAATGATCCGCTGGCCGAGCCGGGTGAAGAACTGCGCCCCATCGATCGGTTTCGGGCCATCGGTTTCCGCCTGCGGATCGCCGTCATGGATGAACACCAGATCCAGATCGGAACCATGCCCCAACTCCAGACCGCCGACTTTGCCATAACCGACAATGATAAAGCCGGGATCGCACAAGGTGCCGTCGGTGCGCAGCGGCGTGCCGTATTTGGCGATCGTTTGACGCCAGGCCAGGGCCAGCACTTGTTCGAGAATGGCCTCGGCCAACCAGGTCAGGTAATCGCTGACTTTCATCAGCGGCAAACTGCCGGCGATTTCCGAAGCCGCGACGCGCAAGCGGTGCGCCAGTTTGAAGTGGCGCAGGGCTTCCATTTGTTGCTCTAGGTCGTCTTCGGGAATGCGCGTCAGACGCTCGCGCAACTCAGCGGCCAATTCCGGTGCCAGCGGCGGCTTGAACAGTCGACCTTCGTTGAGCAACTCGTCGAGCAGCAGCGGGAAGCGGGTGATCTGCTCGGCAATCCACGGGCTCGCCGCACACAGCGTCAGCAAACGGCGCAGCGCACCAGGGTTTTCGGTCAGCAACACTAAATAAGCCGAACGCCGGGCAACCGCTTCCACCAGTGGCAGCACACGTTCAAGCACCAGATCCGGGTTGTCATGCTCGACCGCTTGGGCGAGCAAACGCGGGATAAACGCATCGAGACGCTCACGCCCCAATCGCTGCATCGCGCGCAATTGCGGACTGCCGCGCAGACTCGCCAGTGCCTTCAGCGCTTTGCTCGCATCGCCAAACCCACCCTCTTGCAACTGACGGCACGCCGCCTCTTCGTCCTGCGCCTCTTCCCACAACGGCAGCCATTCACCGCCCACCACCACTTCGCTTTCGGTGCCCTCTTCCTCATCGGGATCGGCGATCACCTGCGCAAAGTGCCAGGCCACGCGGCCGCGCCAGAACATCAGTTTTTCGTGGAAAGACGCCCAGTCAGCAAACCCGAGCATGAAAGCAATTCGCGCCTGATCCTGAGCGCCGTCCGGCAGCATCTGGGTCTGGCGGTCGGCAATCGCCTGAATCGCGTGTTCGGTGTAACGCAAGAATTCGTAACCTTCGCGCAACTCGCTGATCACCGCTGGCGGCAAGTACCCCTGCCCTTCCAGCGTGCTCAGCACCTTTAATAGAGGACGCTGTTGCAGACTCAGATCGCGGCCACCGTGAATCAGTTGAAAGGCCTGGGCGATGAACTCGACCTCGCGGATGCCACCCGAGCCCAGTTTGATGTTGTCGGCCATGCCTTTGCGCCGCACTTCCTGCTGAATCAACTGCTTCATGGTGCGCAGTGCTTCGATCGCCGAGAAGTCCAGATAACGCCGGTAAACGAACGGCCGCAGCATGTCGAGCAACTGCTCACCGGCCACTTGATCACCGGCCACCACCCGCGCCTTGATCATCGCGTAGCGTTCCCAGTCGCGGCCCTGATCCTGGTAATACTGCTCCAGTGCATTGAAGCTCAGCACCAGCGCGCCGGACGAACCGTAAGGGCGCAGGCGCATGTCGACACGGAACACGAAGCCATCGACGGTCATCGGATCGAGGGCCTTGATCAGACGCTGACCGAGGCGGATGAAAAATTCCTGGTTATCCAGCGCGCGCTTCACGCCGACGGTTTCGCCGCCCTCGGGGTAGGCGAAGATCAGGTCGATGTCCGAGGACAGGTTAAGCTCGACCGCGCCGAGCTTGCCCATGCCGAGGATGACCATTTGCTGCGGCTCGCCGCTGCGACGCCCGGTCGGCGTGCCAAATTGCTGGCAATGGCGGCTGTACAGCCATTGATAAGCTTGGTCGATGCTGGCGTCGGCCATGTCCGAGAGGTCGCGACAGGTCTGCACCAGGCTGGCCTGCCGGGTCAGGTCACGCCAGATGATCCGCACCTGATGGCGCGCACGCTGACGGCGCAATACGCGCCCGAGTTCATCTTCGGTCTGCGCAGCATTTACGGCAGTGGCAATCTGCGCACACAGTTCACCGGGGGCATAGGAGCGCTCGAGTTCGCCGGATTGCACCAGCGACAGCAACATCAAAGGGTCACGAACGCTCTGTTCAATGACGAACTCGCTGGCCGCGGTGACGCGGGCGAATTGCGCCCAGCGCTCCGGCGTCCAGGTCGAGAAGCCGTGATCGTCTTCCAGCGAAGCGACGGCCGTACGGAACGACTGCTCGGATCGGCTGACCAACGGCAGGAGAATGGCGGGCAGTTCGGCAAGCACGGGCAGGGTCATGGTCTATCCTTGATCGGCGTGGAAATGGCCGCTTGTAGTGAATGATGAAAACCCGCTACGCGAAGGACTGTCGAACAAAAGTTAGAAATAGCTGATATTTCTTTTTCTTTGGCAGCCAACATCAAACTTTCACCTTTTCTGGATGGTAATCGACCAACCTTAACGATTATCCTCACAACGCAGTCAGAGGCCACAAGCCTTTCATCTGTAGTTTTACTACTCGTCTATACATCCGAAAGGCTGAAATGCCGGAAGATTTGTAGTAAAACTACACGCCGCCGGAACAACCTGTCGGCAATCCAAGAATTTTAAATCGTCTGCCCACAAGGCCAGTCGCAAACTCAGGCAACCGATTCTGGAAGCCTTTCCGCCCTGGAGCAAGCCATGCAAGACCTCGATCCCGTCGAAACCCAGGAATGGCTGGACGCCCTGGAATCGGTTCTCGACAAAGAAGGCGAAGACCGTGCTCACTATCTGATGACCCGTATGGGTGAACTCGCGACCCGCAGCGGCTCGCAGCTCCCTTACGCCATCACCACGCCTTACCGCAACACCATCCCGGTAACCCACGAAGCACGCATGCCTGGCGACCTGTTCATGGAACGCCGCATTCGCTCGTTGGTACGCTGGAACGCGATGGCCATGGTAATGCGTACGAACCTGAAAGATTCTGACCTGGGTGGTCACATCTCCAGCTTCGCTTCCAGCGCGACCCTGTATGACATCGGCTTCAACTATTTCTTCCAGGCCCCGACCGACGAACACGGCGGCGACCTGATCTACTTCCAGGGCCACACCTCGCCAGGCGTATATGCCCGTGCGTTCATGGAAGGCCGCATTACCGAAGACCAGATGAACAACTTCCGCCAGGAAGTCGACGGTCAGGGCCTGTCGTCCTACCCGCACCCTTGGCTGATGCCTGACTTCTGGCAGTTCCCGACCGTATCGATGGGTCTGGGCCCGATCCAGGCGATCTACCAGGCACGCTTCATGAAGTACCTGGAACATCGCGGTTTCATCCAGCCGGGCAAACAGAAAGTCTGGTGCTTCCTGGGCGACGGCGAGTGCGACGAGCCCGAATCCCTGGGCGCGATCTCCCTGGCCGGCCGCGAGAAACTGGACAACCTGATCTTCGTCATCAACTGCAACCTGCAGCGCCTGGACGGCCCGGTTCGCGGCAACGGCAAGATCATCCAGGAACTCGAAGGCGTGTTCCGCGGTGCTCAGTGGAACGTGACCAAAGTCATCTGGGGCCGTTTCTGGGACCCACTGCTGGCCAAAGACGTCGACGGCATCCTGCAACGTCGCATGGACGAAGTCATTGACGGCGAGTACCAGAACTACAAAGCCAAAGACGGCGCGTTCGTCCGTGAACACTTCTTCAACACGCCAGAACTCAAGGCGATGGTTGCAGACCTGTCCGACGACGAGATCTGGAAACTCAACCGTGGCGGCCACGACCCGTACAAGGTCTACGCGGCGTACCACGAAGCGGTCAACCACAAAGAACAACCGACCGTCATCCTGGCCAAGACCATCAAGGGTTATGGCACCGGTGCCGGCGAAGCGAAAAACACCGCGCACAACACCAAGAAAGTCGATGTCGAAAGCCTGAAGCTGTTCCGCGACCGCTTCGACATTCCGGTCAAGGACGAAGAGCTGGAGAACCTGCCGTTCTTCAAGCCAGAGCCAAACAGCGCCGAAGCCCGTTACCTGAGCGAGCGTCGCACTGCACTGGGCGGTTTCGTGCCTCAGCGCCGCGCAAAGAGCTTCAGCGTACCGACGCCGGACCTGGACACCCTCAAGGCCATCCTCGACGGTTCCGGCGACCGCGAAATTTCCACCACCATGGCGTTCGTGCGGATCCTCGCGCAACTGGTCAAGGACAAGGAAATCGGCCCGCGCATCGTACCGATCATCCCGGACGAAGCCCGTACCTTCGGTATGGAAGGCATGTTCCGTCAACTGGGCATCTACTCGTCCGTTGGCCAGCTCTACGAGCCAGTCGATAAAGACCAGGTGATGTTCTACAAGGAAGACCAGAAAGGTCAGATCCTTGAGGAAGGCATCAACGAAGCGGGCGCCATGAGTTCCTTCATCGCCGCCGGTACTTCGTACTCCAGCCACAACCAGCCGATGCTGCCGTTCTACATCTTCTACTCGATGTTCGGCTTCCAGCGTATTGGCGATCTGGCCTGGGCCGCTGGCGACAGCCGTACCCGTGGCTTCCTGATCGGCGGCACCGCCGGCCGTACCACCCTGAACGGTGAAGGCCTGCAGCACGAAGACGGTCACAGCCACCTGCTGGCTGCCACCATCCCGAACTGCCGCACCTACGATCCGACCTACGGCTACGAGCTGGCGGTGATCATTCAGGACGGCATGAAGAAGATGACCGAAGAGCAACAGGACATCTTCTACTACATCACCGTGATGAACGAGTCGTACCAGCAGCCAGCCATGCCGGCCGGTGCCGAAGAAGGCATCAAGAAAGGCATGTACCTGCTTGAAGAAGACACCCGCGAAGCAGCCCACCACGTACAGCTGATGGGCTCCGGCACCATCCTGCGTGAAGTGCGTGAAGCGGCGAAGATCCTGCGTGAAGAGTTCAACATCGGCGCTGACGTATGGAGCGTCACCAGCTTCAACGAACTGCGTCGCGACGGCCTGGCCGTAGAGCGCAGCAACCGTCTGAAACCTGGCCAGAAGCCTAAGCAGAGCTACGTCGAAGAATGCCTGAGCGGCCGTAAAGGTCCGGTCATTGCATCCACCGACTACATGAAGCTGTTCGCCGAGCAGATCCGTCAGTGGGTACCGTCCAAGGAATTCAAAGTCCTGGGCACCGACGGTTTCGGCCGCAGCGACAGCCGCAAGAAACTGCGTCATTTCTTCGAAGTCGACCGTCATTTCGTGGTGCTAGCAGCCCTGGAAGCACTGGCTGACCGTGGCGATATCGAACCTAAGGTCGTGGCTGAAGCCATCACCAAGTTCGGCATCGACCCGGAAAAACGCAACCCACTGGACTGCTGAGGAGAAACCCTGTGAGCGAACTCATTCGCGTACCTGACATCGGCAGCGGTGAAGGTGAAGTAATTGAACTGTTTGTGAAGGTCGGCGACCGCATCGAAGCCGACCAGAGCATCCTGACTCTGGAATCGGACAAGGCCAGCATGGAAGTGCCGGCCCCGAAGGCCGGCGTCATCAAAAGCCTGAAAGTGAAGCTGGGCGACCGCCTGAAAGAAGGCGACGAACTGCTTGAGCTGGAAGTCGAGGGCGCTGCGCAAGCGGCCCCTGCGCCTGCCGCCGCGCCTGCCGCCAAAGCCGAAGAAAAACCGGCCGCCGCACCTGCTGCTGCCGCACCAGCCGCGGCCCCGGCTGCCGCTTCGGTTCAGCAAGTGCACGTGCCGGACATCGGCTCGTCGGGCAAGGCCCAGATCATTGAGATTCAGGTCAAGGTCGGAGACACCGTCGAGGCTGATCAATCGCTGATCACTCTGGAGTCCGACAAGGCGAGCATGGAAATCCCGTCGCCTGCTGCGGGCGTGGTCAAGGCCATCAGCGTCAAGCTCAACGACGAAGTCGGCACGGGTGACCTGATTCTGGACCTGGAAGTGGCAGGTGCTGCGGCACCGGCTGCAGCCGCTCCGGCTCAGGCTGCTGCGCCAGCCGCTGCTGCTGCACCTGCTCCTGCGGCAGCCCCGGCAGCCCCAGTGGCCGACAGCGTTCAGGACATCCATGTCCCGGACATCGGTTCGGCCGGCAAGGCCAAGATCATCGAAGTGTTGGTCAAGGCTGGTGACACCGTCGAGGCTGATCAATCGCTGATCACCCTGGAATCCGACAAGGCGAGCATGGAAATTCCATCGCCTGCCGCTGGCGTGGTGGAAAGCGTTTCCATCAAGCTGGACGACGAAGTCGGCACCGGCGACCTGATCCTCAAGCTGAAAGTCAAAGGCGCGGCCCCTGCGGCTGCCCCGGCTCCAGCCGCTGCTGCGCCAAGTGCTCCAGCGCCTGCCGCTGCTGCTCCGGCAGTCGCTGCACCTGCTGCCGCCGCGCCGGTTGCGGCGCCGGCCAAACCGGGCGCCAAAGTGCACGCCGGCCCTGCCGTGCGTCAACTGGCCCGTGAGTTCGGTGTTGAACTTAATGCGGTCGGCGCCAGCGGCCCACACGGTCGCATCCTCAAGGAAGACGTTCAGGTTTACGTCAAAGCGATGATGCAGAAGGCCAAGGAAGCACCGGCCGCTGCTGCTGGCGCAACCGGTGGCGCGGGCATCCCGCCGATTCCGGTCGTCGACTTCAGCCGTTTCGGCGAAATCGAAGAAGTGCCGATGACTCGCCTGATGCAGATCGGCGCGTCGAGCCTGCACCGCAGCTGGCTGAACATCCCGCACGTGACCCAGTTCGATTCGGCTGATATCACCGAGCTGGAAGCGTTCCGCGTTGCCCAGAAAGCCGTTGCAGAGAAGGCTGGCGTCAAGCTGACCATCCTGCCGCTGCTGCTCAAGTCGTGCGCGCACATGCTCAAGGAACTGCCGGACTTCAACAGTTCGCTGGCGCCAAGCGGCAAAGCGATCATCCGCAAGAAATACGTGAACATCGGCTTCGCCGTCGACACCCCGGATGGCCTGCTGGTACCGGTCATCAAGAACGTCGACCAGAAGAGCCTGTTGCAACTGGCAGCCGAAGCCGCTGCGCTGGCCGCCAAAGCCCGCGACAAGAAGCTCACCGCTGACGACATGCAAGGCGCCTGCTTCACCATTTCCAGCCTCGGCCACATTGGCGGCACCGGCTTCACGCCGATCGTCAACGCGCCGGAAGTGGCGATTCTCGGTGTTTCCAAGGCAACCATCCAGCCAGTCTGGGACGGCAAAGCCTTCCAGCCGAAACTGATGCTGCCACTGTCGCTGTCCTACGATCACCGAGTGATCAACGGCGCCGCCGCTGCACGCTTCACCCAGCGTCTGGGCAGCCTGCTGGCGGACATCCGCACCATCCTGCTGTAATCCCAAGCGGCCCTCCGGCAATGGAGGGCCGCTTGCGTTTCACGTTTTCGAGCGCCACACGCTCGTACCTCAACCCCGTCAGTTTGACGGGGCTTTTTTTTGTCTCGCGAAAACCAAGCTGCGGTTTTTTCCCACAGGTTGTACTGACATCAGCTACGACCACCGTCCACTTCGCGACGATATTTTTATTCCCTACATAACTAGTCTTGACACAGCAAAGTTAACTAAAAATTCTTGCCTTAGTTATTCCAAATCAAACGTTAATTCGAATGGATTCGAACATGTTCAAACCGACTATTGGCCCACTCATAGGTCACATCACAACTAACCATGCGCGAATTCTTATTCGCGGCGATTATCAAAGCAATGCAGCAGTATTTGCTGCAATCCGTTACCGCAGTTCCGGATCACAACACTGGTCAAAAGGTACGTTCGCCAAGTTAAGCGCGCTACGCGACATGACGGAAGTACTGACACTCAACAACTTGAGCACTGATACCGAGTATGAGTACCAGGCAGTATGGTTCAGCCCGATGAATCCCGTGCATACCGTTCACAGTGTGGCGGAGTTGCCGCTGCAGTGGCCGAGGGAGATTTACCGGTTTCGCACCCGCTCCAGCAAAGCCTTGCAACCTCGTGCATACATCGTCGGCTCATGCCGCTACCTGCGCATGACGGCAGGTATCGCGTCGCTGCCCCATTTAGGCGACCGGATCTTTGCATCTATCAACCAGTTGATCGAAGGCGCACAGCCGCCGATCAGTGCAACACTCATGACCGGAGATCAAATCTATGTCGATGACCTGAACCTGATTGCACCGGATCGGGAATATAAAGATATTCTTGCAAAGTACCGCGCAGCGTTTTCACAACCCAACATACAACGACTGATGTCAACGACGTCGACCTACATGATTCTTGATGATCATGAAATCGAAGACAACTGGCCGGCAAACGCCGGTAAATCCGATCATGAGTTGTATCGCAATGCCATGGCCGCGTATGAGTTGTATCAAGTCAGTCACAGCCCGGCACACGCACTGACAACGAGTGGTCAAGTTGATCGTTCAACGCTTAAGCACTATTGGTATCAATTCAGTGACGGCGATATCGAGTGGTTTGTGACCGACAGTCGCACTCGCCGCAACTTGTCAGCCAGTGACCGACGCATTCTCGATGAGGCGCAAGAGCAAGCATTGCTTAAATGGCTGATCAACAGCCCGGCACGGGTCAAGTTCGTGGTCACCAGCGTCATGTTTTACCCGGATCGCAAGTTTCACGGCGATGACGCCTGGAAAGCCTTTCCGGAACAGCGTCTGCGCCTGCTCGAAACCATCCGCACCCGACAGATCAAAAATGTCGTGTTCGTTTCTGGCGACGTACACGGCTCGCTGACGTCGCGCCTGACACACAGCCAGGATCCGGACTTTGAAGTCCACACCATCGTTTCCTCGCCGCTGTGCAACAGCAAACTCTTGCCGTACGCCAAGGCGTCCACCTTCATCCTTGATCAGCCGTTGGTGCGCACGGCGGCGGGCGACTATGTGCATGAATTGACCAGCGAGGTGGTCGGCGAGGACAACTTCGCCCACCTGGTGGTCGAGACTGATCAAATCTTGGTCAATTACCACGATCAGAACGGGAAAAAGCTGCAAACCATCAGCCTGAAATTGCGCTGAAACGCAAAAAATCGCAGTCTTCGGCGGCGCCTGCATAGGTTGCAACCCCCCGCAGGCACTGCCGCAAGCTGCGATCTTTGGCTCTTTTATCGCCCCCACTGCAGAAATGCTCCGAGCAGCCGACACATTCTTATAGCACTTGGCCTTCATCACTCTTGTCAGTCAGTGCCGCAATGATGCAACCTTGCCGCAGGCAACAGTAAAGAGGGCGAGAGCCCGGCGCGTTCAGCATATTTCCAAGCGAGTTTCCTTCATGAAGAGCCAACCCGATGCCGCCAGCCGTACGGCGGCCGAGGTAGTGACGCAGTTGCCTGTGCCCTCGCGGCTCGGCATGCTGCGTTTCGAGCGCTTGAATGAAGCCAGCTGGGCGATGCTGTTTCTTGATCCCAACTGCGAACGCCAGTTCGGTCAACCGGCCGTCGAGCTCTGCGCGCTGGTCGGCTCGCCTTACGCCAGCCTGATGGAACCCGAAGCGCGTTATCAACTGCACGACGCGATCCAGCAGCAGCTCAGCGTGGGCCCGTACTATCTGGTGCGCTATACGTTGCACACCATGGCAGGCATGTTGAGTATCCTCGAACTCGGCGAGGCGTATAAACAGCACAACCGCCATCTGCTGCGCGGCTATCTGCTGGCGGTTGACAAGGTCTTTGACGATGCGCAAGCACTGCCCTCCGTTGACCTCGAAACCCAGAATTCCCGACTGCAAATCGCCCTTGAACTGAACCAGCGCGCCCAGCAGGAACAACTGCAACACCTCGAACGCGTGCGTGCCCAGCAAGATTTGATTCTGCTGCTCGCCCGTCAGCGCTACAGCACGCACAACTCGCTGCAAGAAGCCGCCGAACTGATCACCCGCAGTGCCTGCGACATCTACGAAATCGACTGCGCCAGCCTGTGGAACCTCGACGGCCAGCAACTGGTGCCGATCTCGGCTTACCACCGCGCAACGCAGGAGTACATCCTGCCCGACGTGATCGACGTGAGCAGCTTCCCCGACTATATGGAGGCGCTGCACAGTAGCCGCGCCATTGACGCCCACAACGCGATGCGTGACCCGCGTACCCGCGAAATGGCCGAGGCCCTGCGCCCGCGTGACGTCAATGCCATGCTCGACGCCAGCATCCGCGTCGACGGCCACGTAGTCGGCGTGTTGTGCCTGGAACAGACCGGCGTCACCCGCGCCTGGCAGTCCGATGAAATCGCCTTTGCCGGCGAACTGGCCGACCAGTTCGCACAAGTGATCAACAACCACAATCGCCGCACCGCCACCAGCGCCCTGCATCTGTTCCAGCGTGCGGTCGAGCAAAGTGCCAACGCGTTTTTGCTGGTCAACTGCGACGGCGTGGTCGAGTACGTCAACCCCAGCTTCACCGCCATCACCCAGTACACCACCGAGGAAGTCCACGGCCAGCGCCTGTCGGAACTGCCGGCCCTGGAAAACCTCAGCGAACTGCTGTTCGACGCGCCCTCGGCGCTGGCCAAGAGCAACAGTTGGCAGGGCGAATTCAAGAGCCGCCGCAAAAACCTCGAACCGTACTGGGGCCAGTTGTCGATCTCCAAGGTGTACGGCGACAACCGTGAGCTGACGCATTACATCGGCATCTACGAAGACATCACCCAGACCAAACTGGCGCAGCAACGCATCGAGCGTTTGGCGTACACCGACAACCTGACCAACCTCGGCAACCGGCCTGCATTTATCCGTAATCTGGACGAACGCTTCGCCCGGGATAGCGATACCCCGATCAGCCTGCTGCTGGTGGACATCGACAATTTCAAACGGATCAACGACAGCCTCGGCCATCAGACCGGCGACAAACTGTTGATCAGCCTCGCCCGCCGTCTGCGCAACAGCCTGAGCCCGAGCGGCAGCCTCGCCCGTTTCGCCAGTAACGAATTCGCTGTGTTGCTCGACAACACCGACCTTGAGGCCGGCCAACAGATCGCCAGCCAGTTGCTGATGACCCTCGACAAACCGATGTTCGTCGACAACCAACTGATCAGCGTCACCGGCTCCGTAGGCCTGGCCTGCGCGCCGCTGCACGGCCGTGATCCACAAACCCTGATGCGTAACGCCGGTTTGGCCCTGCACAAGGCCAAGGCCAACGGCAAACATCAGGTGCAAGTCTTTACCGAAGCGCTGAATGCCGAGGCCAGTTACAAACTGTTCGTTGAGAACAACCTGCGCCGCGCCCTGACCCAGAATGAACTGGACGTGTTCTACCAGCCAAAACTATGCCTGCGCAGCGGTCGCCTGCTGGGCATGGAAGCACTTTTGCGCTGGAATCATCCGGAACGCGGGATGATTCGCCCGGACCAGTTCATCAGCGTCGCCGAAGAAACCGGTCTGATCATTCCGATCGGTAAGTGGATCGCCCGTCAGGCCTGCCGCATGAGCAAAGCCCTGACCGCCGCCGGGATGGGCAATCTGCAAGTGGCGATCAACCTGTCGCCCAAGCAATTCTCCGATCCGGACCTGGTCTCCTCCATCGCCAACATCCTCAAGGAAGAAGCGTTGCCGGCCAATCTGCTCGAACTGGAACTGACCGAAGGCCTGCTGCTCGAAGCCACCGAAGACACGCACCTGCAGCTCGATCAGCTCAAGCGCCTGGGCCTGACCCTGGCCATGGACGACTTCGGCACCGGTTATTCATCGCTCAGCTACCTGAAAAAATTCCCGATCGACGTCATCAAGATCGATCGCAGTTTCATCCACGAAATCCCCGACAACCAGGACGACATGGAAATCACCTCCGCGGTGATCGCCATGGCCCACAACCTGAAACTCAAAGTCGTGGCCGAAGGTATCGAGACTGCCGAGCAACTGGCGTTCCTGCGTCGTCATCGCTGCGATGTCGGCCAAGGCTACCTGTTCGATCGGCCAATCCCGGGCGCCGAGCTGATCCAGGCCCTCAAACGCTACCCACGCGGCCCGCTCTGCCTCTGAGCACCACAGATCTCCCCTGTCGATGAATTTCCCCTGTGGAATCGTCGCACCGTCGCTCCCACATTTGAATAGTGCGAAATCGGGCATCATTGGGCACACTGGCGGTCTGATTTTTTACATCCCATCCTGACTGAGAGGAACGATCATGGTTCTGCGCTCGGAAATTCTGGTGAACAAAAACGTGCTCCCCACTAAAGATCAAGCTCTGCCCGGCCGCGAAACTGCGATGACCCTGCCGGAAAAACACTTCGTCTTCGAAGAAACCCCGCTGCTTGGCCCGTTTTTCCAGGACGTCGATTTTGCGATTTTCGGTCTGGGCTGTTTTTGGGGCGCCGAACGCCGCTTCTGGCAGCGTGAAGGCGTGGTCAGCACCGTGGTCGGTTACGCCGGCGGTTTCACACCGAACCCGACTTACGAAGAAGTCTGCTCAGGCCTGACCGGCCATGCTGAAGTGGTGCTGGTGGTGTATGACAAAGCGCAAGTCAGCTACGAAGCACTGCTCGCGATGTTCTGGGAACTGCATAACCCGACACAAGGCATGCGCCAGGGTAACGATATCGGCACCCAGTACCGCTCGGTGATCTACGCGACCACACCTGAACAACTGGACGCGGCGCTGAAGAGCAAAGCGACCTACCAGGCCGAGTTGTCGAAGGCGGGCCTGGGTGAGATCAGCACCGAGATCGAGCAGGCACCAACCGTGTACTTCGCCGAGGCGTATCACCAGCAGTATCTGGCGAAGAACCCTGAGGGTTATTGCGGGATTGGCGGCACCGGCGTGTGCATGCCACCGAGCCTGGCGGGTAACTGACCCTTTAAAGCAAAAAGATCGCAGCCTTCGGCAGCCCCTACAGGAGATCAAAGGTCGTACGCACATTGCGTGGACGACGCCGAACTGGGTAGGAGTTGCCGAAGGCTGCGATCTTTTAATCTTGCCGTTGATCAACTCTCGGCAATCAACCAGTCCATCTGCCACCCGCCCCGGGTCTGCCCCAGCTTCTTCGACAACCACGGCAGCAGCTCACGTAATTCTTCCTCCAGCCCCCACGGCGGATTGGCGATCGCCATGCCCGAACCGTTCAGGCTGTTCGGCGTGTCCAGCGGATGCACCAGCAGTTCTACGCGCAACAACTTCGGCGCACCGGTGCCAGCCAAGTCCTGATAGAAAC
The DNA here is from genome assembly GCF_963970495.1 of Pseudomonas sp. EA_65y_Pfl2_P78. NCBI lineage: Bacteria > Pseudomonadati > Pseudomonadota > Gammaproteobacteria > Pseudomonadales > Pseudomonadaceae > Pseudomonas > Pseudomonas sp. EA_65y_Pfl2_P78. The sequence goes on along the minus strand of NZ_CAXAON010000013.1, from coordinate 52,138 downwards.
GGCGCAATGCACGCTGATCCTTCACCGGATACCAGATCGCCGCCACGGTTTGGCGCATCCGGCCAATCGCCTCTTTCAACGACGCTGCGCAACGCTGCATCTCGTCGAGCTGTTCGAACGGCGGGTCAATCAACATCACCGCGCGCTTTTCCTGCACCGGCAACATCGCCCGCGCCACATGCCAGCCCTCGCCCAGATGCACTTTTACCCGGCGATCACCGGCCATGTTGTCCTTGAGCAGCACGCCGTCTTCCGGGTGTTTCTCGTTGAGCATCACCCGGTCCTGCGGCCGGGTCAGGCGCCGCGCCAGCTCCGGCGAACCCGGGTAGTAGCGCAGTTGGCCATCCGGGTTCATCTCGTGCAGCACCTTCATATAGTCGGCGGTCAGCGCCGGCAGATCCGGCTGATCCCATAAGCGCGCGATGCCTTCCAGGTACTCACCGGTACGGTTGGCCTGATCGCCCTGCAAGTCATACAGACCGATGCCGGCGTGCGTGTCGAGATAGGCAAACGGCTGCTCCTTGCGCGACATCAAGGCGATGAGACGGGTCAAGGTCAGGTGTTTGAACACATCGGCGTGATTGCCGGCATGGAAGGCGTGACGATAATTCATGGCTGCTCCTGCGAAGGGCGCAAAGTTTACCTTTTACCGGGCGGCAAGTCAGGGGTTGGCAGCCGAGAGGGCCTCAACGTCAAAAGATCGCAGCCTTCGACACTACAGATGATCCCGAGCAGTCTGTATCAAGGCTGCGATTTTTCGTGGAGAGTACGACCGACTCAGACAAACGGTCATTATTCCGTCAACTACCTGTCAGGTCTGACAGTAGCGCCGCCAGCAATGCTGACTGATAGTTCCCAAGGCACGAATGAATCGATTGCCGAGTATTTTTTATTGATGGAAGGAGGCTGGAAATGGCAAAGGATATTGTAGTTACACCGGGCAAGGGCACCGTCAGCGGAACCTATACCGTAGATCCGAACGGAGTTTATCCAACGTATTCTGTGTCTGTTCAGCCCGATGACAACAGCGGAGAGCTTAGCGTAACAACTCCAGCCAACCCGAATCTGAAAAAGGGCGATAAGGTCAGCTTTACCGTATCTGACGGCCCGGCGGGAAGACTCCTGGGGAATGTGGAAAAGATCTAACAGCAAAAATAACCATGCCAACAAACATGCTTGCAAATGCGATCTTTTGATCTCGCGGTATCAGGAAGGCGTGGCGCCCAAGCGTCGACCGATGACGCCGAGCAAATCACAGCCGTCGCGCAAGGGAATGGCGCAGAGTTTGGCGAAGTCGCTAAGGATGAGGGAATCGCATTCGATCGAGCCGCGCATGCACAGGTTTTCCAGCACCTGGACGACCGTGCGTATGCGGTAGTTGGCGGCGACCGTCCACGCCACATCGCGACAAAAGCAACATAAAGAAACATCTTCCTACTGAATTCACGTCGTTCCAATCGCAGAGGGAATGCGAAGATCCGTCTCACTTAAAACCTGTAAAGAGGGAAATTTACATGGGTAGAAAGGTGATCGGAATCGGTGCTCCAACTTCAACAGGAGGCTCGGTACTGGAAGGAAACGTCGGAATTAACATTGATTACGCCGTGAGCACTTCGTCCATCGGCCACATAGCCAGTTGCCCTGTATGCCCTCCTGGCAAAGGCCCCATCGTCGCTGTCGGACCAAGAACAGTCACTCTACCTGCAGGGCCGGTTGCGCTAGAGGGCGATTATGTAGCGTGTGGTTGTCCACCGAAATCCAACACTGTTCTCTCTGGTCAATCATCCGTCTTTGGCGGCGGCGAACACAGCGCTGCGAGCTTCTCAGCCATCATCCCTTTGATACCCAAACCAAAGAGTATTCAACGCATTACGCTTTCATATGGGGAGAGCCAGATTCCGGTCGACTCGGTTTCTCGCTTCTACACCGACCTGAATATTCATGTAAAAACTTCGGGTTACTCACCCGGCGAGATCGTTAGTGTGACGATCACGGGTGCAGCAGAAAAAACTCTGTCCGGCACCGTGGGGGCGAAAGGTATAGCGATTATTCCAAACGCTTTTCAAGGTGAAGTCTTCGACATGGAAGGTGAGGTCTAATGGCTCAGCTCAATATCAGCTCAGGTGGCGTAAACACTAACATCGTCGTAAAGCGTCCAAAATTCAGCACTCTGTGGACTGCTTACGCAGAAGTTGGCCTGAAAAGCTCGATTGATGTTTATGCGCTTGTTGGGGGTAACGTTGAGGCAGCCCGAGCAGAAAAGCCTGACGCTTACGCGAACGCTTGCGCACTGAGGATAAGCAGGGGATTTAATTATGGTGGATACAAAATTCCGAAAGGAACGATCATTCCGAGCAAGTCCATTTATCGTCTGGCCGGCGCAGACCAACTCCCCTACATCATGAAAGTCGCAGATTTTTTGACGTTCCTGAAACACAACTGGGGCGCTCCGGATCGCGAGCTAAAAATGAGTGAGGCGGATTTCATCAATGGCAAGAAAGGCGTGATTATCATGGAGATCACCGGATGGCTCGATGCTACAGGTCATGCGACTTTGTGGAATGGCAGCACAACCGGAGACAACAGTGACTACCATCGTCCAGATAGCCACACTTACGACCGGGCAGGCGTAACGCTGGAAAAGATCAACTTTTGGGAGTTAAAGGGATGAAGTTCCAGCTAATCATCGCATTCAGCATTTTGGGTGCATCTGGCAATGCCCTGGCAAGCGAAGTAGACGTGAACAGTGCGAGGACATCACTGAAAAATTACGGTCTCGCCAACTGCATATCGAATCAGTTCAAAAATCAGTCCGACATCAAGTCGGATATCGGACTAGCTATTGGCGCCTACTCCGCAATGGGTAAAGGGCAACACGCAATATCGCAGAATGAAGATACGCTTGAAGTCATCCATGACCCTTATGCGGAAACCGAAAAATTCATGACTGACGCATATGCGAAGGCTTCTTCTACCAGCAAGCAATCGGGCAAAAATGTTGTGTTTTATTCTTGCCTCGAAATTTACAACTCACCTGCCTTCGAAGCATTTATCAAGTCGCAGGATGCGTATATCTCAGACTGATTACGCGCTCAGCGTTGCCTCAACGTCAAAAGATCGCAGCCTTCGCGCAACGGGATCACGCAGAGCTGGGCGAAGTCGCTGAGGATCATCGAGTCGCACTCGATCGAGCCGCGCATGCACAGGTTTTCCAGCACCTGGACGACGGTTCGGATGCGGTGGTTGGCAGCGTCCATCAGGATGTCGGAGGGGACGTGGGTGTCGATGAACAGGGTGGGCATGTCGCTGTAGTTGCCGGTGAGGGCCATGAAGCGGTTGTCGGGATGGGGGATGATTTTTTCGTAGGGTGGATCGGGGTGCATGTTCGTCATTTTGTTATCTCCATGATTGATAAACGTTAGCCGCCAACGCACCTTCCTACAGGTTTGGGTGGCAGCTGTGCGCAAGAGTAGGAACCGAGCAATCATGGACCTCGGTCACGCCGAAGCGTGTCCCACGCACAGCCGCCGTGAACGATCTTATGGACTTGAATCAAGTGCCGCAAAAATCCAACGAGCTGTAACGTCATGAAAGCGAGGGTTCCTACACCCTGTCACCACTCTCGCAGTGACAACGAAAAGACTATCCCTGCAACCCGCCGCCCACCAGTTCATGAAAAACGCCGCAACTCGAAGGAAACGTCCGAAGCCTTCGCCCGGAAATGTCACTCCAGCTCTGCCAGCAAATACGCCAACAACGCCGATTGCGACGATTCTTCCGACATTGAAACCTGAAAAAACCGCCTGACCTTGCAACGCAAAACCGCCTCGGGAAACGCCTCGAACAATGCGGGATGCTCCTCGCTCAGCCATTGCACCGCGTTGCCTACGCGGACTTCATCCCCCGCCGAAGCCAACACCGAGTCAGGCACCGTCCACCAAGGAAACACACGCCCCGAAACCTGCGCCCGCCCCCCGATTTCCAAGGCCTGACCATTGATCAGTCCGCGTGAAATCATCGGCAAAAGCTGCGCCGCATCCACTGCATCGGACTTCAAGATCGGCAACAAAAACCGCCCATCCCAAAACCGAAAAAACACCGTTTTACCACTCGGCATCAGCACCTGAGTCAGGCTGCGAAAATGCTCGACCACCACTTCCAGGCTCGCCGAAGACACCGCCAACCAGCCCCAATCAAGAGACTCAGTAGTCGCCACCCAATCGAGAAACTCACTGTCCACAGCGACAATTCCCACGAAGGGCATCACCGCATCCCACTCAGCGTAAATAGTGTCCGCCCAAATCGGACTTGGCGCTTGTGCGGTAGTTGAATCGCTCCAGATCTTGAATGGCTCGCCATCGCTGGCGCTGCTGAGAACTGCAAACAATTGTTCATCGGCCATTAGCGGCTGACGCTGTAACCAATGGTGGGGAATTAGTTTATTCATTCAAGGGCCTATGCAGCTCTCGACAATATCGAGAATGCTGTTATCTACAAAAACAAATGGCTGAGTTAAAAACCAGCGTAAAGAGACAACCTGAATAACAAAAACAGATTGATTATCGAAAAGTGGTTAACTCAACCAACCATTAACCTTCCCCAACACCACACCGATTATTGCAATGGCGGTTAACACCAACATCATCCAATTGGAAAACAAAATTATCCGCCGCAAGCCTACTGGCAAGGCTTCGTAATCTTTGGCGTCCAGCTCTCCATTACGTATGGATTTACGCGAAAAGATCATGAGCGTGCCCACACTACTAATAAATAGAAATCGGCCAATCGGCTCCCACCCCAAGGTGCGTTTTCTAGAAATAACAGCCGGTGAATTGCTCAAACACTCAAAGATATCCCGCGCAAAAAAATAAGCGACAAACAGCAAAATCAAGGACGACAGAAAAATAAGTGCAATCAATACCAGACCACTTAACAGGAAGAGTATTTCAATATCAGATCTCAATTCTGTACTTCATAGACAACATCTGCCCCTTGCTCGCCCCACTCCCCGAAAGTATTGCCCAGCACAGCGGTACCCAAACCAGTCAACACAAGACCGCAGGCGATTCCACCTGCCCCCAAAGTGCTGAGTCCGATGGCGGCGCACACCGGGCCAGCTATTGCAGCTCCTGCGGCTCCGCCCATGACAATTCCACCAAATTTCCCACTTTCGGTGAACCGCACTCTCCTGCAAGCCTCTTCAGTACCCTCTCGACAAGTCTCCTTGACCTTGATTCCCGATGCTGTGGCCTGTAGCCCAACTCCGATCCAGCCCCCCACCTTTATTACCTTGCTCGCCTTACTTACCCCCTCAATATGCGTCGCATACCCCGGAATTCCGGCTGAAGAACCCACCTTGCTCCAGTGATGGACAAGGCTGCGGCTGGAAATGCCCAGCGCTTTCCTAAGGTTGGGGTGATCGGGCAAACCGACCATTTTTCGCATTAAGGTGCTGAGGCTGTTATCCAGTTGCGTCATCAACTGTTTTCGCTTTTCAAAGAAATCAGCACCTTTAAGCTTGCCGTGCTTATCGAAGGTTTTCTTATGCAGTGACTCCAATTCATCCAACGTGCCGGCGAGATTTTTAAGGTGATTACTGAACATCGCGGCTCCAATCCCGACACTCGTAGAGCCCTGCGATAAAAACGACTCAATCTCCCCATGATGTCGAGCCATAAACTCGGCCTCCGAGTCACTCATTGGCGCCAACGCCGTATCAACTTTCTGCGCCGCCTCCATCAGCAACGCCTCTTCCCGAGTGCATTGCGTATTACGCGGATCGCTCAGCACGATCAGTTGGCCGGGTTTGGCGTATTGGGTGAGTTGCGGATTGAGGCTACGAAATTTCTCCAGCACGGCCGGGTCCGGCTGCGGGAACAGTGTAGATTCCAGTGCAGACCGAGACATTCCCTGTTCAACAATATGAAAGCCCGGCTCAGCGCCCGAAGGCGCCGGCCGGGCTGAGGACTTTGGGGATTGGGTCAATGCATTTGGCGTCGGGCAGACACCGTCCTTGCAACGCTCACATTCCTCGCAGAATGGCGCATCACCCTTCAGACTCATGATTTGCGCCGGAGTCAGCATTGCCGCCGGCGCCGCCGCCAATGTATCCGGCAACCCCGGCACACTCGGCGCCGCGCTCATCGCCGCCATTGGCGCCCCACCCACAACAATCGGCACGCTGCTGAAGATCCCGCCGGGGCCGATGTTGATCCACTGCCCGCCCGCCTGAATCGTCGCGCTCGCGCCGCCGTCGATCACCACTTGCTGGCCGGCGCTGACGTGGAATTGCGCGCTGGCGCTGGTCGCCTGATTGCTCACGCGGATATGCCGATCGCCGACAACCGTCAGATGATCGTCCTGCCTCACTTCGGCCTTGCGCTGGCCGTGGGTGATGCGTTGTTCGTCGGCCTTCAATTCATGTTTGGCGGTGCCGGTGACGACGATGCTGCGCTGGTTGTCGACCTGCACCTGTTGATCGTGCAGCACATGCTGCGTCCAGTTGCGCTGGGCGCGCAGGTAGATCTCCTCGGCGCCTTTTTTATCCTCGATGCGCAGTTCGTTGTAGCCCCCGCCACCGGGGCTGCTCTGGCTGCGGAAGATGCTGCGGGTTTTCTCGGCCGGCAGTTCCAGCGGCACTGGGGTTGCAGCGTTGGGCAGGCAGCCCATGACCAACGGTTTATCGGCATCGGCGTCGATGAAACCGACCAGCACTTCCATGCCGACTCTTGGGATCAGCACGCTGCCGTAGCCGTCATGCGCCCACCCCGTGGCGACCCGCAGCCAGCAACTGGAATGTTCGTTGAACTCGCCGTCACGGTCCCAGGCCAGTTGCACCTTGACCCGACCGTATTCGTCGCAATGTATTTCGCTGTCCTGAGGCCCGGTGACGACGGCGGGTTGATACCCGCGCACCTGCGGCTTCGCCCCCAAGGCTGGGCGAAAGAACGCGTCCCACGGTGTGGCGAGAAAGGTATTACGGTACCCCTGGAACTCTTCCCCATCACCGGTCACCGATTCCTCCAGCACTTGCGGCTGTCGGCCACGGTGTTCAATGGCTGTCAGCAACCAGAGATCGTTCCAGTCCTGACGCGGATGCTCGGTGAGTTGCAGGAAATGTCCGCTAACCAGTGCCGACTCATCGCTGATGCCTTCGGCCTGACGGTAATCGGCGGCATGGCGCTCAAGTGCCCGCTGAACCAGGTGTTTACCGGTTTCACGATTATCGAATTGTCCGGGAAAGTGATAGTCCTCCAGCACCGGGCGCTGCTCACCGTCGATGCGGCTTTCCAGTTGCAGGCGCGGCTTTTCAAAGTTGTAGTCGCGCCGGGTGACTACGCTGGTGCGGGTTTGCACGCGAACGTTGAAACGCTTGATCGCTGGCGCTCCGCCCGCCATGCCACTGCCCGGCAAATACAGATTCGGTCGGGCCAATCGCGGGAACACGGTTTGATCATCGCCGAACACCAGCAAGTGGCCTTCGGGACTGTGCTGAAAGTGGTAATGAATACCGACTTCAGCACACAGACGCTGGATGAACGCCAGATCGCTCTCGGCGTATTGCACGCAATATTCACGCTGCGGGTAGTCGCTGCCGAGGTGAAACTCAAAGGCATCGCGCAGGATCGCGTGATCCTTGAGGATCTGCGCCACGATCTGCGGCACGCTCTGATGCTGGAATATCCGCTGATTGATCCGCTGCCCAAGGTATGTCAGACGCGGGACAAGGCTTACGTGATAGCGCGTCAGACGTTTCCCGGAGTCGCCCTGCCCGACCTGATAAATCTGACCATGGACGCCGGAACCGTCTGCATCAAAGCTCAGAAACGCCTGACAGTGCAGCAGGCTTTCCAGGTCCAGATCCGGCCGCTCGCTGACCAGTTCCAGCTCAAAACGAAAGGGTTGGCTGATGGCCTCCTTGCCCGTGAACTCAAGAACCTTGAGGTCATGCTGGGCGCCTTCGAGGGTCAACGTGAAACGCGGTTGATTGGCAGGCGCGAACATCCAATGTCTCTCTGCAGAATGAGGGCGGGCGATTCTGCATGAGGGGCTAGGGGTGTGGACTGGGTGACGGAAAATTCAGATTTACCCTACCTTTTTTGTCGAAAAAGCCTTCGAATATCGGCGCATCCGACTACAGACTCATCCCTCAAACACTGGGTTATCCAATGGTCTTGAGAAATTGCAGGCACAAAAAAACGGCCCGCCTCTTGTAGGAGTCGGGCCGTTTTCTGTGAGCCTCAGCTCAGTGCAATCACTTGTTCAGGTGGAAATCTTTTTCCGCCGCTTCGAAGCGCTGCACCATGCCTTTGGTTGGCTCGCCCAGTTTGCTGACGATGTAGATCGCCAGGCTGGCGAAGATGAAGCCCGGGATGATTTCGTACAGACCCATCAGCTCGAAATGCTTCCAGACCACCACGGTGATCGCGCCGACCAGGATACCGGCCAGTGCGCCGTCACGGGTCATGCCTTTCCAGATCACCGAGATCAGTACAACCGGACCAAACGCGGCACCGAAACCGGCCCAGGCGTAGGACACCAGACCCAGTACACGGTTATCCGGATTGGACGCCAGACCGATAGCGATCAATGCGACCAGCAGCACCATGGTGCGACCGACCCAGACCAGTTCCTTCTGCGAAGCGGATTTGCGCAAGAAGGTTTTGTAGAAGTCTTCAGTCAAAGAACTGGAGCACACCAGCAACTGGCAGCTCAGGGTACTCATCACTGCCGCCAGGATCGCCGACAACAGGACACCGGCAACCCATGGGTTGAACAGGATTTTGGTCAGTTCGATGAACACACGCTCAGGGTTCTCGGTGACGGCGCCCGCCACTTCCGGGTGCGCCGAGAAGTAAGCGATACCGAAGAAGCCAACCGCCACGGTGCCGGCCAGGCACAGGATCATCCAGGTCATGGAGATGCGGCGAGCCTTGGCAATCGATTTCACCGAATCAGCGGCCATGAAACGCGCGAGGATGTGAGGCTGACCGAAGTAGCCCAGACCCCAGCCCATCAACGAGATGATGCCGATGAAAGTGGTGCCCTTGAGCATGTCGAAGTTGCTTGGGTCCTTGGCTTCGATGGCCAGGAACGTGGTGTCGACGCCACCGGTCGCCAGCAGCACGATGATCGGCGTGAGGATCAGAGCGAAGATCATCAGCGTGGCTTGCACGGTGTCAGTCCAGCTCACCGCGAGGAAACCGCCAATAAAGGTGTAGGCAATCGTCGCCGCAGCACCGGCCCACAGCGCCGTCTCGTAGGACATGCCGAAGGTGCTTTCAAACAGACGGGCGCCGGCCACGATGCCGGAAGCACAGTAGATGGTGAAGAACACCAGAATCACGATCGCCGAGATGATCCGCAGCAGGCCGCTTTTGTCTTCGAAACGGCTGGCGAAGTAGTCCGGCAGGGTCAAGGCATCGCCGTTGTGCTCGGTCTGCACACGCAGACGGCCGGCGACGAACAGCCAGTTCAGGTAGGCACCGATCACCAGACCGATGGCGATCCAGCCTTCAGACAGACCGGACATGTAGATGGCGCCCGGCAGGCCCATCAGCAACCAGCCACTCATGTCGGAAGCACCGGCAGACAGAGCCGTTACGACACTGCCCAGGCTGCGGCCGCCAAGAATATAGTCAGAAAGGTTGTTGGTGGAACGATAGGCCATCAAGCCGATCAGCACCATTGCTGCGATGTAGATCACGAACGTGATCAGGGTTGGATTGCTTACGCTCATTGAGTTACGCCCTGGCTTTGTTTTTATGTAGCAGCGGTGGTGAATCGTGCGCAAACGACTAAGTTTGGCAGACGATTCCGTATCCCGCGCATTTAGGACTGATGTTTCCCCAGGAAAGCCACCAGCCGGTACACCGGGTATCCCGGTTGCACCTTGGGCGCGAATGCTATGCAACAAATCAAATAAGGTGCAACCAGTTTCGACCGAATAAGTTGCACCTAGTCGGATTTATCGACAATCGCCCCGTTTTTGCTCCCTTTTGTGGCAGTCATGGCGCTTGGCTAGAAGCAAAAGCACCAAGCAGGGGCAGCCCTTTCGTGCCAGAAAGCAATTCCTGACGAACTGCCTGTTTTTCCGACAAAAAAGGGTTGCACCCGGTTGCACCTCTTTCAACGCGCGGCTAATCTTGCCGCCAGCTGATGCCACGCAACTGTGGCAACCATGAGGATAAAAATATGGCTACCACCACCCTTGGGGTCAAACTCGATGACCCAACCCGCGAGCGCCTGAAGGCGGCCGCAACCTCGATTGATCGCACGCCGCACTGGCTGATCAAGCAGGCAATTTTCAATTACCTGGAAAAACTCGAGGGTGGTGCAACCCTGACCGAGCTGAACGGCCTGAGCGCCAAGGACGCCGATGACGCGGGCGAAGTCCACACCGATCACGCCCACCAGTGCTTCCTCGAATTCGCTGAAAGCATCCTGCCGCAATCGGTACTGCGTGCTTCGATCACCGCCGCTTACCGTCGCCCTGAGCCGGAAGTGGTGCCGATGCTGATCGAGCAGGCACGCCTGCCGGCAACGATGGCCGAGGCCACCAATAAGCTCGCCGCGACCATCGCGGAAAAACTGCGTAACCAGAAGAGTGCCGGCGGTCGTGCAGGCATTGTTCAGGGCCTGCTGCAGGAATTCTCCCTGTCCTCCCAGGAAGGCGTGGCGCTGATGTGCCTGGCCGAAGCGCTGCTGCGCATCCCGGACAAAGGCACTCGCGACGCGTTGATCCGCGACAAGATCAGCACCGGCAACTGGCATCCGCATCTGGGCAACAGCCCTTCGCTGTTCGTCAACGCGGCCACTTGGGGCCTGCTGCTGACCGGCAAGCTGGTGTCCACGCACAACGAAGCCGGCCTGACGTCGTCCCTGAGCCGCATCATCGGCAAGAGCGGCGAGCCGATGATCCGCAAGGGCGTCGACATGGCCATGCGCCTGATGGGCGAGCAGTTCGTGACCGGCGAAACCATCGCCGAAGCCTTGGCCAACGCGAGCAAGTTCGAAGCCAAGGGCTTCCGTTATTCCTACGACATGCTCGGTGAAGCCGCACTCACCGAACACGACGCGCAGAAGTACCTTGCGTCGTACGAACAAGCCATTCACTCGATCGGCAAAGCCTCCCACGGTCGTGGGATTTATGAAGGCCCGGGCATTTCCATCAAGCTGTCGGCACTGCACCCGCGTTACAGCCGTGCGCAGTACGAGCGCGTGATGGAAGAGTTGTACCCACGCCTGCTGTCGCTGACCCTGCTGGCCAAGCAATACGACATCGGCCTGAACATCGACGCCGAAGAAGCCGACCGTCTGGAACTGTCGCTGGATCTGCTCGAGCGCCTGTGCTTCGAACCGCAACTGACGGGCTGGAACGGTATCGGTTTCGTCATCCAGGCGTATCAGAAGCGTTGCCCGTACGTGATTGATTACGTGATCGATCTGGCGCGCCGCAGCCGTCACCGCCTGATGATCCGCCTGGTGAAAGGCGCGTACTGGGACAGCGAAATCAAGCGTGCCCAGGTCGAAGGTCTGGAAGGCTATCCGGTCTACACCCGCAAGGTGTACACCGACGTTTCCTACATCGCCTGCGCACGCAAACTGCTGTCGGTGCCGGAAGTCATCTACCCGCAGTTCGCCACGCACAACGCCCACACCCTGTCGGCCATTTACCACATTGCCGGTCAGAACTATTACCCGGGGCAGTACGAGTTCCAGTGCCTGCACGGCATGGGCGAACCGCTCTACGAGCAGGTTGTCGGCAAAGTTTCCGACGGCAAGCTGAACCGTCCGTGCCGCGTGTACGCGCCGGTCGGTACCCACGAAACGCTGCTCGCTTATCTGGTCCGTCGTCTGCTGGAAAACGGCGCGAACACTTCGTTCGTCAACCGCATCGCCGACCAGTCGATCTCGATTCAGGAGCTGGTGGCCGATCCAGTGGCTCAGATCGAGCAAATGGCAACCGTGGAAGGTGGTTTCGGCCTGCCGCATCCGCGCATTCCACTGCCGCGTGACTTGTATGGCGCCGAGCGCGCCAACTCCAGCGGCATCGACATGGCCAACGAACATCGTCTGGCGTCGCTGTCCTGCGCCCTGCTCGCGACCGCGCACAACGACTGGAAAGCGGCGCCGATGCTCGGCTGCGCTTCCAGCAACGAAACGCCGGCAGCGGTGCTGAACCCGTCGGATCACCGCGATGTGGTCGGTCATGTGCAGGAAGCCACCGTCGAAGACGTCGACAACGCGATTCAATGCGCCCTGAACGCTGCGCCGATCTGGCAGGCTACCCCGCCCGCCGAACGCGCCGCGATTCTGGAACGTGCCGCTGACCTGATGGAAGGCGAGATTCAGCCGCTGATGGGCCTGCTGGCCCGTGAAGCCGGCAAGACCTTCGCCAACGCCATCGCCGAAGTCCGTGAAGCGGTCGACTTCCTGCGTTATTACGCGGTGCAGGCGCGCAACGATTTCAGCAACGACGCCCACCGTCCACTGGGCCCGGTGGTGTGCATCAGCCCTTGGAACTTCCCGCTGGCGATCTTCAGCGGTCAGGTCGCTGCGGCACTGGCTGCGGGTAACCCGGTCTTGGCCAAACCTGCGGAGCAAACCCCGCTGGTCGCCGCGCAAGCCGTGCGTTTGCTGCTCGAAGCCGGTATTCCGGAAGGCGTGCTGCAACTGCTGCCGGGCCGCGGTGAAACCGTCGGTGCCGGTCTGGTCGGTGACGAGCGCGTCAAAGGCGTGATGTTCACCGGCTCCACCGAAGTGGCGCGCCTGCTGCAACGCAACATCGCTGGCCGTCTCGACAGCCAGGGCCGCCCGATTCCGCTGATCGCTGAAACCGGCGGCCAGAACGCGATGATCGTCGACTCCTCGGCACTCACCGAACAAGTCGTCATTGATGTGGTGTCCTCGGCCTTCGACAGCGCCGGTCAGCGTTGCTCGGCACTGCGCGTGCTGTGCTTGCAGGAAGATTCCGCCGATCGCGTCATCGAAATGCTCAAAGGCGCGATGGCCGAGGCTCGACTCGGCAACCCTGAGCGCCTGTCCGTGGACATCGGCCCGGTGATCGACGCCGAAGCCAAGGCTGGCATCGACAAGCACATCCAGGGCATGCGCGACAAAGGTCGTAACGTTTACCAGGTGGCGATCGCCGACACCGAAGAAGTCAAACGCGGCACCTTCGTCATGCCGACCTTGATCGAACTGGAAAGCTTCGACGAACTGCAGCGCGAGATCTTCGGTCCGGTGCTGCACGTGGTTCGCTACAAGCGTAAAGAGATCGACCAGTTGATCGGTCAGATCAACGCTTCCGGCTACGGCCTGACCCTCGGCGTGCACACCCGCATCGACGAGACCATCGCCAAGGTGATCGACAACGTCAACGCCGGTAACGTCTACGTCAACCGCAACATTGTCGGTGCCGTGGTCGGCGTGCAGCCGTTCGGCGGCGAAGGCTTGTCGGGGACCGGTCCGAAGGCTGGTGGCCCGCTGTATCTGTACCGCTTGCTGTCGACGCGTCCTACCGACGCCATCGAGCAATCCTTCGCTCGCGGTGATGCAGTCGTCGCGCCGGACGTTCGTTTGCGCGACGCCATGAGCAAGCCGCTGGCCGCCCTTAAAACCTGGGCTGAAAGCAACAAGTACGCGCAACTGAGCACGCTGTGCGCGCAGTACGCCGCGCAATCGCAGAGCGGCATCACCCGCGTTCTCGCGGGCCCGACCGGCGAGAAGAACAGCTACGCGATCCTGCCACGCGAGCACGTGCTGTGCCTGGCGGACGTCGAAGGCGATCTGCTGACGCAACTGGCGGCGGTATTGGCGGTGGGCGGTTCGGCGGTTTGGCCGGAATCCGACATCAGCAAGGCGTTGTACGCACGTCTGCCCAAGGAGATTCAGGCGCGAATCAACCGGGTTGCTGACTGGAACAAGGACGAGGTGGTGTTTGATGCGGTTCTGCATCACGGCCATTCCGATCAGTTGCGCGGCGTTTGCCAGCAAATCGCCAAGCGCGCCGGCGCGATTGTCGGGGTTCAGGGCTTGTCCCAGGGCGAGACCAACATTGCGCTGGAGCGTCTGGTGATTGAACGGGCGTTGAGCGTCAACACGGCGGCGGCGGGTGGTAACGCCAGCCTGATGACGATCGGTTAACACGCTGTCACTCCAGGCAACCGCAATGCTTGCCTGGAATGTCATTCCCCTGTGGGAGCGGGCTTGCTCGCGGATGCGGAGGATCAGTCGACATCAATGTTGCCTGACCCACCGCATTCGTGAGCAAGCCCGCTCCCACATTTGATTAGTGTTGCCCTCATTCCTGCATCACTGCCATCAATCATCCTGTTCAGCCTTTATTCCCCAGCCTAGACTCGGCCCAACCCCAATTTCAGGTAGGCCGCCATGTCCGAGTCGCTGCTCAGTTCCCGCAATCTGGCTTTCGAACTGTACGAAGTCCTCGATGCCGAGGGCCTGACCCGGCGCGAGCGTTTTGCCGAGCACAACCGCGAGACCTTCGATGCCGCCATCGGTACGGCGCGCAACATCGCCGAGAAATACTTCGCGCCGCACAACCGCAAGGGCGACGAGAACGAACCGCGCTACGAGAACGGCCAGGCGATTCTGATTCCCGAGGTGAAACCGGCGGTGGATGCCTTCCTTGAAGCGGGTTTTCTCAACGCCGCGCGCAGTTTCGATGCCGGTGGCATGCAACTGCCGACCCTGCTTTCCCAAGCCTGCTTTGCGCACTTCCAGTCGGCCAACGCGGCTTCGACTTCGTACCCGTTCCTGACCATGGGCGCGGCGAATCTGATCGAGAGCTTCGGCACCGAAGAACAGAAACAGCGCTTCCTGCAGCCAATGATCGACGGCCGTTTCTTCGGCACCATGGCCCTCACCGAGCCGCATGCGGGCTCATCGCTGTCGGATATTCGTACCCGTGCCGAACCTTCGTCCGACGGCACTTATCGCCTCAAGGGCAACAAGATCTTCATTTCTGGCGGCGACCACCCGCTGTCGGAAAACATCGTGCACATGGTGCTGGCCAAACTGCCGGACGCACCGGCGGGCGTGAAAGGCATCTCGCTGTTTATCGTGCCCAAGTTTCTGGTCAACGATGATGGCAGCCTGGGTAAACGCAACGACGTATTGCTGGCCGGGCTGTTTCACAAGATGGGCTGGCGCGGCACGACGTCCACCGCGCTGAACTTCGGCGATAACGGGGAGTGTGTCGGCTATCTGGTGGGCAAACCGCATCACGGTTTGAGTTACATGTTCCAGATGATGAACGAAGCGCGGATCGGCGTCGGCATGGGCGCAGTGATGCTCGGATACGCCGGCTATCTCTACTCGCTGGAGTACGCGCGCGAACGCCCGCAAGGTCGCGTCCCGGACAGCAAAGACCCGACCACGGCGCCGGTGGCGATCATTCAGCACGCCGATGTCAGACGCATGCTGTTGACGCAAAAATCCTACGTTGAGGGGGCTTTTGACCTCGGCCTGTACGCCGCGCGGTTGTTCGATGACACCACAACACTGGAAACCGAAACCGAGCGCAAACAGGCCCATGAGCTACTGGATTTGCTGACGCCGATCGTCAAATCCTGGCCGTCGGAGTTCTGCCTGAAGGCCAATGAACTGGCGATCCAGATCCTCGGCGGTCACGGTTACACCCGCGAATATCCGGTGGAGCAGTACTACCGCGA
This sequence comes from Pseudomonas sp. EA_65y_Pfl2_P78, assembly GCF_963970495.1. Taxonomy (NCBI): domain Bacteria; kingdom Pseudomonadati; phylum Pseudomonadota; class Gammaproteobacteria; order Pseudomonadales; family Pseudomonadaceae; genus Pseudomonas; species Pseudomonas sp. EA_65y_Pfl2_P78. The sequence continues at coordinate 36,443 of NZ_CAXAON010000013.1, read as the reverse complement.
CAACCGTTTGAACCCGATCCACGAAGGCACCCACGGCATTCAGTCGCTGGACTTGCTCGGGCGCAAACTGGCGCAGAACGGTGGCGCAGGGCTCAAGCAATTGATCCGGTTGATCGCCGACACCGCCGAACGCGCCACCGCGTACGAATCGTTAACCGCATTGCGTGAGCCGCTGGAGAAACTGGTCGCGCGCCTGCAAGTGGTGACCATTGGCTTGCTGACCGATCTGGCGCAAGGCAAGGTCAACAGCAGCTTGGCGAATTCGGCGCTGTACCTGAAAGTGTTCGGGCACACGGTGATTGGCTGGCGCTGGCTGGAGCAGGCGATTCGCGCCGAGGAAGGCCTGGCCAAAGGTCAGGCGGCGGATGCTGATTTTTATAAGGGCAAGTTACAGGCGGCGCGGTATTTCCTGACGTGGGAAGTGCCGGGCTGCCACCATGAGCTGACGTTGCTCGAGGCGCGGGATGAAACGTGTCTGGGCATGCAGGACGCCTGGTTCTGAATCATCGCCCATGCGATGTCCCAAACACACTTCAACGCTCTTCACACCTGTCAGGTTTTACAGGTGTGAAGAGCGGGAACTGGAGATAGGCTGTTTTCGCCCGACATGTAGTTTGCAGTTGCCCGGCAGGTACGGACACCAACGTCCGCTTCCCTTACCTCATCCGAGTAAACACCATGAGCGAACATGTTCTCGTAGACCAAACCGTCAAACTCTCAGGTCTTGTGACACTGGACTATTGCGTCCTTGCCGCAATCTCCCAAGCGCCTGCGCGCAGCGGTACGGTGTGGACGAACAAGGATTCTAGCGAGTCCATTGTCATCAGCAAAAACCATCACCGCCTCTCGGATGAAAAGTCGCAGATCAGTCTCACGACCTCGCCCGACAATGGCGCGCCGAGCGTTGAAACGACGGCGGCAGGAATGTTTGAGATCATTTGTGCTGAAGACCGGTACGAAACCACCAACCGGGTTTCTTACAAAGACTACACCCGGCTCAGTGCCAACCAATGGCGGTCGGTGGTCTATGGCGGTGCGGGGCTGAACGATGAAACGGCCGTCACCGAAATCGATCCTTATGTGAATCTCACTGAAGACCAGTTTCTACTTTCCGCCAGAATCAATGATGTTGTGAAAGATCCCCAGGCAGTGCGAATCACCGGAAAACGTTACACCCTCAGAGGCGAGCGGTATCAAGTTACCGTCATCGCTCCGAACAACAGCTATGTCAGCGTGACGGACTTCAGCAAGGACGACATGTTCAGGACCCTGGCGGTGGGTGATAGCTATGTCGTCAATCAAGCCATGCGGACAGTCAAAGAGAAACGCGTTTTCTACATGGAGACTATTGGTGGCATCGACTTTTACGGACGGGAAATTCTTCTGGCGTGAAACAACTGATCCAAGGTCACGCCGACGCGCCATACCAGGCGCGCCGGTCCTTTTGAAAAAAGGCTGAACTCAGCTCAACTTGAACCCACCCATCTGCCGCGCCAGATCATCCGCCAGCTTCTGCAGCATCTGACAATCCTCACGACACGCCCGAACCTCCCCCGCCGTGGCCCGGGCCAGATCGGAAATGCCCTGTACGTTTCGGTTGATCTCTTCGGTCACCGCCGATTGCTCTTCCGTCGCTGTCGCCACCTGATGGTTCATGTCGCTGATGCGCTCGACCTGCCCGGTAATCGCGGTCAGCGAGGCCCCGGTACGCTGGCTCGACTCAACCCCGGTGCCGGTCGCTGCCTGACCGGTGCGCATCGAGGACACGGCGTTTTCCGCGCCTTGCTTGAGGTTGCCGATCATCTGCTGGATCTCGTCGGTGGATGCCTGCGTGCGGCGTGCCAAGGTACGCACTTCGTCCGCCACCACCGCAAAACCACGCCCCATGTCCCCGGCGCGCGCCGCTTCAATGGCGGCGTTGAGGGCCAGCAGGTTGGTCTGTTCGGAGACCCCGCGAATCACCGCCAGCACCGAGTCGATCGACGCCACTTGATGCGCCAGTTCTCCCACAGCGCCCGCTGCCACGCCGATCTCGTCAGACATGCTTTCTATATGCCGGATGGAGCCGCCGACCACTTCTCGCGCTTGCATGGCTTCATCGCGCGCCGTTTGCGAGGCGAGCGCTGCGTTGCCAGCGTTTTGCGCGATTTCCTGTACGGTCAGGCCCATTTCATGGACGGCGGTGGCGACCATGTCGGTCATCTCCTGCTGACGACCAGAGCGCTCGGCGGTGTTATCCACAACCTTGGCCACTTGGCCGACGGCGGTGCGCAAACGCTCACTGGTGGCCAGCACTTCGCCAATCATCCCGCGCTGACTGTCGAGGAAGCGGTTGAAACCGCGAGCAAGATCGCCCAGCTCATCGGCGCGACTGGAATCTAACCGGTGGGTCAAATCTCCACCACCGCTACCGATGGCTACCAGCGCGGCTGTTACCTGACGAATCGGTCGCACCAAGCCCTGGGCCAACCACACCACCAGCGCCAGGCACACCAGCGCTACCGCCAGCCCGATGCCGCCACTGAGCCACATCGCCCGCCGGGCTTCAGCGTAGATCTGCGACTGCGGCACTTCGGCCACCAACGTCCAGCCCAGATCGCGCAAAGGCAGGCTGAACGCCAGGAAGTCCTCGCCATCGCGCTGGAAGCTGCTGCTGACCGCATTTTTTTGACCGAGAACTGACTGCGCCGCCGCCGCACCGATCTGCTCCGTGAGGGTGCGTTTGCCACTGAACTGCGCCTCGGGATGGACCTGGATCAAACCGTCGGAACGCACGAGATAGACCTTGCCGCGCTCACCAAAGCTGAAGTTGTGGATCAGCTGCGACAGTTCTTTCATGCTCAGTCCAAGTCCGGCGACGCCGACCACTTTGCCGGCCTGCTCGACCTTCAAATCGATGAACAGTGCCAGCTCTCCGGTGGCGCCATCGTTGTCGATATTCAGGGTGCGCGGCTGAGTGCTGTCGAGGAAGGAATAGAACCAGGCATCGGCCGGTTTGGCGCGACTGAGGGTGCGATCCAGGCCTTTTTCGGTGATGTAATGATTGGAGTCGGTGCCGATGATCAAAGCGGTAAATGCCTTGTGTTCGGCGCGGATGCCCTCCAGATACTGCGCGAAGGCCGCTGTTTTGCTGCTGTCTTCGCCATTGGCCAGCCAGTCGCGGACCATGGAATTGCTGGCGATGTCTTTAGCGGCGGTGAGGGGCTGAACGAGGATACGTTCGATGTCGTTGCGCGTCGCTTCGATGCTCGACGGCAACGCTTGTTCGACCAGATAGCTCTGGGCGAGGCGGTTGACCACCAGGGTATAAATGCCAACCACGATCAGGATACTGACCAGCAGGGCGGTGCCCATGCTGAGAATCAGCTGCCATTGAATACTGCGTCGCCACAACTGCATGGAGCACCCCCAAAGAATAAGTGGCCGAAACAATGCAACAGCCATGCCGATTGTATACAACTAAACCGACAATCTATTCTTTGGTTGTGCGCAACGCCATCAGCCCTGATTGATGGTCTTGGCGATGGTGTCGACCGTGGCGCTGACTTGCTCTTGGTAACGGTCGAGTTCTTCCTGGTGCTGCTTCTTCATTTCAATCTGCTGCGAGCACAGATTCATTGCCGCCAGCACCAGCAAACGATCACCGATCAGGGTCGGGTATTTGCGTTTGGTGTCTTCCAGCGCAGCCTTGAGCATCATGGCCGCGTCCAGCAGGGTCTGTTCTTCCCCGGCCGGTGCCTTGATCGAATAGTCCTCCCCAAGAATGGAGATGACTTTTACCCCTGCTGTCTGGTGGTTCATGCGCTGACGGGACCTGCGTTGACGCGATCAACCAGTGCCTGGATGCGCGCTGCGGTGGCGCCGTGCTTCTCTTCCTGCTCCATCAGGTTCAGTTGCAGGCTCTCGTTTTCATCCTTGGCCTGGGCCAGTTCCGTAGCCAGGGTCTGGTTGGTTTGCGCAAGGGTTTGGTTCTGTTGCACCAGTTCGCTGACGAGCTGTTCCAATTGGCTGAGGGATGCTTCCAACATTTTGATCTTCCAAGCGTTTTTCAAAGGGCGCGTACGATAAAGAAAAGTCACCACAGATGCCAGGGTTAAACCGGCGCAAAGCCTTGATTTTCCTGGTGGGCGACCGTTCCTGCGAGTTTAAAAGACTGTGATCTGCCGATCTGGTTCCTGCACTTCGTCGCCAGAGGGGCTGTGCGACAAATACGCACACCGGTTCAAGACTTTAGTCGCATGACCGATAAGTCATCCATACAGCAGTTTCAGCCCGCATGGATGCGGCCCTTTTCGGTATCCGCACATGTCCCTTCGCAATATGAATATCGCCCCTCGGGCCTTCACCGGTTTTGCCTTGATCGGCGGCCTGATGCTGATCCTGGGCGTGTTCGCCCTGAACCAGATGAGCAAAATCCGCGGCGCCGCCGAGGACATCACCTCCAACAGCGTGCCAAGCATCAAGAACCTCGATGAGTTCACGCAACTGACGCTGCGTCTGCGCGTGCTCTCGTACCGTTTGCTGGTGAACCGCGAACCGGACGTTCAGCAGAAGACCATGGAGTTGCTGGAAACGCGCAACGCGCAGATCCGCAAGGCCCAGGCAGCTTACGAGCCGTTGATCGGCAGCGCTCAGGAGCGTGCGACCTATGATCAATACGTGCAGTTGCAGGGGCAATACCGCCAGATCGAAGAGCGGATGAAAAACCTGTCGCGCAACAATCAGGTGGATGAGTTGCGCAACTTGCTCAACACCGAGTTGCTGAACAACTCCGAAGCGATGAACACCGCCCTTAACACGTTGATGCAGATCAACGACAAACAGGTGCGCGACACCAACGAGCAAGCGGCCGAGCAGTACGCTACAGCGTTCGACCTGGTGGTCGCCCTGCTGGTAATCGCTACCGGTCTGACCTTGCTGTTCGCCTGGTTGCTGACCACCAGCATCACCAAGCCCATTGCCAAGGTTCTGGAAGCGGCGCAAACCATCGCCGAAGGCAACCTGACCCAGCCGATCCACGTTGACGGCTCCGACGAAGCCGGGCGCCTGCTGGCGGCCATGGCCAAGATGCAGTCCAAGCTGCGCGACACCCTGCAGCGGATTTCCGGTTCGGCCACGCAGTTGGCCTCCGCCGCTGAAGAGCTCAACAGTGTCACCGACGAAAGCGCCCGTGGCCTGACTCAGCAGAACAATGAAATCGAACAGGCCGCCACCGCGGTCAACGAGATGACCAGCGCGGTTGAAGAAGTTGCCCGCAACGCGGTCAGCACCTCGGAAGCCTCGAAGAACGCCACTACCTCGGCCGGCGACGGTCGTGACCTGGTGCAGGAAACCGTCAGCGCCATCGAACGCATGAGCGCCGACGTGCAGAGCACCGCGACGTTGATCGGCGACCTGGCCAACGAATCCCGCGACATCGGCAAAGTGCTGGACGTGATCCGTGGTCTGGCTGACCAGACCAACCTGCTGGCCCTGAACGCGGCGATTGAAGCGGCGCGTGCCGGTGAGGCGGGGCGTGGTTTTGCGGTAGTGGCTGATGAAGTTCGCGCCCTGGCCCATCGCACTCAGCAGTCGACCAGCGAAATCGAACGCATGATCGCCAGCATTCAAAGCGGTACCGAACACGCCGTGGACTCGATGCGTAACAGCACTGAACGCGCCGAATCGACCCTGAACATTGCCCGTGGTGCCGGAATGTCGCTGGACACCATCAACACCGCCATCGTCGAGATCAACGAGCGCAACCTGGTGATCGCCAGCGCCGCCGAAGAACAGGCGCAAGTGGCACGGGAAGTGGATCGCAACCTGGTGAACATCCGCGATCTGTCGGTGCAATCGGCCACCGGGGCGAATCAGACCAGTGCGGCGAGCAACGAGCTGTCGCGATTGGCGCTGGATCTGAACAACATGGTTGGGCGCTTCAGCCTCTAACGGCAAGATCGGCGCCAATGGCCGTCACTGCACTGATCGTTCCCACGCTCTGCGCGGGAACGCAGCCCGGGACGCTCCGCGCCCCAACGCGCACGCAGAGCGGCCATTGAGGCATCCCCACGCGGAGCGTGGGAACGATCTGGCATCCTCGGTGTAAAAACCTTTTTGACAGCATCACATTTCAACAGGTTAGAATCGCTGGCACGCAGACTGCATGGTCAGTTTGTGCCCGTCTTCACGCTTCTGGAGTACTGCCTTTGAATGCGACGACCATCAACAGCCTGTTCTTGATCGGCGCGTTGCTGGTAGGTGCGAGCATTCTCGTCAGCTCACTTTCATCCCGTCTCGGCATCCCGATTCTGGTCATTATTCTCGCGGTCGGCATGACCGCCGGGGTGGATGGCGCCGGGATCATTTTCGATAACTACCCGACGGCCTATCTGGTCGGCAACCTCGCACTGGCGGTGATCCTGCTCGACGGTGGCTTGCGCACGCGGGTTTCAAGTTTCCGCGTGGCGTTATGGCCGGCGCTGTCACTGGCCACGGTCGGGGTGCTGATCACCACCGGGCTGACCGGCATGGCGGCCGCATGGCTGTTCGATCTGAACCTGATCCAGGGCTTGCTGATCGGCGCCATCGTCGGCTCAACCGACGCCGCCGCCGTGTTCTCGCTGCTCGGCGGCAAAGGCCTGAACGAACGGGTGTCGGCCAGCCTGGAAATCGAATCCGGCAGCAACGACCCGATGGCGGTGTTTCTCACCGTGACCCTGATCGACATGCTCGCCAGCGGCCAGACGGGCTTGCACTGGAGCCTGCTGACCCACCTGATCCGCGAATTCGGCATCGGTGGCGTGATCGGTCTGGGCGGTGGCTGGCTGATGCTGCAACTGGTCAACCGGATCAACCTCGCCGCCGGCTTGTATCCGATTCTGGTGATCGCCGGTGGTCTGGCGGTGTTCGCCCTGACCAACGCGCTGCACGGCAGTGGCTTCCTCGCGGTTTACCTGTGCGGCCTGGTGCTCGGTAACCGTCCGGTGCGCAGTCGCCACGGCATCCTGCACATGCTCGACGGCATGGCGTGGCTGGCACAGATCGGTATGTTCCTGGTACTGGGTTTGCTGGTGACGCCGCACGATTTGCTGCCGATTGCCCTGCCCGCGCTGGGCCTGGCGCTGTGGATGATTCTGTTCGCGCGGCCGCTGTCAGTGATCGTGGGTCTGCTGCCGTTCAAGGCGTTCCATGGCCGCGAAAAAGCGTTCATTTCCTGGGTTGGTCTGCGCGGTGCGGTGCCGATCATTCTGGCGGTGTTCCCGCTGATGGCCGGGCTGCCCCATGCGCAGTTGTACTTCAACCTCGCGTTTTTCATCGTGCTGGTGTCGCTGCTGGTGCAGGGCACGAGCCTGCCGTGGGTCGCCAAATGGCTCAAGGTCACGGTGCCGCCCGAGCCCGCGCCGATCTCTCGGTCCGCGCTGGAAGTGCATATCACCAGTGAGTGGGAGCTGTTCGTTTATAAGCTCGGTGCGGAGAAATGGTGCATCGGTTCGCCCCTGCGTGAACTGAAAATGCCCGAAGGCACGCGTATTGCCGCCCTTTTCCGTGGTCAGCAACTGCTCCATCCGTCGGGTAGTACGGTGCTGGAGGTCGATGATTTGCTCTGTGTTATCGGCCATGAACACAACTTGCCGGCCCTCGGAAAACTCTTCAGTCAGGCACCGCAACGCGGCCTCGACCTGCGTTTCTTCGGCGACTTCGTGCTCGAAGGAGACGCCCAGCTTAAAGCGGTTGCAGCCCTCTACGGCTTGCCGGCCGAGGGCATCGATCCCGACATGACCCTGGGTGCCTTCATTGCCCACAAGGTCGGCGGCGCGCCCATCGTGGGCGACCAGGTGGAGTGGAACAACACTCACTGGACCGTCGCGGTCATGGACGGGAACAAGATTGGCAAAGTGGGCGTCAGATTCCCCGAAGGAAGTCGCCCGGGCCCCGGACTCTTCCTCTAAACTGCGTCCACTATCACTTGCTTGACCGGTCTCTATGCCTACCCTGCGCTCCTTGTTTATCGCGGCCCTGCTGGGCCTGAGTCTTACTGTCGGCCCGCTTTACGCCGCCGAACCGCCGTCCAGCGACGCCGTGCAGGCCAGCCTGGATAAACTCGCCGACAGCAAACTGCCGGATGCCGATAAAAAGACCCTGCAAACCGTTCTGCAGAACACGCTCAACCAGCTCAACAACAAAAGTGATTACGAACAGAAACTGATCGACCTCAAGCAACAACTCGCGACCGCGCCAAAACAGACCATCGAAAACGCCCGTGAACTGACGCGCCTCAAGGCCAGTAGCGTGGTGCCGGTGGCGCAGCGTTTCCCCAAGGAGTCGATTCAGCAACTGGAACAGATCCTCACCGATCGCTCCACCCAGCAGAGCGATCTGCAAAAAGCCCTGGCCGACGCCAACAGCCTGATCATCACTGCGCAGACTCGTCCCGAGCGCGCCCAGGCGGAAATCTCCGCCAGCCAGACGCGCATTCAGCAGATCAACAACATCCTCAAGTCCGGCAAGGACAGCGGTAAAACCATCAGCGGCGAGCAACGCGACCAATTGAACGCTGAGTTGGCGGCGCTGAACGCGCTGATCCCGCTGCGCCGTCAGGAACTGGCCGGCAACAGCCAGTTGCAGGATCTGGGCAATTCCCGGCACGACCTGCTCTCGGAGAAATCCGACCGCCTCGACCACGAGATTCAGGAACTGCAAACCCTGATCAACCAGAAACGTCTGGCGCAGTCTCAGGAAACCGTCACCCAGCAGTCGATCGAAGCGCAGAAGGCCGGTGGCAGCAGCCTGCTCGCCAGCGAAAGCACGGCCAACCTGAAGCTCTCGGACTACTTGCTCAAAAGCACCGACCGCCTCAACGAAGTCACCCAGCAGAACCTGCAAACCAAACAGCAACTCGACACCCTTACCCAAAGCGATTCGGCTCTGGACGAGCAGATCAACGTGCTCAAGGGCAGCCTGTTGCTGTCGAAGATTCTCTACAAGCAGAAACAGGCCCTGCCGCGTTTGAAGGTCGACCGCGATCTGGCGGACCAGATTGCCGACATTCGCCTGTATCAGTTCGAAGTCAGCCAACAGCGTGAGCTGCTGAGCAATCCGTCGACCTACGTCGATAACCTGCTGTCCACCCAGCCGCCGGAACAAGTCACCCCGCAACTGCGCAAAAGCCTGCTGGATCTGGCCAACACCCGCGCCGACTTGCTGGAGCGCCTGAACCGTGAACTGAGCGCGGTGCTCAACGAATCGATCACCCTGCAACTCAATCAGAAGCAACTGCTGAGCACCGCGCAAAGCCTGCGCGCGACGCTCGACGAGCAGATGTTCTGGATCCCGAGCAACAAACCGCTGGATCTGGAATGGATGCGCGGCGTGCCGGAGCGCCTCAAGCGTCAGGTCGACACCCTGCCGTGGGCTTCCAGCCTGAGCGAACTGGCCGACGGCCTGACCCAGCGACCGTTGCTGTTCCTGCCGCTGGCGCTGCTGATCGGCGCGCTGCTGTTGCGCCGCAAAAACCTGTATGCGCGCCTGAACAAGGTTCACCAGGACATCGGTCACTTCAAACGCGACAGCCAATGGCATACCCCGCAGGCGATTCTGATCAATATTCTGCTGGCGATGCCGGTGGCGCTCGGTCTGGCACTGTGCGGTCTGGCCTTGCAGATCGATGCACGCGGACAGAACACCAACATGGGCGCGGCGTTGATACAAATGGGGCAGGCGTGGCTGGTGTTCTACACCGCTTACCGGATTCTTGCGCCGGGCGGCGTGGCGGAGCTGCACTTTCGCTGGGAAAAACCGCAGGTCGAATTCCTTCAAGGCTGGGTACGGCGACTGGGGCTGGTGGTCCTGGCGCTGGTGGCGGTGGTCGCCGTGGCCGAATTGCAACCGGCAGCATTGGCCGACGACGTACTCGGCATGCCGGTGGTGTTGATTTGCTACGCCCTGATGGCATGGCTGCTCAGTCGTCTGCTGATCAGCAGCCCGGCCCACGAAAACACCTCGCTGTTTCGCAAAGCCCTCGGCGTGATGTTCACCCTGCTGCCGATCGCCCTGTTCACCGCCGTGTGCTTCGGCTACTACTACACCGCCCTGAAACTCAGTGATCGCCTGATCAACACCCTCTATCTGCTGATGTTCTGGCTGGTGATCGAAGCCACCTTCGTCCGTGGCCTGGCGGTTGCAGCAAGGCGTCTGGCTTACCAGCGCGCCTTGGCCAAACGCCAGGCCGCAAAAGAAGCCGGCGAAGGCGAAGCGGTGATCGAAGAGCCGACCCTGGACATCGAAAAGGTCAACGAACAGTCGCTGCGCCTGATCCGTCTGGCGCTGCTGGGCGGTTTCATCGCCGCGCTGTACTGGGTCTGGTCGGACCTGATCTCGGTGTTCTCGTACCTGGACAACATCACCCTCTACGAATACACCAGCGGCACCGGCTCGAACATGAGCATGGTGCCGATCAGCATCGGCGACATGCTCGGCGCACTGATCATCATCGGCATCACTTTCGCGCTGGCGCGCAACCTGCCGGGCCTGCTTGAAGTGTTCGTGCTGTCGAAACTCAATCTGGCCCAGGGCAGCGCCTACGCGACGACGACGCTGCTGTCGTATGTGATCGCGGGTGTCGGCTTCGTCTCGACCCTGTCGACCCTCGGCGTGAGCTGGGACAAGTTGCAGTGGCTGGTGGCGGCGCTGTCGGTCGGCCTCGGTTTCGGCATGCAGGAGATCTTCGCCAACTTCATCTCCGGCATCATGATCCTGTTCGAACGACCGGTCCGGATCGGCGACACCATCACCATCGGCAACCTGTCGGGCACGGTGAGCAAAATCCGCATCCGCGCCACGACCATCACCGACTTCGACCGCAAGGACATCATTGTCCCGAACAAGACGTTCATCACCGGGCAACTGATCAACTGGTCGCTGACCGACACCATTACCCGGGTCACACTCAAGCTGGGGGTGGATTACGGTTCGGACCTGGACCTGGTCAAGGAACTGCTCCTCAAGGCCGCCCGGGAAAACCCGCGAGTGCTCAAAGAACCCGAACCGCACGTGTACTTCCTCAACTTCGGTGAAAGCACCCTCGACCATGAACTGCGCATGCATGTGCGCGATCTCGGTGACCGCAACCCGGTGATCGATGAGGTCAACCGCTTCATCAACCGCGAGTTCAAGACGCATCACATCAACATCTCGTTCCGCCAGATGGAGATTTACCTGAAGAATCTCCAGGGCCAGGAATACAAGCTGGTGCCGGCCGAGCCGGAAACCAAAACCGCCTTGCCGGGTGTCGGCGGGGAAAAACCACTGCAAGAGCCGCCGCCGGCCAAACTCGACTAACCGGTCTAATCCCAGCAGAATGCTCGGACATTCTGCTGGAGCCGGCCCTTGAAAGCCCTCGACGAACTGACCTTCGACAATCGCTTCGCCCGCCTAGGCGATGCGTTCTCAGCCCACGTGCTGCCTGAGCCGATCGACAATCCGCGTCTGGTCGTCGCCAGTGCCGCGGCCATGGCATTGCTGGACCTCGACCCGGCAACGGCTGAAACCGAGGAATTCGCCCAATTGTTTGGCGGCCACAAACTGTGGGCCGACGCTGAACCTCGGGCGATGATCTATTCCGGGCATCAGTTCGGCGGCTATACGCCGCAACTGGGCGATGGGCGCGGTTTGCTGTTGGGCGAGGTCTGCAACGCGGCGGGCGAACACTGGGACCTGCACCTCAAGGGCGCCGGGCAGACGCCGTTTTCGCGCATGGGCGATGGCCGTGCGGTACTGCGTTCGTCGATCCGTGAGTTCCTCGCTTCCGAAGCGCTGTACGCATTGAACATTCCTTCGTCGCGGGCAGCCTGCGTGATCGGTTCCGACACACCGGTCTGGCGCGAAAAGCAGGAGCGCGCGGCGATGGTGCTGCGTCTGGCGCCGAGCCACATCCGCTTTGGCCACTTCGAATATTTCTACTACACCAAGCGCCCCGAGCAGCAGAAGCAACTCGGCGAGCACGTACTGGCGATGCATTTCCCCGAATGCCTGGAACAACCGGAACCGTATCTGGCGATGTTCCGCGAAATCGCCGAGCGCAACGCCGAACTGATCGCCCAATGGCAGGCCTACGGCTTCTGCCACGGCGTGATGAACACCGACAACATGTCGATCCTTGGCATCACCTTCGACTTCGGCCCGTTCGCCTTCCTTGATGATTTCGACGCCAACTTCATCTGCAACCACTCCGACGATCAGGGCCGCTACTCGTTCAGCAATCAAGTGCCCGTCGGCCAGTGGAACCTCAGCGCACTGGCTCAGGCGCTGACGCCGTTCATCAGCGTCGAAGCCCTGCGCGAAGCCCTGGGCCTGTACCTGCCGCTGTTTCAAGCGCATTACCTGGACCTGATGCGCCGTCGACTCGGTTTCACCACCGCTGAAGATGACGATCAATTGCTGCTGGAAAACCTGCTGCAACTGATGCAGAACAGCGGCGTCGATTACACGCTGTTCTTCCGCCATTTGGGTGAAACCTCACCGGAACAGGCCCTCGCCCGCTTGCGTGACGACTTCGTCGATATCAAGGGTTTCGATGCCTGGGGCGAGCGTTACGTGGCGCGGGTTGCCCGCGAAGGCACGCGTGATCAGGAACAGCGCCGAGCGCGGATGCACGCGGTGAATCCGCTGTACATCCTGCGCAATTATCTGGCGCAGAAAGCCATCGATGCGGCTGAGCAAGGGGATTACTCAGAGGTGCGCCGTTTGCATGCGGTGCTGAGCAAGCCGTTCGAGGAGCAGCCGGGGATGGAGAGTTATGCAGAGCGGCCGCCGGAGTGGGGCAAGCATTTGGAGATCAGTTGTTCTTCTTAAAGGGCTGGACTCCATCTTGATAAGCGATTCGTGCGTCTCCAGATAAGGCGTACGCATCGTAAACCTTCTCCGAGCCGAACATGACCAACCCACTCCTGATCCCCTGCCCCTCCTGCAACGGCCTTAACCGCATCCCCGCCGAGCGCCTCACCGACCAGCCGAAGTGCGGCCGCTGCAAATCCGCAGTGCTGTTGAGCAAACCGTTCGAACTCAAGCAAGGCGACTACGCCAGCCAGATCAAGGGCGATCTGCCGTTGTTGGTGGATGTGTGGGCCGACTGGTGCGGGCCGTGCAAGTCGTTTGCGCCGGTGTTCGAGCAGGCGGCGGCGCAGTTGGCGGGCAAGTGCCGGTTGGCCAAGCTTGATAACGAGGCGAATCAGCAGTTGTCGGCGCAGTTGGGGATTCGCTCGATTCCGAGTCTGATTCTGTTCAGGAACGGCCGGGAAGTGGCGCGTCAGAGTGGCGCGTTTGCGCTGCCGCAGTTGATGAGCTGGCTGCGCAGCCAAGGGATCTGACACACCCCAACACCCCATGTGGGAGCGGGTTTGCTCGCGAAGGCGTCGGATCCGTCAACTAAAGTATTGAATGTGACGGCCATTTCGCGAGCAAGCTCGCCCGCACCAGGGACTAAGTGTGTCTCAGAACCTCAGGCGTCTTCGAGCAGGTTGTGCAGTTCAACAAATTGCTGGGTCAGCTTGTGTCGCGGATCGAGGTGGATCAGCGGTGTGCTGGCCTGATGCGACTCGCGCATGCGCACCGAACTGCTCAGATACACCGGCAGCACCGGCAATCCTTCTGCGATCAGTTCATCAAGCATCTGCTGCGGCAGACTCGCCCGGGCCTGGAACTGATTGACCACGATGCCCTCGACTTCCAGCCCTTCGTTGTGGTCTTCCTTCAACTCCTGGATTTCCGCGAGCAAGCCGTACAGGGCCTGACGCGAGAAGCTGTCGCAATCGAAGGGAATCAGTACGCGATCTGCGGCAATCAGCGCCGATACCGCATAAAAATTCAGCGCCGGCGGCGTATCGAGGTAGATCCGGTCGTAATCTTCCGACAGCTCATCGAGCAACTTACGCAGTTTGTTGATCTTGTGTTTGGCTTCGAGCTTGGGCTGCAAGTCCGCGAGTTCGGCGGTCGCGGTGATGATGTGCAGGTTGTCGAACGGCGTTTCGTAGATATCCGCCTGATTCTTTTTCGAGAAGGGCCCCGAGGACAGGGTCTGCTTGAAGAAATCGGCAATACCCATCGGGATGTCGTTGCCAGTGAGCCCCGTCAGATACTGAGTGGAGTTGGCCTGGGCATCGAGATCCACCAACAGCGTGCGATAACCCTCGCTGGCGCTGACCGCCGCCAGATTGCAGGCAATGCTGGATTTGCCTACACCACCTTTCTGATTGAACACCACGCGCCGCATGACAAAACCTCCGTGTATCAAAGAATGACCGAGTGTAGATGCGGGCGACCGTGCTTCGCTACCTTCACCGACACGGACTACAAGGTCATACATCAATATCCGGCGACAGGCAGCGTAAAAACCGCCATCAAACACCAACATGTCCGACAGACAGACTGCATTCAATGTGAATAATGGCCAAGTGACAGTTTTGTCGCGAACCACTCGGTACATTTCATTGCACAAAATGTAACCAGCATTTGCTACACACTCCTTGCACCGGGATAATGCGCGCCACCCGGCGCCAAGCGCCACGCCACCTCCAGCGCAGTCGGTTCATCTGCGCCGCGGCTTTGGCGACTCAAAATGCGTCAACAGAAGCCCGCAGGGGCGGGATGAGCGTCCGTGATCAACTTCAACATCGCCCAATGGCGCGCGTGGGCCCCGGGGCTCGACAGCGTGGACGCCTGGCAGGCCTGGAGCCGACAACCGGTCGAGCTCCAGAGCAGTGATGCCGCGCCCGATGTATCGTTCTTGCCGGCCATGCAGCGGCGCCGACTCAGTCGCCTCGCCCGAATGGCCTTCAGTGTTGGCTGGCCGCTGGCCGACGGACGGGAACACCTGCCACTGGTGTTCGTCTCCCGCCACGGCGAAACCCCGCGCACCTACGAAATTCTCAGTGATCTTGCCAAAGACGAACCGCTGTCACCGACCCAGTTCAGCCTGTCGGTGCACAACGCGATCATCGGCCTGTGGTCGATCATGCGTGGCGAAACCAGCGAAATGACGGCCCTCGCCGCTGCGGGCGACGGCCTCGAACACGGCATGCTTGAAGCCGCCGCTCTGCTGAACGAAGGCGCCCCGGCGGTGTTGCTGGTGATCACCGAAGAACAGCCGCCCGAAGCCTATTGGCAGTGGATCGACGATGTGCCGTTTCCGTACGCACTCGGTCTGTTGCTGACCCCCGGTACCGACTGGCGGCTGAGCCTGAACAGCACCTCGCAAGCACTGTCCAAAGCACAATGGCCCCACGCACTGAGTCTGTTGCGCACCCTGCTCGGCCAACAACCCCATTGCCAACATGCCTGGAAAAATCGTCTATGGACCTGGCAACGCAACCCATGACCGAGAAAAAACGTGACGCCTATTACTGGCGCCTGCTCGCCACCGCCGCCAGTTTCGCGCTGTTCGGGCTCGGTGGACTGTGCCTGCGCGTACTGGTGTTTCCGCTGCTCGCCTGCCTGCCCGGCGATGCCTTGGCCCACCGCCAGCGTGCGAGGCAGACCGTCAGTCGGCTGTTCTGGTTTTTCGTACGGTTCATGACCCGCTCCGGCGTGCTGACCTACGACATTCAAGGTGCCGAACGTTTGGGCCGACCGGGGCAAATGATCATCGCCAACCACCCGTCGCTGATCGATGTGGTGTTTCTCATCGGCCTCGTGCGTCAAGCCAATTGCGTGGTGAAGAAAAGCCTGTGGGAAAACCCCTTCACCCGGGGTCCGCTGCGCAGCACCGAATACATCAGCAACGACGGCAGCATGGACATGCTCGATGCCGCCGCCGAGTCTCTGCAAAACGGCCAGACCCTGATCATTTTCCCCGAAGGCACGCGCACGCAACCGGGACAGGCACCCGCCTTTCATCGGGGCGCCGCAGCCATTGCCCTGCGGGGTGCGAAGATCCTAACGCCGGTGATCATCACCGTCAGCCCGACCACTTTGACCAAAGCCGAACCCTGGTATCGGATCCCCAGTCGCCGTGTGCACTTCAGTTTTCGTGTCGGCGCCGATATAGACCCACAGACATTCGCAGCGCAAGGGCCTGCACCGCAGGCCTCGCGCAAGCTCAACGATTATTTGCACTCTTACTTTATTAAGGAGCTCGCCCAAGATGAGCGATCTGCATCGGGACATTAAAGAGCTGATCATCGACGCCCTCGGCCTCGAAGACATCAGCGTTGAAGACATTGACGACGATCAGACACTGTTCGGCGAAGGCCTGGGCCTGGACTCTGTCGACGCACTGGAACTGGGTCTGGCGATCCAGAAAAAATACGGCATCAAGATCGATGCTGATGCCAAAGACACCCGTAACCATTTCTCCAACGTGGCGAGCCTTGCGGCATTCGTCACGGCAAAACAGGCAGCTTGAGACCGGACCATGCAAACTCGTGATGACATTTTCAACACCCTGCGCGATGCCCTGGTCGAGCTGTTCGAACTGGACCCGGCCCGTGTGAGCCTGGACTCCAACCTGTATCAGGATCTGGAAATCGACAGCATCGATGCGGTCGATCTGATCGATCACATCAAACGCCAGACCGGCAAGAAAATCGCCGCTGAAGAGTTCAAATCGGTGCGTACCGTGGGTGACGTGGTCGAGGCGGTCTACCGTCTGGTTCAACCGGCCGCATGAGCCGATTGATCGGCCTCGGCCTGTTACTGGCCGGCCTGCTGTACCCCTTTGCGGTGTATTTCGGCATGGAGCACTTCGCCCCGTGGCAGTTCGGACTGCTGCTGGGCAGCCTGTGGCTGGCGCGGGCACTGACCGGCGAGCGCAAGCCAGGCAGCCTGTGGATGGCCAGCGTGGCCATCGTGTTCTGCCTGCTGCTGGCGGTGTTCGATAGCCCAATGCTGCTGCGCTGGTACCCCGTGCTGATCAGCGGTTTCATGCTGGTGCTGTTCAGCCTGAGCCTGAAATTCGGCCCACCGATGGTCGAACGGCTGGCGCGGCTGCGTGAGCCGCAGTTGCCCGCCAACGCGATTCGCTACACCCGCAAGGTCACCGTAGCGTGGAGCATCTTTTTCTTCTGCAACGGTTTGTGCGCCGCCCTCCTCACCCTGTGGGCGCCGCTGAATTGGTGGATGTTGTACACCGGCCTGATTTCCTACGGATTGATCGGCCTGATGTTTGCCATTGAATGGCTGATACGACAACGGGTAAGAGGCCGTACATGAACTGGATAAAACTTGAGCAGTTATTGCTCAAGGCGCTGCCGACGCGGGCGATCAGCCACGCACCTGCACTCGATCACGCGCAACTGCGCGAGCAAGCGCTACGCGTTGCCGCCGGCCTGCAAGCTCAGGGTGTACGGCGCTTGGCCGTGCATCTGGAAGACGCCGCCGATCTGGCCATCGCCCTGTTAGGCGCCTGGCGCGCAGGTGTCCAAGTGTTGCTGCCCTCGGATCTGCAAGCGCAGACCCGTCAGCGCTGGTCAGATGAAGTCGACCTGTGGCTGACCGATCAAAGCGGTGACAGCCATTTAGGGGACTTCGATCAGCCGCCATTGCCCGGCGCGGAACTGGATCTGGATGAGTGCCGCTTGAGCCTGTGTACTTCCGGTTCCAGCGGCGAGCCCAAGCGCATCGACAAATCCCTGCGCCAACTGGCCAATGAAGTCCACGCGCTGGAGCAGCTCTGGGGGGCGGATCTCGGTGAAGCCTGCATCATCGGCAGTGTCGCGACTCAGCACATCTACGGTTTGCTGTTCCGTGTGCTCTGGCCGCTGTGCGCCGGTCGAACGTTCGTGCGCAAGCAACTGGCCTTCTCCGAAGATTTGCAACGCGCCAGCCGCGAGCACTCGACCTTTGCCTGGGTCGCCAGCCCGGCGCTGCTCAAGCGCATGGGTGACAACCTCGACTGGCCGGCCCTGAGCGCAGTGCGCCGGGTATTTTCCTCCGGTGGCGCGCTGCCGGCAGAAGCCGCACAGAGCCTGCATCAACGCCTGCAACAGTGGCCGACGGAAATCCTCGGCAGCTCCGAAACCGGTGGCATCGCCTGGCGTCAGGGCGCAACGCTGTGGCAACCCTTCGCCGACGTCGAACTGACTCAGGACAACGACGGCGCACTGCTGATTGCCTCACCCTATCTGCCCGCCGGGCATGTCGAACACACCGCCGACGCTGCGCGCATCGGCGCCGATGGTCGTTTCGAACTGCTCGGGCGACTGGACCGGATCGTCAAACTGGAAGAAAAACGCATCTCGCTGCCAATGCTCGAGCACGCCCTGATCGCCCATGATTGGGTCGCGGAAGCGCGTCTGGGTGTGGTGCAGGAAAACCGTGCGTCGTTGGGCGCCTTGCTGGTGCTCAGCGAGTCGGGCCTGTTTGCCCTGCGTGAACATGGCCGCCGCAGCCTCACCGAAGCCCTGCGCAAGCACCTCAGCGAGCATTGCGAAGCCCTCGCGCTGCCGCGTCGCTGGCGTCTGCTGCGTCAATTACCGCTGAACAGCCAAGGCAAGCTGCCGCAGGCCGATGTCGAAGCGCTACTGCTGGCGCCCCGGCCGAAAGCCCCCGATGTGCTGGATCAGCTTGAAACCGACGGTGAATGGAGCCTGCAACTCAGTGTTCCACCGGACCTGGCCTATTTCAGCGGCCACTTCCCCAAAGCCCCGGTGTTGCCGGGCGTGGTGCAAGTGGAATGGGCGCTGAACCTCGGCCGCCAACGGCTGAACCTGCGCGGTACGTTTGCCGGCATGGAAGTGTTGAAGTTTCAGCAACTGGTGCGCCCTGGCGATGAAATTCAACTGCACCTGCGCTTCGATCCCGAACGCAACAAGCTGTATTTCGCCTATCGCAACGACACCGCCACCTGCTCCAGCGGCCGGATCTTGCTGGAGACCGCTCATGCATAACCCTTGCGCTGTGATCCCGGTCTACAACCACGAAACCGCGATCACCACCGTGGTCGACGCCCTGCTCGCCCAAGGCCTGCCGTGCATTCTGGTGGACGACGCCAGCACGCAATCCTGCGCGCGCGTACTTGAGGGGCTGGCCGAACGCGACAACGTTTTTCTGGTGCGCCTGACCGCCAATCAGGGCAAGGGCGGCGCGGTGATGACCGGCCTGCGCGAAGCCGCAAGACTGGGTTTCAGCCATGCACTGCAGGTCGATGCCGACGGCCAGCATGACTTGCACGACGTCGCTCGTTTCGTCGAAGAATCCCGAGCGCATCCACACGCGATGATCTGCGGTTATCCGCTGTTCGATGAAAGCGTGCCCAAGGGCCGTTTGTATGCCCGCTACCTGACCCACGTGATGGTGTGGATCAACACGCTGTCGCTGCAGATCCGCGATTCGATGTGCGGTTTTCGGGTGTACCCGCTGGCCTCGACGCTGGCGTTGATCAACTCGGCGAAAGTCGGCAAACGCATGGATTTCGACTCGGACATTCTGGTGCGCCTGTCGTGGCGCAATCAGCCGATGCGCTGGCTGCAAACCAGCGTGCATTACCCGTTGGATGGCGTCTCGCACTTCCGTCTGTTCCACGACAACGCACTGATTTCCAGCATGCACACCCGGTTGTTCTTCGGCATGTTGCTGCGCTTTCCGCTGATCCTCTGGCGGCGGTGGCGCGCATGAATACCGAGACCGACAAAAAACACTGGGCCGACCGCGAGGAACGCGGCAGTTTCCTGTTGATGAAATTCACCGCGCTCGCCGCCAAAGTCCTTGGACGTCGGCTGCTGAGCCCATTGCTGTACGGCATCGTCCTGTACTTTTTCCTGTTTGGGCGAGTCGCGCGGCGCAGTGCCTGGCAATACCAGCAACGCCTGGCCGACTGGAGCCAACGCGAAGACCTGCAGCCGAACCATTGGCGGGTGTTCGGCCAGTTCATGGCCTTCGCCGATTCGATGCTCGACAAGCTCGACGTGTGGAACGGCAAACTCAAAATCGAGCAGATCGAAATCATCGACCCGGCGCTGCTGCGCAATCAGTTGCGCGGCAGTCGCGGGCAACTGCTGGTCGGCGCGCACCTGGGCAATCTCGAAGTGTGCCGCGCACTGGCGGAGATCGGCGAAAAAGTCACCATGAATGTGCTGGTACACACCAAGCACGCCGAGCAGTTCAACCGTTTGCTCGGCGAGGCCGGGGCGACCAATCTGCGCCTGATTCAGGTCAGCGAACTCGACCCGGTGATCATGCTGCAACTGCACGAACGCCTGGAGCGTGGCGAGTGGCTGGCGATTGCCGGCGACCGCGTGCCGCTGCATGGCGGGCGCAGCGTGACCGTCGATTTCCTTGGCCACCCGGCGCCGTTCCCGCAAGGGCCATGGCTGCTGGCCGGTCTGCTCAAATGCCCGGTCAACCTGCTGATGTGCCTCAAACAACCCGACGGCCACTACCGCCTGACCCTCGAACCGTTCGCCGACGCCGTAGTGTGGAAGCGCAGCGAGCGCGAGCAGGTCATTCATCAGTGGGCGACCCGCTATGCGCAGCGCCTGAGTCACTATTGCCTCGAAGCGCCGCAACAATGGTTCAACTTTTACCCTTTCTGGAAGACCGATGACGACGCCAACCCATGAGCCGGTAACCTTCGGCGAACGCCCTTTGCGCATCGAAGACGTGCTGGCCCTGGCCAACCGTCAGGCGCCCGTGCAGTTGCAGAGCGACGCGGTTTACCGTGAACGCATCGCCAAAGGCGCACGGTTCCTCGATTCGCTGCTGGACAAGGAAGGCGTGATCTACGGCGTAACCACCGGTTACGGCGATTCCTGCGTGGTCGCGGTGCCGCTGCATCACGTCGAAGCGTTGCCGCGTCATCTCTACACCTTCCACGGTTGCGGCCTCGGCAAACTGCTCGACGCCCAGGCCACCCGCGCCGTGCTGGCGGCGCGTTTGCAGTCGCTGTGCCACGGTGTTTCCGGGGTGCGGATTGAACTGCTCGAGCGTCTGCACGCCTTCCTCGAATACGACATCCTGCCGCTGATCCCCGAAGAGGGTTCCGTCGGCGCCAGCGGCGACCTGACGCCGCTGTCCTACGTCGCGGCAACGCTGTCCGGCGAGCGCGAAGTGATGTTTCGTGGCGAGCGCCGTCAGGCTGCCGATGTGCATCGCGAACTCGGCTGGACGCCGCTGGTGTTGCGCCCCAAAGAAGCGCTGGCATTGATGAACGGCACCGCTGTGATGACAGGCCTCGCCTGCCTGGCCTACGCCCGCGCCGACTATCTGCTGCAACTGGCCACGCGCATCACCGCGCTCAACGTGGTGGCGCTGCAAGGCAATCCGGAACACTTCGACGAACGCCTGTTCGCCGCCAAGCCGCATCCGGGGCAAATGCAGGTCGCCGCGTGGCTGCGCAAGGATCTGGCCATCGACGCGCCGACTGCGCCGCTGCATCGCTTGCAGGATCGCTATTCGCTGCGCTGCGCCCCGCACGTGCTCGGCGTACTGGCCGACAGCCTGAACTGGCTGCGTTCGTTCATCGAGACCGAACTCAACAGCGCCAACGACAACCCGATCATCGACGCCGAAGCCGAACGTGTCTTGCACGGTGGGCACTTCTACGGCGGGCACATTGCGTTCGCCATGGACAGCCTGAAAAACCTCGTGGCCAACGTGGCCGACCTGCTCGACCGTCAACTGGCGTTGCTGGTGGACGAGCGTTACAACCACGGTTTGCCGAGCAACCTGTCCGGCGCTCCGGCTGATCGGGCGATGCTCAACCATGGCTTCAAGGCTGTGCAGATCGGCACCAGCGCCTGGACCGCCGAAGCGTTGAAAAACACCATGCCGGCCAGCGTCTTCTCACGCTCCACCGAGTGCCACAACCAGGACAAGGTGAGCATGGGCACCATCGCTGCCCGCGACGCGATCCGCGTGCTGGAACTGACCGAACAGGTTGCCGCCGCCACGCTGCTGGCCGCGAACCAAGGCGTGTGGCTGCGAGGTCAGGCCGCAGACGCTCGGCCACTGCCACCCGCACTGGCCGCGATGCACGAGGAACTTGCCCATGACTTCCCGCCGGTCATCGAAGACCGTGCACTGGAAGGCGAACTGCGCCTGTGCCTGCAACGCATCGCCGCGCAACACTGGAGGTTGCATGCGTAGTGCCGGAGTGCTTCACGCCGATACGGAAATCCTCGTACCGTTCTTTGACGTCGATACCCTGCACGTGGTCTGGCACGGCCATTACGTCAAATACCTCGAAGTGGCGCGTTGCGCGCTGCTGGACAAGATCGGCCACAACTACACACACATGGTCGAGTCCGGTTACGCCTGGCCGATCATCGACCTGCAACTGCGCTATGTGCGTGGCGCGGTGTTCGGCCAGAAGCTGAACGTGCGCGCCAGCCTGGTCGAGTGGGAAAACCGTCTGAAGATCAACTACCTGATCACCGATCTGCAAACCGGCGAACGCCTGACCCGCGCCAGCTCGGTGCAGGTCGCGGTCGAGGTCTGCAGTCGCGAGATGCAACTGGCCTCGCCGAAAGTCTTCACCGATGCCGTGGAAAGGATGCTGCGATGAACCTGTTTCTTGGAAGTCTCGGCGCGCTGGCGCTGCTGGCCGTGTCGACGTTGGCCAACGCCTTCGACCTGCAACAGCTCAGCGAACAACTGGCCAAACCGGACGTAATCCACGGCCAGTTCATTCAGGAAAAACACCTGCGCGCCCTGCCTCAGCCGCTGGTCAGCAAGGGCCGTTTCGTCCTCGCCAAAAACCTTGGCCTGCTCTGGCGACTGAAGACCCCGCTGCAGCAGGACTACCGCATCAGCGCCAAAGGCATTGCCCGGCGTGACGCCAGTGGCTGGCAATGGCTGCCGAACAAAAGCGCCGGGGCCGAACAGAACCGTTTGTTCCTCGCTGTATTGCAAGGTGATAGCAGTGGTCTGCAACGGGATTTCGAACTGGCCCTGAGCGGCGATGCGCAGAAGTGGACACTGACCCTGACCCCGCGCTCGTTATTGCTCAAGCAAGTGTTCAACCAGATCAACATCAACGGCGGCGCACTGGTGCAAACCATCGAACTGCTGGAAACCCAGGGCGACAGCACTGTACTGCGCATGCAGGACAGCACCGCCGACCAACCGCTGAGCGACGCGGAGCAACATGACTTTGCCGAGTGAACGCAAGCTGCCGTGGCTGTTTCTGATCCTGCTGCTGGCGGTGATCGCACTGGCCGGTTGGCAGTGGCGCGACGGTGCGCCGTTGTCGGCCAACCTGATGGAACTGGTGCCGGGCACAAACCCGGACGCCCTCCAATTGCGCGCCGAACAACGCATGCAGGAACCGCTCAACCGCGAAATGCTGGTGCTGGTCGGCCACACTGATCGTCAGAAGGCGTTGGCCATGGCCCAGACCCTGGGCGAGCAGTGGCAAGCCAGCGGACTGTTTGAAACCGTGCAGTGGAACCTGCAAGCAGACCTGCCGGCCCTGCGCAAACAACTGCTGGACGGTCGGCTGGCGATGCTCTCGGCGGATGATCGGCAATTGCTGAGTGAACATCCCGACGCCTTCATCCAGCAACGGGTGCAGGCGCTGTACGACCCCTTTACCGGCTTCAGTCTGGTCCCCAGTCAGGATGACTGGCTGGGCCTGACCGGGCGCATCCAGAACAGCCAGCCCAAGCACGGCGCAGTGCAACTGGACATCGGCAGTGGTGCATTGGTCGCTGATGCCGACGGCAAGAACTGGGTCATGCTGCGCGCGCGCACCACCGGCAACGCCTTCGACATGAACCTGCCGCTGCAAGTCGCCGCCCTGCTGCAAAACAGCCGCGAGCAAGCGGCTGAATCAGGTGTGCAACTGCTGGCCGCCAGCGGTCTGCTGTACGCGGCCAATGGTCAACAGCAAGCCACTCGCGAGATGACCTGGGTCGGCGGCGGTGCCACCCTCGGTATTCTGTTGCTGCTATTGCTCGCCTTCCGCCGATGGCAGGTGTTGCTGGCATTTATGCCGGTGCTGGTCGGCATGTTGTTTGGTGCGGTGACGTGTGTGGCGCTGTTCGGCCATATGCATGTGATGACCCTGGTATTGGGCTCCAGCCTGATTGGCGTGGCGGTGGATTACCCGCTGCACTACCTGTCCAAGAGCTGGAGTTTCAAGCCCTGGCGCAGTTGGCCGGCCTTGCGTCTGACCCTGCCTGGGCTGACATTGAGCCTGATCACCAGCGTCATCGGTTATCTGGCACTGGCGTGGACGCCCTTCCCGGCGCTGACGCAAATTGCCGTGTTCTCCGCCGCCGGGTTGCTCGGTGCCTACCTCTCGGCGGTGTGCCTGCTGCCGGCGCTGTTGCGCAATGTCGAACTGCGCCCGGCACAATGGCCACTGCATCTGGCCGAGCGTCTGGTGAATCTGCGAGAACGACTGCTTGAACACATCTGCACACCGGTACTGTTGGCACTGCTGATCGCCTTCTGCATCGGCGGCCTGGTGCAACTGCAAAGCAAAAACGACATCCGCCAATGGGTCGGCACGCCACAACGCCTGACCGATGAAGCACAGACCATTGCACGCATCACCGGCTATCAACCGACCAGCCAGTTCTTCCTGATTCGCGCCGCCAATCAGCAGCAATTGCTCGAACGTCAGGCCGCACTGAGCGGGCGCCTGCAACAACTGGTCAACCTCGACAAGCTGCAAGGGTATCTGGCGCTCGATCAACTGGTCAGCCCGCCAGGTCAGCAGCAGACAGTGCGTGATGCGTTGAGCCAACTGGCGCAGCACTGGCAACCACTGCTCGACCTCGGCGTGCCCCTCGCCGCGCTGCAAAACGAGCTGCAACAGCTACAAAATCTACCCGCCAAGGACATCGACGCCGCGCTGGCCGGCCCGCTTGGCGAACCCTATCGCACGCTGTGGCTCGGTCCGACCGAGCACGGCGTTGCGGCAATGACCAGCCTGCAAGGCCTGAACAACCCGGCGCTGTTGCGGGTGCAGACGCAAGACCTGCCGGGCGTTGTCCTGGTGGATCGTCTCGGCAAGCTCAATGATGTTTTCGCCGCGACCCAGATCAGCGCCGCCGAACTGAAACTCGCCTCCTGCGTGTTGATCGTGCTGGTGCTGATCGTGCCGTTCGGTTTAGGCGGCGCATTGCGCATCGTGGCCCTGCCATTGCTCGCGGCGCTGTGCAGCCTGGCCAGCCTTGGCTGGCTCGGCCAGCCGCTGACCCTGTTCAGTCTGTTCGGCTTGTTGCTGGTCACGGCCATCAGCGTCGATTACGCGATCCTCATGCGTGAGCAGGTTGGCGGCGCGGCGGTCAGCCTGCTCGGCACGTTGCTGGCCGCCGTGACGACGTGGCTGTCGTTCGGTCTGCTGGCGGTGTCGAGTACACCGGCGGTGAGCAACTTCGGTCTGTCAGTGAGCCTCGGACTGGCCTTCAGCTTCATTCTTGCCCCTTGGGCCGGGCGTCATGTCCACACGCCCCTGAATACCACCGCCATCGCGCCCGAGAGTTCACATGCCCATCATTGAAACGCAGCGTCGCCAGGTCGTCATTATCGGCGCTGGCCCCTCCGGCGCCATCGCCGCCGCGCTGCTCAAGCGCAAGGGCCACGATGTGCTGGTGATCGAGCGCCAGCACTTCCCACGCTTTTCAATCGGTGAAAGCCTGCTCAGTCATTGCCTGGATTTCGTCGAAGAGGCTGGCATGCTCGACGCCGTCAACGCCGCTGGCTTCCAGCGCAAGACCGGCGCGGCGTTTGCCTGGGGCGAGCGCTACAGCGCGTTCGATTTCAGTGACACCTTCACCGACGGCAAACCGACGACGTTCCAGGTGCAACGCGCCGATTTCGACAAACTGCTGGCCGACCAAGCGGCGCTGCAAGGTGCTGAAATCCGCTATGGCGATGCCATCGTCGGCGTCGATTTCGACCGGGCGAAACCGCAGCTCGAGGTGCGCCGCGAAGACGGCAGTGAGTACCGCCTCGAGGCGGATTTCGTGCTCGATGCCAGTGGTTACGGGCGCGTGCTGTCACGTTTGCTCGATCTCGAAGCGCCGTCGAATTTCCCGGTGCGCCAAGCGGTGTTCACCCACGTCGAAGACCACATCGACCACCCGGCCTTCGACCGCGAAAAAATTCTCGTCACCACCCACCCGCAACATCGCGATATCTGGTTCTGGACGATCCCGTTCAGCCACGGCCGTTGCTCGGTGGGCGTGGTCGCCGCCGCAGAACATTTCGCCGGTCGCGATGCAGATCTCGATGCCTGCCTGCGCGGTTTCATCGCCGAAACGCCAAGCCTCGCCCGTGTGCTGAACAACGCGGTGTGGGACACCCCGGCGCGAACCCTCGGTGGTTATGCGGCGAATGTGAAAACCCTGCATGGCCCGGGCTTCGCTCTGCTCGGCAACGCCGCGGAATTTCTCGACCCGGTGTTCTCCTCGGGCGTGACCATCGCCATGCGTTCGGCGAGCATGGCCGCCGCCGTGCTGCACCGTCAGTTGCAAGGCGAAACCGTCGATTGGCAGCGCGAGTTCGCCGAGCCGCTCAAACGCGGCGTCGACACCTTCCGCTGCTACGTCGAGGGCTGGTACGCCGGCACCTTTCAGGACGTGATTTTCTATGAAGACAGTCAGGCGGAGATTCGCCGGATGATCTGCTCGATCCTCGCCGGCTACGCCTGGGATGAGCGCAACCCGTTCGTCAGCGAAGCGCGCCGCCGGTTGAAGATGATTTCCGAACTTTGTGCAAAGGACGCCCCATGAGTTACCTGAGCGACAACTATGTCGAAGAAACCCGCTTCGGTTTCTGGTTCCTGCGCAGCCACACCTGGCAGCACCATGTGTTACGTGTAGCGATCAACGATCTACGCAGCCTGTTCAGCGAAACGCTGCCCGCGAACCCGGTGCTGCTGGACGCCGGCTGCGGCCAGGGCAAGTCGTTCCGCCACCTGAGCCAGACCTTCGCCCCGCAACGTTTGATCGGTATCGATGCCGATCCGCACAGCCTTCAATTGAGCGGTGAAGAAGCGGCGCGGCAGGGTTTGGACGTCGAGTTGATCGGCAGTGATTGCGCAACCCTCAACGTGCCGGATGCCAGCGTTGATCTGCTGTTCTGTCACCAGACGTTCCATCACCTGGTCGAACAGGAAAAAGCCCTGGCCGAGTTCTATCGCGTGCTCAAACCGGGTGGCTATCTGCTGTTCGCCGAGTCAACCGAGGCCTACATTGATACGTGGGTGATTCGTTGGCTGTTCCGCCATCCGATGCATGTGCAGAAGAGTGCAGCGCAGTATCTGCAGATGATTCGTGAACAAGGTTTCGAGTTTGGCGAGCGCAATGTTTCGTACCCGTATTTGTGGTGGAGCCGCTCGAAAGATTTTGGCTTGCTGGAACGGTTTGGATTGCGCAAGCCCAAGCCGTTTGGCCAGCGGGAGGAAACGTTGGTGAACGTTGTCGCCCGAAAACCATTAGCAGGGGCGTGCTGATGCAACACCTGACCTGTGGGAGCGGGCTTGCTCGCGAAAGCGGTGGATCAGCTTGCATTGATGCCGGATGTGCCGACGCCTTCGCGAGCAAGCCCGCTCCCACAGGGGTTATGGTGTGGCTGGTATTGTTGGTAACGGCCCTGTTGAGTGGTTGCGCCAGCCAGGCGCCACTGCCGGCGGGCAACCCTGCTTTGCCACTGCCCCTGCAATTGCACATCGAGCAACTCCAGGGCGATCAGCGTCAGGACTGGCTCTTGGTGATCCAGCGCGAGGGCCCCGGCATTCGCTGGTCGATGATGGACCCGCTGGGCATTCCTCAGGCGCGCCAGCAATTGATCGACGGTCATTGGCAGCCCGATGGTCTGCTGCCGCCCAACCCGCAGGCCCGGGAGCTGTTCGCCGCGCTGTTGTTTGCCCTGACCCCGTCCGGCGAACTGCTACGCAATTACCCCGCCGCGCTGCAGCACGACGGGCAACGTTCCCTGGCGCCGCGCTGGAACATTCGTTATTCACAACCGTTGAGCTTCGATGTGAACCTGCCTCAAGGCCCGCACTATCGCGTGTCTCCACTCGGTGAACCGACGCCATGACTGCCTACCTGAATGCCCTCGGCGTGATCTGCGCCCTGGGTCGCGACAAGCAAGAAGTGGCCCGCAAGCTGTTTGCCGGCGATTGCTCGGGCATGTGCAGTGAATCCGGCTGGGTGCCCGAGCGTGTGTTGCCGGTAGCGGCGGTACACGGTGAACTGGCGCCGATTCCCGCAGCGCTTCATGACCAGAGCAGCCGCAACAATCAACTGTTGCTGGAAGCCGCGCTGCAGATCCGCGAAGACATCGATCAGGCGATCCAGACCTTTGGCCGCGAGCGCATCGGCGTGGTGCTCGGCACCAGCACCTCGGGCATCGACGAGGCCAGTCGTGGCCTGGCGCACTTCATTCGCGAGCAGCAGTTCCCGGTCGAGTATGACTATCGGCAACAGGAACTCGGCGCCCCGGCCAACTTCCTCGCCGACTGGCTGCAATTGAGCGGCCCGGCTTATGTGATTTCGACCGCCTGCACCTCCAGCGCCCGCGCCTTGATGAGCGCACAGCGCCTGCTTGATCTGGGCCTGTGCGACGCGGTGCTGTGCGGCGGTGTCGACAGCCTGTGCAAACTGACCCTCAACGGTTTCTCGTCGCTGGAAGCCATGTCCGACGAGCGCTGCAATCCGTTCTCGGCCAACCGCAACGGCATCAACATCGGTGAAGCAGCGGTGCTGTTCGTCATGAGCAAGCAACGGGGCGACGGCCCGGCCATCGCCTTGCTCGGGGCGGGTGCCAGCTCTGACGCGCATCACATTTCCGCCCCGGAACCGAGCGGCCGCGGTGCACTGCAAGCGATGCACAAAGCCTTGAGTCGTGCCCATCTGCAGGCAGCGCAGATCAACTATCTGAACCTGCACGGCACCGCGACCCAACACAACGACGCCATGGAAAGCCTGGCCGTCGCCACGCTGTTTCCCGACGGCGTGGCCTGCTCATCGACCAAACCGATGACCGGTCACACCCTTGGTGCGGCCGGTGCGCTGGAAGCCGCTTTCTGCTGGCTGAGCCTGAGTGCCGACAATCACGAACACGCACTACCACCGCACGTCTGGGATGGCCAGGCCGATCCCGCGCTGCCGCCGCTCAAATGGGTGACTGCGAACGCACGCCTGACGTCCATTGCACCGCGCTACCTGATGAGCAACTCGTTTGCCTTCGGGGGCAACAACGTCAGCCTGATTATCGGAGACGCCCCATGACCGACTGGCCGCTCGCCGAATTACTGCCGCACGCCGGCGACATGATCCTGATCGACCAAATCATCAGCTTCGATGAAGAGCAGATTTACACCCGGCTCACGGTCAAACCTGACAGCCTGTTCAGCCTGCCCGACGGTAGCCTGCCCGCGTGGGTGGGCATCGAACTGATGGCGCAAAGCGTCGCTGCCTTCGCCGGTTGCCATGCACGATTGAAAGGCAATCCGGTGGAACTGGGCTTCCTGCTCGGCACGCGCAAGTTCGAGTGCAACGTCGCCGCGTTCGCCGCTGGCAGCGAGTTGACCGTTCACGGCATCCGCTCGCTGGAAGACGACAACGGCATGGGCGTGTTCGAATGCCATATCAACGCTGACGGCATCCACGCCAGCGCCCGGCTGAATGTATTCCGCCCACCTGCGGCGGCTGATTATCTTGAACAGAAAAAGGCGTCGAACGATGACTGAATCCGTACTGGTCACCGGCTCCAGCCGTGGCATCGGCCGCGCCATTGCGTTGCGCCTGGCGCAAGCCGGGCACGACATCGTCCTTCATTGCCGCAGCGGCGTTGCCGAGGCGCAAGCGGTACAGGCTGAAATCGAAGCGCTGGGCCGCCACGCGCGCATCCTGCAATTCGATGTAGCCGATCGCGAAGCCTGCAAAAGCATTCTTGAAGCCGACGTCGAAACCCACGGTGCCTATTACGGCGTCGTGCTCAACGCCGGCCTGACCCGCGACGGCGCTTTCCCCGCGCTGAGCGACGACGATTGGGACGTGGTACTGCGCACCAACCTCGACGGTTTCTATAACGTCCTGCACCCGGTGATGATGCCGATGATCCGCCGCCGCGCCGCTGGTCGCATTGTTTGCATCACTTCGGTGTCGGGATTGATCGGCAACCGTGGCCAGGTCAACTACAGCGCCTCCAAGGCTGGCGTGATCGGTGCGGCGAAAGCGTTGGCGATTGAACTGGGCAAGCGCAAAATCACCGTTAACTGCGTCGCGCCGGGCCTGATCGACACGGCGATGCTCGACGAAAACGTGCCGGTGGAAGAACTGATGAAAATGATCCCCGCGCAACGCATGGGCACCCCTGAAGAGGTGGCCGGTGCGGTGAATTTCCTGATGTCGGCGGAAGCCTCGTACATCACCCGCCAGGTCCTGGCGGTCAACGGAGGCTTGTGCTGATGAAGCGCGTTGTCGTCACCGGCATGGCCGGCATCACCTCGCTGGGCAGCGACTGGGAAACCATCTCGGGCAACTTCGCGGCCAACCGCAGCGGTATTCGGCGGATGGACGAGTGGGATCGCTTCAGCGAACTCAACACGCGTCTGGCCGGGCCTATCGATGATTTTGTCGTCCCGGTGCACTGGACCCGCAAACAACTGCGCAGCATGGGCCGGGTGTCGCGTCTGGCTGTCGGTGCAGCGGAACAAGCCCTCGCCGATGCCGGTTTGCTCGGCGACGCATCGATCAGGGACGGGCGCATGGGCGTGGCATGCGGCTCGTCCACCGGCAGCACCGACGAGATCAAGGCGTTCGGCAACATGCTCCTCAACTCGGTGGCCGAGGGCCTCAACGCCAACTCCTACGTGCGCATGATGCCGCACACCACAGCGGCGAATATCAGCATCTTCTTTGGCCTGACCGGTCGTTTGATCCCGACATCCAGCGCCTGCACCAGCGGCAGTCAGGGCATCGGTTATGCCTACGAGGCGATCAAGTTCGGCCGCTTGCCGTTGATGCTCGCCGGCGGTGCCGAAGAACTCTGCCCGACCGAAGCCATGGTCTTCGACGCGCTCTACGCCACCAGCCTGAAAAACGATGCGCCACAAACCAGCCCTCGCCCCTACGACAAGGGCCGCGACGGTCTGGTGATCGGCGAAGGCGGCGGCATGCTGGTGCTCGAAGAGCTGGAACACGCCCTCGCTCGCGGCGCGCATATCCATGCCGAAATCGTCGGTTTCGGCAGCAACGCCGACGGCCAGCACACCACACGCCCGGAACAAACCACCATGCGCCGTGCCATGGAATTGGCGCTGGAAGACGCCGGCCTTACGCCGCAGGCCATCGGTTATGTAAATGGCCACGGCACCGCTACAGAACAGGGCGACATTGCCGAAACACTGGCGACCAGCAGTTTGTTCGGTGAACGCATGCCGATCAGCTCGCAGAAGAGTTTCCTCGGCCACACCCTCGGCGCCTGCGGCGCGCTGGAGTCGTGGTTCAGCATCGAGATGATGAATCGCGATCTGTACGTGCACACGTTCAACCTCGACGAGGTCGATCCGCACTGCGGCAAACTCGATTACCTGCGCGGTGAATTCCGCCCGATGCATCACGACTACGTGATGAACAACAATTTCGCTTTTGGTGGCGTCAACACCTCGTTGATTTTCCGCCGCTGGCACTGACCGCAACACGTTTGGAGTGAAGGGAATGACTCAGTTTCACCGCATCGCCGCTCTGTTGGCACTGGCTTTTGTGCTCGGCGGTTGCACCAGCAAACCGGTTTACAACGCCAAGGAAGAGTTCTCGCCCAACTTAGGCTTCACCCAGCAACAGATGAGCCGCGCCATCGTTACCGCGCTCAACGACCGCCAGTGGGTCGTGCAATCGGTACGCCCGGGCATGATCAAGGCCGCGATCACCGTACGCGGTCGCCACCACGCCGAAGTCGACATCCCGTTCAGCCCGACTTCGTTCGAAATCGACTACCGCAGCAGCTACGGCCTCGATGCCAAGGACGGCAAGATCCACGGCAACTACAACCGTTGGGTCAACCGCCTGCGCGACAACGTACTCAAGGAGCTGTCGATCAACCCGGACATCGAGTTCGTCAACGACCTGGGCATCGTCAAGCAAGGCGCCGACGAACCGACCTACCTGAGCTTTCGCGAAGGCGTCAAACGCGCCACCGACGCCGGCCTGCTGGACGGCAGCGTGAAGTTCTACCTGGCTGGCGAAACCCTGCCCAAGCAAGTGCGCAAACTCGACACCGTGAGCAGCAGCCGCAAGACCAACGGCTCGAACAAGTCCGACGAAGACGCCTGCTTCTGGGCCCTGCAATCGGCGCTGGCGACCCTGCAGAACGCCGCGAAAAAAGCTGACGCCAACGCCGTGATCAACATCGCCAGCGTCGACCAGCGCGACCTGTACAAAGACACCGAAAAATTCCAGTGCCGCGCGGGGATGCTGGTTTCCAGCGTGGCGTTGCGTGGTGACCTCGCGCACGTGGATTGATTGAATAAGGTCATGTAGTGAGTGGGGTTATCCCCCTCGCCACAGAGGGCGCCATTCAGCACCCTCTGTTCATCTATTTCACAAAAAAATACACATAAGGAAAGCTCAGCGTGTCATTTCGGAAGCGTCTGACACGCAGTACATTTTCTACTCTGTAAGGTTGATGCCGCCGCGATCAAGCGGCACACCCCAAGGACGAAAAAATGCGTAAAAAAGCGGTTATCGTTTTCAGCGGCGGCCAGGACTCAACAACCTGTTTGATCCATGCCTTGCCGAAGTACGACGAAATTCACTGTATTACGTTTGATTACGGACAGCGTCACCGTGCTGAAATCGACGCCGCGCGGCAACTTGCGCAGGAATTGGGCGTTACCGCCCATAGCGTGTTAGACGTAAAACTGCTTAATGAACTAACTGTCAGCAGCCTGACACGCGACAACATTCCAGTTCCGACCGCTAACAAATCCGGTAGCGAATTGCCCAATACTTTCGTGCCAGGAAGAAACATACTGTTCCTGACTTTGGCCTCGATTTATGCCTATCAGGTTCAGGCGCAGACTGTAATTACGGGTGTCTGCGAAACGGATTTTTCTGGTTACCCCGATTGTCGTGATGATTTTGTGAGGGCATTGAATACAGCTATCAAGTTAGGCATGGAGTATGAGTTACAACTTGAAACGCCACTAATGTGGCTGACTAAATCCGAGACTTGGGCACTAGCCGATTACCATGACCAATTGGAATTGATTCGCGAACGGACGCTGTCTTGTTATAACGGGATAAAAGGCAATGGCTGTGGAGAGTGTGATGCCTGTAGTCTTCGCTCGAAAGGACTTGAAGAGTTCATGAAAAACAAGAAAAAACTTACGAACAGCATGAGATACAGATTGAGATTGAACTAATCTCAAAAACGAATTGAGGGCGAGAAGGGGTCGACCCGCTCGCCCGCTCTGTAGTCATGCGATCTGACTTTGCACGACGAATTTCTTGAAGAGCGATCTTGCACCGTATGCGGGAAGAATATTAAAAAACGCAAAAAACATCTTTACGGTTATCTGCACCACCACTATTGACATTATCTCTGCTTTTCCCAAAGCACCAGAAAAAGCTATAAAACAAAAAAGAACACTATCAATTAAAACCGCAAAGAAAGTACTTAGAAAAACCCGCAAGAAAAGATACTTCGAGTTCGTTAACTGCTTAATTTTACATAATAGGTATGAATTCACATACTCAGAAAAAAGAAACGACACAGATGAAGCCAATAAAACCGAAGACACATGCGATACTACCTCACTGTATGGGCCGTCAAGCTTCCAGCCCGGTAAGCCGGGCATCATTTCTGCTGCACTTAACAACAAGATAATCAGTGCATTGCTTAAAAACCCGAAAAAAATCGCTCTTCTTGCCAGCTTGAATCCATACAATTCATTAAGCATATCAACGACTAGAAATGTTAAAGGATAAAGAAACACCCCA
The DNA here is from genome assembly GCF_963970495.1 of Pseudomonas sp. EA_65y_Pfl2_P78. NCBI lineage: Bacteria > Pseudomonadati > Pseudomonadota > Gammaproteobacteria > Pseudomonadales > Pseudomonadaceae > Pseudomonas > Pseudomonas sp. EA_65y_Pfl2_P78. Next base: position 2,568 of record NZ_CAXAON010000013.1, on the reverse strand, counting down.
GGTGTTAAAACGACATCCAGATCCTCTAAATATATTAACTTTGTCGCGCCAATATTGGAAAACACATATAACACCAAGAGCAAAAGATTTAGTGCAACATAGACCATCCAAGATTTTTCGTGACGATCAGCCATATCATAGGCAGTCAGCGCCGCCCCCATGGAATAATACTTCCTATATATACTTTTTACTTCCCTCCTACTAAGGTCATCTATCACATCGCTTTTCACCAACTCCGCCAACTTAATCTTTATCAGTTTTCCCGTTGAGATCACCATAATTACCGCAAGTTTTTTATCAGATTCAAATGCCAGCAATTTATATTTTTCGTTATCAATCTCAATATTTCCCGACATTAAGCCTCTCCTCCACCAAATCCCCAACGACCCCTATCTCATTAGACTCGACATCTGAGTTGGCGACGATGGATAACCTTCCCGTAAGCTTGTTATAAACGAGCTTTTCTCCGCGACTAGTCGACGCCCCCTTTCTGACGATCAAAAGATCGCCAACCTCGTTAGCCCCGCTAATTTCGTTCTCCAAAAGTACACCTATAAGATTACTGACCGTTCCGAAGTAGTAGGTCAACGGATGAGACACGGCTAACTCTCCAATCCGTTTGTCCAGATTTTGCAAAAGATCGCTTTCTCTGATAACAGGAACCGCGGCCGGATTCATGTTTCCATGAAGGGAAACAGTAGATTCGATGATTTCTCTCTCTTCAAAATTGACTGTTTCAATCTCCTTGTACGACACACCGAAGAAATCCGATATTTTGCGAATCGTAGACTGCTGTACGTTAACAACTCGACCCTCGAGGATATTGTAGATGGTCGTTCTGGTCAGTCCGCTAGAGTTGCACAGTGAAATACGCGTCTCACCGCGACTCTCTATGAGGTACTTAATATTCCGCTTTAGTTTTTCTGCCTTCTCTTTCTTATGCATTTATATCTGCCAATCACTGAATAGTTTCTAATACACTAGCCGGGTGTAGCAGTTTAAAAAAGCCACCCTTCGAAAGAACGCAAAGCAGTCACACCAAAACCGGATTGTACATCTACAACGACGCGTTTAAGTCAATGTTGAATATCTTCAGGCAGCCATAGGACAAATCCCACAATAAAACCAGATGATACTTACAGTAATTTCTAATGAATCATTTAATTACATAAATGTTCAATTATTTGGTTAATAATAACGAAGTTTCTGGTTATAACTTACTACGTAGGCAGTACCTCATCGTTACCAATTAACTACGAAAGGCCGGAAGGGATGCCGCATTTCTTGAGCCTTCAGGGAGATTTCAAAATGAAAAAAAACAATCCCGATCGTCCGCGGTCTCCAAACAACAAAGGCGGCACCATCGATACCCCTAAGCTATCCGCAACCACCGAAGCCCTTTTCAGTAAACGCTTGCGCAACCCAACTCAAGTCAGCCATATGTTCACCATCCTTCCGAACGTGGATAACGAATCCATCCTCTGCCACGCCTGTGAGAATCTCGCTTCGCTGAACGTTATGGCCACCGATCTTGCGGGCGAGCTGCAGCGATCACAGCGCAACATTGCTCTGGCCATTCAGCAATTCGCTGTGCTTTGCGAGTTAGCGGTGAATCGGGCGCTGGATAACCTTGACCCGCCGCAGGGTTTTGCTTGAAAGCCCCCTACAACTACTAAGTCACCGTTTTTTTCGCCAAATGGAGGTTTTTTGTCATGGATCGATACCTGCCCATCACCGGCATCGACTGCAAAATCGCATCGCTGCTGATCGACACCGAAGCACCGCTGGACGTATTGCACGAAACCGCTGCGCACCGTATTCGTACCGCGACCCAACTGCTGGAAAACCTCGCGCACGAGGAAGGGGTTTACAGCGAGTTGGCAAAGGTGCTGGTGACGTCCTTACGCGACGGCTGCGATTTGCTCGATGTCATCGGATGGCGCTTACAGCAGCAAATGTCTACATAGAGAGAATTGCAATAAACGACAAGGGCGCCATTCCAGACTGTGTGAAAACACACTGATGGTGGTTTCAAGCAAACGCCCCGACTTGTTCGGGGCGTTTGCTTTTGTGCGGACGGCAGACAAAAAAGGGCGTTTCAGCCCATCAACGCCATCAACTGACGTGCGCCGAGCACGTTAATCGCTCTTTTCAGGTTATAGGCGTTCACCGCCAAGGCCATTTCGGCTCTCGCCCCCTCGAGCTGTCGCAGCAAGAAGCGAGCGTTGCCAAACAACCACTGTTTTAGGTTGCCGAAGGGATGCTCCACAATGGATCTTCGGCTGACCATCATTTCGGGGTGTGCCTGCATTCGCCGCTCCATGCGTTCGAACGCCTCTTCGTGAGCATGGCGTGAGACATATCGGCGCCGGGCCTCAGTACATTGCGCTTTCAGCGGACAAGCGGTGCAGTCGCTGATCGCCGCCTGGTAGATACGATAGCCCTTACTGGTTTGCTTGAGTGTCAGCCATTTTCCGGCGGGACATTGATATCGATCCTGCGACGCATCGTAGGTAAACACTGTTCGGTCAAAGAACTCCTTTTCCTTGCCGCTGGAGTTGCCTGACC
>NZ_CAXAON010000012.1:0-133382 GCF_963970495.1 Pseudomonas sp. EA_65y_Pfl2_P78 | reverse complement strand
GATCCTGGCTCGGCGTCATGAGCTGTACGAGCAAGCTCGGGAGAAATGCCCGGAACGCTGGTCTGGCCAGACAAGAAACTGGGAGCCGATGGGCACTGTGATGTTGAACCCGGATCGGCAGCAGCAGACCGAGAAAAGAGCGGCATAGTTAGACGGCGACGCGACAACAACCTTGAAAAACGCCGAGCGCCTGAAAGCCAATGGTCCAACTTCTCGGCTTGTGGATTTGGAGTCACACCAAAAACTCGCTGAATAGCTTTGTGAATTCATGGCACGGAGTCGAACTCCGTGCCCGCGAAATAGGCAGCCGCCAATGGCGACTCTCAATATTTCTCAAACTGCCCAACAAAAAAGGCCTACCTTGCGGTAAGCCTTTTCCATTCACTACATAATCCTCAATCCCCCAACGCTTCCCCCTCACGCCGTGGGTCCGCGCCACCTTCCAACGTCGCTTTCCCCTGCGCATCCTTGACCCGTACGATGGCTTGGGTGCCGCTGGTCATGTCGATTTCACTCACCGCGTGACCTTTGTCCTTCAACGCCTGAATCAGCGCCGGGCTGAACTGGCCTTGTTCCAGTTCGGTCGGGCCGTTGCGGCTGCCGAAGTTGGGCAGGCTGATGGCGCTTTGCGGGTCGAGGTTCCAGTCGAGCAGGCCGACGGTGGTTTTGGCGACGTATTCGATGATCTGCGAGCCGCCCGGTGAGCCGACGCCGGCGAGGAATTCGCCGCTGTTGCGATCGAAGATCAGCGTGGGGGCCATCGATGAGCGTGGGCGTTTGCCGGGTTCGACGCGGTTGGCGACTTTCTGCCCGTTCTCTTCGGGGATGAACGAGAAGTCGGTCAATTGATTGTTCAGCAAAAAGCCCTGAACCATCAGGTGCGAGCCGAATGCCGCTTCGATGGTGGTGGTCATCGACACGGCGCCGCCGAGGTCATCCACCGCCACCACTTGCGAGGTGGAAATGCGCAGCGGCGAGCGGTCCGGCGCGTAGGCGACCTGCACACCCGGCGGGGTGCCCGGTTTGGCGCTGCCCATGCTGCGTTCGCCGATCAGGCTGGCGCGACTGGCGAGATAGCCTGGGTCAACCAGACCTTTGACCGGTACCGGCACGAAGTCAGTGTCAGCGACGTATTGCGCGCGGTCGGCGTAGGCCAGTCGCTCAGCTTCGGCGATCAGGTGCACCGCTTGTGGATCGGGTTCGATGCCGGCCGGTTTGTCAGTCTTCAGCGGTTTGAGTGGTGCCAGTGCCCAGCGCGGATCGCGGGTTTCCAGGGCCTGCAAGGTGCCGAGAATCTGCGCCACGGCAATGCCGCCCGACGACGGTGGCGGCATGCCGCAGACCTGCCAGCGTTTGTAGTCGGTGCACAGCGGCGCACGTTCCTTGGCCTGATAACGCTGCAGATCATTCAGCGACAGACTGCCGGGGTTGGCGTGCCCCTGGACCTTGGCGACGATGTCCTCGGCAATCGGGCCTTTGTACAGCGCATCGGCGCCTTCGCTGGCAATGCGTTTGAGCACCGCGGCCAGTGCCGGGTTTTGCAGGGGTGTGCCAATGGCTTTGACGCTGCCATCGGCATTGAGGAAATACTTGGCCATGTCCGGCGACTGGCGAATCGCCGGATCTGACACGAGAAGTGAATGCAGGCGAGGAGAGATGGCGAAGCCCTGCTCGGCAAGTTTGATCGCCGGCTCGAACAGCTTCGCCCACGGCAGGCGACCGTGCTGTTTATGTGCCAACTCCAGTGCGCGCAACACGCCCGGTGTGCCGACCGACCGGCCGCCAATCTGCGCCTGTGGGAACGGCATCGGTTTACCGTCCGCTTGCAGGAACAGCTTCTCGGTGGCACCGGCCGGAGCGGTTTCGCGACCGTCATAGGTCTGCACTTTTTTGCCATCCCACAACACGATCATCGCGCCGCCACCAATCCCGGAGGATTGCGGTTCAACCAACGTCAGCACCGCTTGCATCGCAATCGCCGCATCAATCGCCGAACCGCCCTGGCGCAGCATCTCGCGACCGGCCTCAGCGGCCAGTGGATTCGCAGCGGCGGCCATGTGTTTGCTGGCGTGACGGGGTTGCAGATCGGTGCGGTAACCGGAGGCGGCTTCCGGTGCCAAAGGCAGGGTCGAGGCGGGCGGGGCGTTGCACGCGGTGAGGGTCAGGGCGCTGATGATCAGCGTCAGGGCTGGCAGGCGAAAGCGGCTCAAGGGCAAGGCTGAAAACACGCGGGCTCTCCGTCCATGGGGTAAAAGTCTGTGGGACTTTATCGACCGACCGTGAAGGACGCAAACCATCGGTCTGTTTCTCCTTCATGCCTGGGCCAGTTTTCTGTCGGATCAAGGGTAAGCGTGAGGCCTGAGCATCCTGCACAACGAGCGCCCGATATGGCTCAGATACTTCTACGCTGATAGGGACATGTGATCGCACCGAAGGTGCTCATATCCAGTCGTTCCTGTATAGCCAGAGAGGTGCGCGTGATGATCAACGAACAGATGGCACCTGAGACAAAAGGTGTGGCGGTGACATTACTTGCAACCGTTGACCTCGGCCCTGAGATTGAAGGCATGGCAGGGCGTCAACTTCGAATGCGGATGGTGACCATTGAGCCTGGAGGGGTCTTCGGGCCGGTTCATAGCCATAAAGACCGACCCGGTACTGTTTACATATTGCAAGGAACGATCACTGATCATCGGCATGGCGTCGCCACGGACTATGGACCCGGAGTGGGGTGGCCCGAGGACAGAAACACTACGCACTGGCTTGAGAACAGAGGCCCTGTTGCGGCAGTGGAGATCTCGGTCGATATCGTCAGGCAAGATTAATATCAAACGCTTTGGCCAGGTGCGTAACTCAAGGTGTTTTGATGACTCCTGCGCCTCTCCCTGTGCCAGACGCGCTCGCCACAGCGCCGGCACTTTTCTCGAGGCATAAAAAAACGGCCTACCTTTCGGTAAGCCGTTTTTAGTACTTGGTGGCTACACAGGGACTTGAACCCCGGACCCCAGCATTATGAATGCTATGCTCTAACCAACTGAGCTATGTAGCCAAGTGGCGCGCATTATTCCCCTGAAATGGAAAAGCGTCAAGCGTAAATTTAAAATATTTCTTCTTATTTTCAACCGCTTATCCTCCGGCCCGGAAAATCCGGGCCGGGCAGGGCGTCAACGCAGTTGGAATCTTGCGGTATTGGCGCTCAAGGCATGGCTGCCTTGACTCAAAGTGTCCGCCGCGAGATTCACTGCCCGCGCGCCTTCAAGCAAACGCACGGCGGCCTGATCGACCTGCTGGATATTGCCGCTGACCTCATCGGCGGTGCTCGCTTGCTCTTCAACTGCCGTGGCGATCTGCGCGAGGGTGTCTGTGACACTCTGCACGGCGCTGGCAATTTCCCCCAGTCGTTCGCCGAGGCCAGTGACCGCTTCGGCATCCGATTGCGCCTGGCCGCAGGCGGCTTCCATCAGGCTCACCGCTTCGTTGACCGTGGCGCGCAGGCTGTCGACGGTGCCGGCGATCTGCGCGGTCGACGATTGAGTGCGTTGCGACAGGCTGCGCACTTCGTCGGCGACCACGGCAAAACCGCGACCCTGTTCGCCGGCGCGTGCCGCTTCAATCGCGGCGTTGAGTGCCAACAGGTTGGTCTGTTCGGCAACACCGCGAATGGTGTCGACCACCAGTTGGATCTGCTGCCCTTGTTCGCTGACACGGCCCAATGCCGCAGCGGTTTCGTTGAGGCGTTGATTGAGCTGTTGAATGCTCGCCGTGGTGCGCTGGCTGTCGCGGCTGCTGTCAGCGGCGATGCGCCGGGTGTGCTGGGCGCTGCCGGAAGCCTGTTCGCAACTCTGCGCCACGCCTTGGGAGGTGGCGGCCAGTTGTGTGGCGGCAGCGGCGATCTGGCTGATCTGCAATTGCTGCGCTTCGACTTCGCCCAGCGCGCCACTGGAGTGATCGTTGAGGCTGCGCACCGCGTTGCTCAGTTGCGAGGTCTCGTGATCGACGCCGAGCATGCTGGTGCGCAATTGCACCACGGCGACGTTGAGGGCGGTGCTGATCGCCGCCAGTTCATCACGGCCCACCACCGGCACTTGCAGGCTCAGATTGCCGTCGCGCAGGGCTTCGGCCAGCACAGTGATGCCGCTGGCGCTGCGCCGGATCGAGGCTTGCAGGCAAATGAACAGGTACAGCGCGGCCAGTAGCAGGCAGCCGAAGATGGCCGCAACGATGATGAACTGGCGGATGGCCGAGCCATGGTAGTAGTCCAGTCGCTGATCCAGGGACATCAGCGATTGCTGGCGCAGTGAGGCGAGATCGCCGAGCAGGGCGTCCAGGCTACGCTCGAAGTCCTCAGGCTTAAGGTTGATGCTGCCGCCGAACATGCCGTCGTCCAGCACTTTCAGGCCGGCGTCCAGGCGTTGCAGGCTGTCTTGATACTGCGTTCCCCAGGTTTGTTGATCGCCGGGCAGGCGCGCTTTGAGAAGGTCGGCGTTTTTCACTAATTGTTCACGGGCGTCGCCAATCCGGCTGCGCAGATCGCGCAGTTGCAGGCGGCTCTGCAAGGTGAACTGTCCGGACACCACCGAAGCCTGACCGACAGCGGCGAGGCGGCCGACCCGTTCGATCAGATCCGGCGCGTCTTGCGTCGAGATTTGCGTCAGCAAGTAGGTTTCCAGCCACGGCGCGAGGGTCAGGCGGTTTTCCATGACGATCTGCTCACGCAACGCTTGCAGGGTGCTGAGTGCATGGGTGAAACGGTCGTATCCGTCCGGCCACCAACCGACGCCGCTCAGGCTTTTCGAGTCCAGACCGTCCAATGCGGTTTGCAAGGCCTGATAGCGGGCAAGGGTTTCGCCCTCGGCGCCTTGATTCTTCAACGCATCGCCCAGGTCGCTGACGGCTTGTGTGACCGCTGGCTGCACAGCGTCGAAGGCAGCCATCGCGGCGAGCGTCGCCGGCGTTGGCTGGCGGTTGGTTTCGGTTGCACGCCAGCGGGCAGCGCGGTCGCGTTGTGCCGCCAGCAGATTGTCGAGCGCATCCAGGGCGAGCAACTGCTGGACGCCGGCGCGCTCAACGCCAATCAGATTGAGTTTGTCGCGATAACCTTGGCCGATCATCAACAGGCTGCCGGCCAGCGGCAGAATGAACAGCAGAAACAACAGCTGAAATTTACGCGCGAATCCAAACCGCCCCAGCAATTTGATTCCCGGTGATAAAAAAGCCTGCATGCCCCATGACTCCTCTGGACACCACGCACCATTGGCGTGCATCGCGGTCGTGCGACCTTGATGTTGTGCCCTGCTAAAAGGCCTCGAAAGTTCACTCTCGCCGGCTCTGTAGGCTGGCTCTGTAGCGAAACTTCCCATTCTCGATCCCCTTTGTAAGGGGCCGCGTTCAGGGGAAGAAGCAAGGCAAGATTCAGACCATGGCGTTGCGCTATCAGTTTGAGGTGACGAGTAACCAGTTAGTTAGCTGCCTAAGGGGATGGCTTTGCTGCACCGAAAAATGGCACATTGACGCACCTGCCTGCGTGCATCCCTCTGCTGTACGGAAACTTTCATGGCTATCAGCAACGTTCAGCCCGCCGCTGCCTCGGCGTCCGCTCCTGCTCAAAGCAGTCCATTGGTGATGCGCATCATCGGCGCGGTGGCGCTGGCGCATTTGATCAACGACCTGATCCAGTCGGTGCTGCCGTCGATCTACCCGATGTTAAAGGCCAACTATGGCTTGAGCTTCACCCAGGTCGGCCTGATCACGCTGACCTTTCAATTGACCGCCTCGCTGTTGCAGCCGTGGGTCGGGTATCACACGGATCGTCACCCGAAACCGTGGCTGTTGCCGGCCGGCTCCATTTGCACGCTGATTGGTATCGTGATGATGTCAGTGGTCGGTAGCTTCCCGTTGATTCTGCTGGCGGCGGCGCTGATCGGGATCGGTTCTTCAACCTTTCACCCGGAAGCGTCGCGTATCGCGCGGTTGGCGTCGGGCGGACGCTTTGGTCTGGCGCAATCGACGTTCCAGGTCGGTGGTAACGCGGGGTCGGCGTTCGGCCCGTTGCTGGCGGCGGCGATCATCATTCCGTTCGGTCAGGGCAACGTGGCGTGGTTTGGTCTGTTCGCGGTGTTTGCGCTGTTCGTGCTGTACCGCATCAGTCGCTGGTACGCCCATCACCTCAACCTGTTCAAGCTCAAGGCTGGTCTGGCGGCGACTCACGGGTTGTCGAAGGGCAGGGTAACCAGTGCGCTGGTAGTTCTTGGGTTGCTGGTGTTTTCCAAGTATTTCTACATGGCCAGTTTCACCAGTTACTTCACGTTCTACCTGATCGAGAAGTTCGACCTGTCGGTGGCCAGTTCGCAGCTTCATCTGTTCCTGTTCCTTGGCGCTGTGGCAGCGGGTACGTTCTTCGGCGGGCCGATTGGCGACAAGATCGGCCGTAAGGCGGTGATCTGGTTCTCCATCCTCGGCGTGGCGCCATTCACGCTGATCCTGCCCCACGTCGACCTGTTCTGGACCAGCATTCTCAGCGTGGTCATCGGCTTTATCCTCGCCTCGGCGTTCTCGGCGATTGTGGTGTACGCACAGGAACTGGTGCCGGGTAATGTCGGGATGATCGCCGGGGTGTTCTTCGGTTTGATGTTTGGTTTTGGCGGGATTGGTGCAGCGTTGCTTGGGCATCTGGCGGATGTTCACGGGATTGAGTACGTGTATTTCCTGTGCTCGTTCCTACCGTTGTTCGGGGTGTTGGCGATCTTTTTGCCGCGTACCAAAAAGGCCTGATTCACCACCGTTGCACAAGAAATAACAGTGAATTTCAGGCACAAAAAAGCCGCGTATCAAACGCGGCTTTTTCTCGGGCGTGATGCTTAAACGTTGAAGCGGAAGTGCATCACGTCGCCGTCTTTAACGATGTAGTCCTTGCCTTCCAGACGCCATTTACCGGCTTCTTTGGTACCGGCTTCGCCCTTGTACTGGATGAAGTCGTTGTAGGCGATGACTTCTGCGCGGATGAAGCCTTTCTCGAAGTCGGTGTGGATCACGCCAGCCGCCTGGGGGGCGGTGGCACCGACTTTGACGGTCCAGGCGCGGACTTCTTCGACACCGGCGGTGAAGTAGGTCTGCAGGTGCAGCATTTCGTAGCCGGCGCGGATGACGCGGTTCAGGCCCGGTTCTTCCAGGCCCAGGGCCTCAAGGAACATGTCCTTCTCTTCGCCGTCATCGAGCTCGGCGATTTCGGCTTCGATCTTGTTGCAGACCGGAACCACCATGGCGCCTTCTTCTTCGGCGATGGCCTTGACCACGTCCAGGTGCGGGTTGTTCTCGAAACCGTCTTCAGCCACGTTGGCGATGTACATGACCGGTTTGGTGGTCAGCAGGTGGAAGCCCTTGATCACCGCTTTCTCGTCGGTGCTCATGTTCTTCATCAGGCTGCGCGCAGGCTTGCCTTCGGTGAAGTGCGCAATCAGTTGCTCCAGCAGAGCCTTCTGAACGACGGCGTCCTTGTCGCCACCCTTGGCGTTACGCGCGACTTTCTGCAGTTGCTTCTCGCAGCTGTCGAGGTCGGCGAAGATCAGCTCCAGGTCGATGATTTCGATATCGCGTTTCGGGTCGACGCTGTTGGAAACGTGGATCACGTTTTCGTCTTCGAAGCAGCGCACGACGTGGGCGATCGCATCGGTTTCACGGATGTTGGCCAGGAATTTGTTGCCCAGGCCTTCACCTTTCGAGGCGCCGGCGACCAGGCCTGCGATGTCGACGAATTCCATGGTGGTCGGCAGGATGCGCTTCGGATTGACGATGGCCGCCAGGGCTTCCAGACGCGGATCCGGCATCGGCACGATGCCGCTGTTCGGCTCGATCGTGCAGAAGGGGAAGTTCTCGGCCGCGATACCGGATTTGGTCAGGGCGTTGAACAGGGTGGACTTGCCGACGTTAGGCAGGCCGACGATGCCGCAATTGAATCCCATGGTGTTTCCCCTCGGAGTAGAGTCAGGCCTTCTGGCTGTGCAGGTTTTTCATCGCGCGGTTCCATTCACCGGCGAGGATATCCGGCAGCACGCCGAGGGCAAAGTCGATGCTGGCATCGAGTTTTTCCTGTTCGGCGCGTGGCGCACGACCCAGGACGAAATTTGAAACCATACTGGCGACGCCCGGGTGGCCGATGCCAAGCCGCAGGCGGTAGAACGTATTCTGATTGCCCAGTTGCGCGATGATGTCGCGCAACCCGTTGTGACCGCCATGGCCGCCGCCCTGCTTGAGCTTGGCGACGCCCGGAGGCAGGTCGAGTTCGTCGTGTGCCACCAGGATTTCTTCAGGCTTGATGCGGAAGAAACCGGCAAGAGCCGCCACGGCCTGGCCGCTACGGTTCATGTAGGTGGTGGGAATCAGCAGACGAACATCCTGACCTTGATGCGAGTAGCGCCCGGTCAGGCCGAAATATTTGCGATCGGCGACAAGGTTCACACCTTGTGCGTCAGCGATGCGCTCAACAAAAAGGGCCCCTGCGTTATGCCGGGTCTGGTCGTATTCAGCGCCTGGATTTCCCAGGCCAACGATCAGTTTGATGGCAGTCACGATAGGGGCCCTTCCTTTGAGTGGTGGATAACATCGCCGCGATCAGGGAAAGCGGCGAAAGTGGACGAAAAATGCTCATTTACCATGGATGTAAACTCCGCGTTCTCGCCCGCTTTCTCGCTACGTTCCAGTCCGCGATGTTACTTGCTCACTCAGGCATGACAGAGTGAATTACTCTGCTGCGCCTTCTTCGGTAGCTTCTGGAGCAACACGTGGAGCGTGGACGTTGGCAACAGCCTTGTCATCGCCGTGTGCCAGAGCAACGAACTCAACGCCTTTAGGCGCTTTGAGGTCCGACAGGTGAATGATCGAACCGATTTCAGCGTTAGCCAGGTCGACTTCGATGAACTCAGGCAGATCTTTCGGCAGGCAGGTCACTTCGATTTCAGCAACAACGTGCGAAATCTCGCCGCCTTTCTTCACTGGAGCAGCTTCGTTGACGAAGTGCACAGGAACGATAGCGGTCAGTTTCTGGCCCGCTACAACGCGTACGAAGTCAGCGTGCAGCACGTGGCCTTTGGACGGGTGACGTTGCAGGGCTTTGATGATCACGTTTTGCTTGGTGCCACCAACGTTCAGCTCGATGATGTGGCTGTAAGCCGCTTCGTTTTCGAGCAGTTTGGCAACTTCTTTGGCCAGCATGCTGATGGATTCAGGGGCTTTTTCGCCACCGTAAACAACAGCAGGAACCAGAGCGGCGAGACGACGCAGGCGGCGGCTCGCACCTTTCCCCAGGTCGGAACGCACTTCAGCATTCAGAGTAAATTCGTTCATTTTGTATCTCCAAAATAGCCATGACCGAGCGGCGTTTGCGACCAGCGCCAAACACGGTATGGGCAAAAAAGCCCCGCCCCGACAGGAATGCCGGGGCGGGGCGCTTTTCGTCAACGAGACATTTCGAGAAGGGCTGGGCCCTTAGCGGAACATCGCGCTGATCGATTCTTCATTGCTGATGCGGCGAACCGCTTCGGCAACAACCGGTGCGATATCCAGTTGACGGATACGTGCACAAGCTTGTGCTGCAGCGGACAACGGGATGGTGTTAGTCACCACCAGCTCGTCCAGCACGGAATTTTCGATATTCTCGATGGCCCGACCCGACAGCACAGGGTGCGTGCAGTAGGCAAAGACCTTGGCTGCGCCATGCTCTTTCAGGGCCTTGGCCGCGTGGCACAGAGTGCCGGCGGTATCGACCATGTCATCGACCAGAATGCAGGTACGCCCTTCGACATCACCGATGATATGCATCACTTCAGAGTGATTGGCTTTCTCACGGCGTTTGTCGATGATCCCGAGATCCACGCCCAGCGACTTGGCAACGGCACGTGCACGCACGACGCCACCAATGTCCGGGGACACGATCATCAGGTTTTCGAAGCGCTGATCTTCAATGTCATCCACCAGAACCGGGGAGCCGTAGATGTTATCTACCGGAATATCGAAGAAACCCTGAATCTGGTCAGCATGCAGATCAACCGTGAGAACACGGTCGATGCCGACTACGGTAAGCATGTCAGCGACGACTTTCGCGCTGATGGCCACACGTGCGGAACGCGGACGGCGATCCTGACGGGCATAACCAAAATAAGGAATAACAGCAGTGATACGAGTAGCCGAGGAGCGGCGGAAGGCATCAGCCATCACGACCAGTTCCATCAGGTTATCGTTTGTCGGAGCGCAGGTCGGCTGAATAATGAAAACGTCTTTACCGCGAACGTTTTCATTGATCTCGGCAGTAATTTCGCCGTCGGAGAACTTACCGACAGAGATGTCACCGAGAGGGATATGCAGCTGACGTACAACACGCCGAGCCAGATCGGGGTTAGCATTCCCCGTAAAGACCATCATCTTGGACACGCGCAGTACCTAGAGGCTGAGGGTAACCTGGATGAGTATAGAAAATGGCAGGGGCGGCTGGATTCGAACCAACGCATGGCAGGATCAAAACCTGCTGCCTTACCGCTTGGCGACGCCCCTGTATCTGTTGCTTCAAGTGCCGAGCACTTGGTTCCTTTAGAGCAGACTTTGCAGCTTGCGATGCAACATCGAAACGTTGCTTCCTTTTGCTACAAACCCTGTAAGGGTCTCTGTCAGAAGGGCCGAGACTTTATCAGCTTCAGCTTTGCTTGGGAAGCCCCCAAACACACAACTTCCAGTTCCGGTGAGCTTTGCTTCGGTAAATTTACCTAACAAATCCAATGCGTTACGTACTTCTGGATAACGCCTTGCAACCACCGGCAAGCAGTCATTTCGACTGTTTCCCTCGGGAACGGGGCGCACTTTAATGGGCGGCGTGTTACGTGTCAACAAAGGATCGGAAAAAATTTCTGCCGTACTTACAGAGACTTGCGGCACGAGCACCAGATACCACGGTTCTTCGGGATCCACCGGGGTGAGTTTCTCGCCCACGCCCTCGGCAAACGCCGCATGGCCACGGACGAAAACCGGTACGTCGGCCCCCAGCGAAAGGCCCAGTGCGGCCAGGCGATCTTCATCCCAACCCAACTGCCACAAATGATTCAGGCCGAGCAAAGTCGTCGCCGCATTCGAACTGCCGCCACCAATACCGCCGCCCATGGGCAGGACTTTATCAATCCAGATATCGATACCGAGCGAGCCGCCGGACTGTTGCTGGAGCATTTTCGCTGCACGCACGATCAGGTTGCTGTCATGCGGCACGCCTGCGAATTCGGTGTGCAGTTGAATCACGCCGTCATCGCGCACGGCAAAAGTGATTTCGTCGCCGTAATCGACAAACTGAAACAGCGTCTGCAATTCGTGATAACCGTCTTCACGGCGACCGAGAATGTGCAGCATCAGATTGAGCTTGGCCGGAGAGGGCAGGGTCAGGCGTGCAGCGGTCATGGGTTATTGCCCCAACTTGCGCGGTTGCCAGGTCTTGATCACCAGCGTCACATCAAGGTCGGTGCCGTGCAGCTTGATGCGTTCCGGCAACCAGTAACCGTTCTGCTCGGTGTAAGCGATGTATTCGACTTTCCAGCCATCCTGTTCCAGGTTGGCCAGACGACTGTCGGCGTCCAGGTTCAGGCGACTTTTGCTGTTCGGAGCGGGCAGGCCACGCACCCACCAGGCCAGATTCGACACTGGCAGCTTCCAGCCGAGTTGCTCCTCAAGCAGCGCTTCCGGCGACTCGGAGTCATAGCGGCCCTGATTGGCGACTTCCAGCGAGACCTTGCCCGGACGCCCGGTCAGGCGTGCGGCGCCACGACCCAGCGGGCCGGACAGGCGAATGTCGTAATAGTCCTGACGCTGCAGCCAGAACAACGTGCCGCTACCGGAATCCTTTGGTGCGCGGATGCCGATCTTGCCGTCGATCTGCCAGCCGTCGAGGCCTGTCAGCTGTTGTTTGTTCACGGCCCATTGAGCCGGACTGCCGTGGCCCTCGACCGATTCGCGAGCGCCGAAACCCGCGCAACCAGCGAGCAGGGCGATGAAGCTGAAAACAATAACGTGGCGCAAAAACATGAGTTAAAGAGTCTCGGATCCGGTCAGGCGCTTGATGGTACTGCGCAGAATGGTGCTGTCGGGCTGATCCTTGAGGAATTTGCCCCAGATTTGTTTGGCTTCACGCTGGTTGCCCTTGACCCACAGCACTTCACCGAGGTGAGCGGCGACTTCGTGATCAGGGAAACGCTCCAGCGCCTGACGCAGATATTTCTCGGCGTCGTCCAGATTGCCCAAGCGGAAGTTCACCCAGCCGAGGCTGTCGAGTACTGCCGGGTCTTGCGGGTTGATCTGATGCGCCTGCTCGATCAGCGTCCTGGCTTCAGCGTAGCGCGTGGTTCGGTCAGACAGGGTGTAGCCCAAAGCGTTCAGCGCCATGGCGTTGTCCGGATCGCGTTTGATGATCAGGCGCAGGTCTTTTTCCATCTGTGCCAGGTCATCGCGTTTTTCCGCGAGCATTGCCCGGGTGTAAAGCAGGTTCAGGTCGTCCGGGTATTGCTGCAAGGCTTGCTGCAAGACTTTCCAGGCCTTGTCGTCCTGTTTGTTGGCCGACAGGGTTTCTGATTCGATCAGGTACAACTGGATGGCGTAATCGGGTTGCGCGTCGCGTTCGGCCGCCAGTTTGTTTTGCGCTTCGGCGGTTTTGCCGTTGTTCATCAGGATGTCGGCCTGACGCAACTGCGCGGGCAAATAGTCGTTGCCCGGTCCTACCTGGGCGTACTCGATCAGTGCACCTTGCGGGTCGTTGCGCTCTTCAGCGATGCGCCCCAGGTTCAGGTGCGCCGAATCGACGTGGCTGTCGCGAGCGATCAGGTCTTCGAGATAGCCCTTGGCCTCGTCCCAGGCCTTGGCTTCCAGGCACACCAGCGCTAACGAATAACGCAGTTCGTCGTCTTCAGGATATTGCTGAACGAGACTGAAAAACTCGGCTTTGGCGTCGTCCACTCGGTCCTGCTCGACCAGCATGCGTGCGTAAGTCAGGCGCAGGCGTTTGTCGTCCGGGTACTTCTTGATGCTTTTTTGCAGCACCGGCAGCGCTTCGTCGCCACGGTTCAAGAGCTGCAGCAGGCGCGCGCGCAGCAGGATCGGGGCAATTTCGCCGTCTTCCGGCGGGTGGTCTTCGAGCAGGGTCAGCGCAGCTTTATTGTCGCCGTCCTGCTGCAAGAGCAGGGCCTTGCCGAAAATCAGTTGACCGTTGTTCGGGTGACGCTGCAACAAACGGTCAAAACTTTTCATCAGGCCGTCGCGGGTTTCCTGGTCGGTATCAGCCGCCGACAGCGCGAGGAAATCGAAATGGGTGTCGCCCTTGCCCAGCAGGACTTTCTCCATATAGACCATGGAGTCGTCATAGCGCCCGGCGCGTGCCAGTTGTACGGCGGCGGCGCGTTGCGCTTCGAGATCGTCCGGGGCGTTTCTTGCCCAGATCAGTGCCGTGTCGAGAGCCGGTTGGTCGGCGCCCAGATACTCGGCGATGCGAAAAGCACGCTCGGAGACGCCCGGGTCCTGGGTATTGATGGCCTGGGTCACGTAGTTATCCAGCGCAATGTCGAATCGATTGCGCTGGCCGGCGAGTTCGGCGCTCAACAGGCTGAAAATGGTTTCCTCGCTGAACGAGCTGTAAACCTTGGGCTTTTCAGGCGCGGGCGTGGTGTCTTCGACCGGTGGCGTACCGTCCGGCGAAACGGGTGCCAAGGCCTGGCAGCCGCTGAGGAAGACAAAAGCAAGGAGCAACGCGGAAGATCTATTCATATAGGAAGAGGACGACTAACCTGCGGTCGGATCATCATGACACAAGCCTTGGGCCAAACATAACCGAGTCTCAATTGTGCCCATTATAGGGGCCGACAATTGGGACAATAGTCAGCGGTAGTTGTTCTGAATCTTTCGAAGGTGGACAATTGCCGGCTTCACGTCACCATCAGCGACCTTGAATGGCCTTCCTTGCACTCGGTATTAACCACAAGACTGCTTCAGTAGACGTCCGCGAGCGCGTGGCCTTTACCCCTGAGCAACTGGTTGAGGCCCTGCAGCAGCTCTGCCGACTGACCGACAGCCGCGAAGCTGCGATCCTCTCCACCTGCAATCGCAGTGAGCTTTATATAGAACAGGATCAGCTTTGTGCGGATATCGTGCTGCGCTGGCTGGCCGACTATCACCATTTAAGCCTCGATGAGCTGCGTGCGAGTGCTTATGTGCATGAAGATGATGCGGCAGTTCGTCACATGATGCGTGTCGCCTCCGGGCTCGACTCGTTGGTGCTGGGCGAACCACAGATTCTCGGCCAGATGAAATCGGCCTACGCCGTGGCCCGCGAGGCCGGGACTATCGGGCCGCTGCTGGGGCGACTCTTTCAAGCCACGTTCAATGCCGCCAAACAGGTGCGCACGGACACCGCAATCGGTGAAAACCCGGTGTCCGTGGCATTTGCGGCCGTCAGCCTGGCCAAACAGATTTTCAGTGATTTGCAACGCAGCCAGGCCTTGCTGATCGGCGCTGGCGAGACCATCACCCTGGTCGCCCGACATTTGCACGAGCTGGGGGTCAAGCGCATCGTCGTTGCCAACCGCACCCTGGAGCGCGCGAGTCTGCTGGCCGAACAGTTCGGCGCCCACGCGGTGTTGCTGTCGGATATTCCGGCGGAGTTGGTGCGCAGCGATATCGTCATCAGTTCGACCGCCAGTCAGTTGCCGATCCTCGGCAAAGGCGCGGTCGAGAGTGCTCTGAAGCTGCGCAAGCACAAACCGATCTTCATGGTCGACATTGCCGTTCCCCGGGATATCGAGCCGGAAGTCGGCGAGTTGGACGACGTTTACCTCTATAGCGTCGACGACCTCCACGAAGTGGTCGCCGAAAACCTCAAAAGTCGCCAGGGCGCAGCCCAGGCGGCGGAAGAAATGGTCTCGGTCGGCGCTGACGATTTCATGGTGCGCCTGCGCGAACTGGCGGCGGTCGACGTGCTCAAGGCCTATCGTCAACAGAGCGAACGCCTGCGCGACGAGGAGCTGCAAAAAGCCCTGCGTCTGCTGGCCAACGGCGGTAACGCTGAAGACGTGCTCGGGCAACTGGCCCGTGGCCTGACCAATAAACTGTTGCATGCCCCGAGCGTGCAACTGAAAAAGCTTTCTGCCGAAGGCCGCCTCGATGCGCTGGCCATGGCCCAGGAACTCTTTGCCCTCGAGGGCTCACCGGATAGCTTTTCGGATAAAAAACTGCAATGAAAGCGTCACTGCTCAATAAGCTGGACATCCTCCAGGACCGTTTCGAGGAACTGACCGCGCTGCTCGGCGACGGCGAAGTCATTTCCGATCAAGCCAAATTTCGTGCCTATTCCAAGGAATACGCCGAACTTGAGCCGGTGGTACAAGGCTATAAAAAGCTGCTCAGTGTACAAAGCGATCTTGAAGGCGCGCAGGCGCTGCTCAAGGACAGCGACCCGGACATGCGTGAAATGGCCGTGGAAGAAGTCCACGAAGCCAAGGAATTGCTGATCACCCTGGAATCCGATCTGCAGCGCATGCTGCTGCCCAAGGATCCCAACGACGGCCGCAACGTCTTCCTCGAAATTCGCGCCGGCACCGGCGGCGACGAGGCGGCGATTTTTTCCGGCGACCTGTTCCGCATGTACTCGCGTTACGCCGAACGCCGCGGCTGGCGTGTGGAGATCCTTTCGGAAAACGAAGGCGAACACGGTGGCTATAAAGAAGTCATCGCCCGCATCGAAGGCGACAACGTTTACGGCAAGCTGAAATTCGAGTCCGGCGCGCACCGCGTACAGCGTGTGCCGGCCACCGAATCCCAGGGCCGTATTCACACCTCGGCCTGCACCGTGGCGGTGTTGCCCGAGCCAGACGAGCGCGAAGCCATCGAGATCAACCCGGCGGATTTGCGCGTCGACACTTACCGCTCCTCCGGGGCCGGCGGTCAGCACGTCAACACCACCGACTCGGCGATCCGCATCACGCACATACCGACCGGCACTGTCGTCGAGTGTCAGGAAGAACGTTCCCAGCACAAGAACCGTGCGCGGGCGATGGCGTGGCTCGCAGCCAAACTCAATGATCAGCAAACCGCCGCAGCGGCCAATGCGATTGCCAGCGAGCGAAAACTGCTCGTCGGTTCCGGTGATCGTTCCGAGCGGATTCGCACCTACAACTTTGCTCAGGGCCGGGTCACCGACCATCGCGTCAACCTGACCCTGTACTCCCTGGATGACATTCTCGCCGGTGGCGTTGAGGCCGTGATCGAGCCTTTGCTGGCCGAATACCAGGCCGACCAACTCGCGGCAATAGGTGAATAAATGACCATCATTGCCAGCCTGTTGCGTGCCGCCGAACTGCCGGATTCGCCCACCGCGCGTCTGGACGCCGAATTGCTCCTCGCGGCGGCGCTGGGCAAGTCGCGCAGTTTTCTGCACACCTGGCCCGAGCGCATCGTGCCCAGTGACGCGGCGCTGACCTTTGCCGAATACTTGCAACGCCGCCGTAGCGGTGAGCCGGTGGCTTATATTCTGGGTCAGCAGGGGTTCTGGAAGCTCGATCTGGAAGTCGCTCCGCACACACTGATTCCGCGTCCTGACACTGAATTGCTGGTGGAAGCGGCGCTGGAGTTGCTCCCCGCAACGCCCGCTAAAGTGCTCGACCTCGGCACTGGCAGTGGCGCAATTGCGTTGGCCTTGGCCAGCGAACGCCCAGCGTGGAAAGTCACTGCCGTGGACCGTGTTCTGGAAGCCGTGGCCCTGGCGGAGCGCAATCGCCAGCGTCTGCACCTGAACAATGCCACGGTGCTGAGCAGCCATTGGTTCAGCGCTCTGCAAGGTCAGCGTTTTGATCTGATCATCAGCAATCCGCCCTACATCGCGTCCGCCGACCCGCATCTGGTCGAAGGTGATGTGCGCTTCGAACCGGCCAGTGCGCTGGTGGCCGGTGAGGACGGGCTCGACGACTTGCGTCTGATCGTCGCCCAAGCGCCGGATCACCTGCAGGCCGGCGGCTGGCTGATGCTCGAACACGGCTATGATCAAGCCGAGGCTGTTCGCGATCTGTTGAGCACTCGCGGTTTCGAAGACGTCCACAGCCGCACCGATCTGGGCGGTCATCAACGCATCAGCCTGGGGCGCCTGCCGTGCTGAATGATCAGGAATTGCTGCGCTACAGCCGACAGATTCTGCTGCAACACATCGACATCGATGGCCAGTTGAAGCTCAAGGACAGTCGCGTACTGATCGTCGGCCTCGGCGGTCTCGGTGCGCCGGTTGCCTTGTATCTGGCGGCAGCAGGTGTGGGCGAATTGCATTTGGCGGATTTCGACACGGTCGATCTGACCAACCTGCAGCGCCAGATCATCCACGACACCGACAGCGTCGGCATGAGCAAGGTCGACTCGGCGCTCAAGCGTCTGGGCGCGATCAACCCCGAGATTCTACTGGTGCCTCATCGTCAGGCACTGGACGAGGACTCTCTTGCCGCTGCCGTTTCGGCGGTGGACCTGGTCCTCGACTGTTCCGATAATTTTTCCACGCGCGAAGCGGTCAACGCCGCGTGTGTGGCCGCTGGCAAACCCTTGGTCAGCGGCGCAGCGATTCGTCTTGAAGGGCAGTTGTCGGTGTTCGATCCGCGTCGCGCCGAAAGTCCTTGCTACCACTGTCTGTACGGCCACGGTAGCGAAGCCGAACTGACGTGTAGCGAGGCTGGCGTAGTGGGGCCGCTGGTGGGGTTGGTCGGCAGCCTTCAGGCACTCGAAGCGTTGAAGGTGCTGGTCGGGTTCGGCGAACCGCTGGTGGGGCGCTTGCTGTTGATCGACGCCTTGGGCTCGCGCTTTCGCGAGTTGCGGGTCAAGCGTGATCCGGGTTGCAGCGTCTGTGGTTCGCGCCATGCGTGAAGCGCCGATCGGCGTGTTTGATTCCGGTGTCGGCGGCTTGTCGGTATTGGCCGAAATCCAGCGATTGTTGCCCCGAGAGTCGCTGCTGTACTTTGCCGATTGCGGGCACATTCCTTACGGCGAGAAAACCCCTGCGTTCATCCGCCAGCGCTGTAGCGTGATGGCCGGGTTTTTCCGCGAGCAGGGCGCCAAGGCGTTGGTGGTCGCCTGCAATACCGCGACGGTGGCCGCTGTGGCCGATCTGCGCCGGGATTTTCCCGACTGGCCGATTGTCGGCATGGAGCCAGCGGTCAAGCCTGCCGCTGCTGCCACCCGCAGCGGTGTGGTCGGCGTACTCGCCACCACCGGCACCTTGCAGAGTGCCAAGTTTGCAGCGCTGCTGGATCGCTTCGCCACCGATGTGCGGGTGATCACCCAGCCGTGCCCGGGGCTGGTCGAGTTGATCGAGAGCGGCGATCTGCACAGCGCCGCGTTGCGCCAGTTGCTGCAAAGCTACGTCGATCCGCTGCTGGCCAATGGTTGCGACACCATTATTCTCGGCTGCACGCACTATCCCTTTCTTAAAACGATGCTCAAGTCGATGCTCCCCGAAAACATCAGCCTGATCGACACGGGTGCAGCCGTGGCTCGGCAACTTCAGCGTCTTCTGGCCGAACGCGATTTGCTCGCCGAAGGGCCGAACCGGTCGGTCAGATTCTGGACCAGTGCCGACCCGCAGTACTTCAAAAACATCCTGCCGCTGCTGGGGCAAACCGCAAGTGAAGTGCATCACTTCGGATTGTAAAAAAAGTGTGAAATAACTAAAAAATCGGCTGAACTTCTGATCAACCGCCGCCTTCTATAGCGTGAGTTATCTAGAAAACCAAACGATCGTTCCGGAAAAGGAAGTTTCAAAGTGAAGCGACTATTCTGTTTGGCCGCGATTGCGGCCGCACTGATGGGGCACAGTTTTACCGCACAAGCAGCAGGTGTTGAGTTCGGGGTCGGGGCAACCAGCGACTCAACCATGACGTATCGCCTGGGGATGAATTTCGATTGGGACAAGAGCTGGCTGCAGAGTGACGTCGGTCGCCTGACCGGCTACTGGAGCGGTGCCTACACCTATTGGGAAGGCGACAAGACCTCCAGCAACAACAGCCTGTCGTTCTCGCCGGTGTTCGTTTACGAGTTTGCCGGGCAATCGGTCAAACCGTATGTCGAGGCCGGGATTGGCGTGGCGGTGTTCTCCAATACCCGGTACGAATCGAACAATCTGGGCGGCGCCTTCCAGTTCGAAGACCGCCTGGGTTTTGGTCTGCGTTTCAACGGTGGGCATGAAGTCGGGATTCGTGCGATGCACTATTCCAACGCCGGTCTTGCCAGTGACAACGACGGTGTAGAAAGCTACGCGCTGCATTACACGATGCCACTGTAAGCACAGATTTAACTGTTTGCAGAAAACCTTGTGGGAGCGGGCTTGCTCGCGAATATGGTGTATCAGTCGACATGTGAGTTGATTGACCCACCGCTTTCGCGATCAAGCCCGCTCCCACATTTGGTTTTGGGGTGTTTTCGGGATCAGCGGTATACCGTGGCGATACCCTGGCGCTCTTCGATGCACTCGGGTGAGCCCATCTCGAACTCGCGACAAATCAGCGGACGCTTCTCATAGATCGTGCACATCATCGTGTCGCGATCCAGTGCCGCACACCAGCCGTCGTCCAGACGCAGCATCACTTCGCCGCCCCACTCATCGGTATCGATAAAGCGATCAGGCACGCCGGTGTCGGTGATCAGCATCACTTCGAGCTGGCAGCAGCACGCTGCGCAAGTCGAACAGGTGACCGCCGGTTCGGTGATTTGCTGGTGGGGAATGTTTTTCATGGCCGGCAGTGTAAGGCAGAGCTCGTCGAGTGTGTGAAAGCTCTGACGGACGCTCAGTGGTTCAGGCGTCGCGCCATGGTGTGCAACAACGGAAACAGCAGTGCCCAAAGCAGGCCGATGCCGATCAGGGTCGGTAATTCGCCGTAGGGAAATTGCACCCCGGCCAGTCGTCCGCCGCCGTAGTACGACAATGCGCCGCCGACGGCGCCCAGTGCGCTGGCCAGCCACCATGGCCGGGCAGTCCACGCAAGGCAGTGACGTAGGGTCGTGGCGAGCAAGGCCCAGAGCAGCATCAGCCACAGCGGAATCAATGGTGACTGATCCTGGAACTCAAACACGCCTAGGCCACGCAAAACGCTGTCCACCGCCGTACCGACCAGCACCACACTGAGTACCAAACGGCCCTCAGCCGCCCAACTGCTGATCCAGCACAGATGAATCACCAGCACCGCCAGCGCCAGCAGCAGCCACAAACTGTTGCCGCCGAGCACACAGACCAGCCAGCCGATCTGGAACAACACGGCATTGGCGATCCGCTCAAGCATCGAAACGGCCAAGCAGTGGCGCGGGCATGGCAGCGGGTTTGGCCAGCAGCAATTGCGCGGTGCCGATGGTGCGCTCCAGGAATCCGCCCTCGCAGTAGCACAGATAGAATTCCCACAACCGCAGGAAGTAATCGTCGTAGCCCAATTCGCTCAAGCGGCCGTGTGCACGGCGAAAGTTTTCGTGCCACAGACGCAGGGTGCGTGCGTAGTGCAGGCCGAAATCTTCCATGTGCAGCAAGTTCATGTCGGTTTCGCGGCTGACCACTTCAAGCATCTTCTGCACAGAGGGCAGGGCGCCGCCGGGGAAGATGTAGCGCTGGATGAAGTCGACGCCGCGCCTGGCTTGCTCGTAGCGCTGTTCGCGGATGGTGATGGCTTGAATCAGCATCAGACCATTGCGCTTGAGCAGGTGTGCACATTGCTTGAAGTAGGTCGGCAGGAAGCGATGACCGACGGCTTCGATCATCTCGATCGACACCAGTTTGTCGTACTCGCCGGTGAGGTCGCGGTAGTCCTTGAGCAGCAGCGTGACCTGATCCTGCAAGCCCAGTTGTTCGATGCGCTGTGCGGTAAACGCGTACTGCTCTTTGGACAGGGTTGTGGTGGTCACGCGGCAGCCATAGTTTTGTGCCGCGTAGAGCGCCATGCTGCCCCAACCGGTGCCGATTTCCAGCAGGTGATCGCTGGGCGTAAGTGCGAGTTTCTGGCAGATCCGCTCGAGCTTGTTCAGTTGCGCCTGTTCCAGACTGTCTTCGGGGGTGAGGAACTGTGCCGCCGAATACATCATGGTCGGGTCGAGAAACTGCTCGAACAGATCGTTGCCCAGGTCATAGTGCGCGGCGATGTTTTTCTGCGAGCCCTTGCGGGTGTTGCGGTTGAGCCAGTGCAGGCCTTGCACCAGCGGGCGGCCGAGACGGGCCAGACCGCCCTCCATCGCGTCGAGCACCTCAAGGTTGCTGACGAACACCCGCACCACGGCGGTCAGGTCAGGCGAATGCCAGTAACCATGGATGAACGCCTCGCCGGCACCGATCGAGCCGTTGCCGGCCACCATGCCCCAGACTGCCGGGTCCTGAATGTGGATTTCCCCGAGCAAGGCACTGCCCGGCGCGCCGAACATCAAGCGTTCGCCATCCTCGATCACCAGCAGTTGCCCGTGTTTGAGTTGAGCCAGTTGGCGTAATACACCACGGCGCAACAGCGATCCGGTCAAACCATGGGTGCTGAGCCGACTGAGCGACGGGCTAGAGGATTTCATGGCGTTGCTCCTTGGGAGGCACAGTGGCGGTTTGAAAGCTGCCGTCGGCAGCCTGATGAGCAAAGATGGGCGCGCGTTTGAACAGCAGTCGCAACGCTTGCCAGTAAATCGCCAACGCGGTTTTTGCAGTCATCCACGGGAAGCGCCGCAGGTAGCGATGCAGGCTTTGCCGGTTGAGGGTTTCGCGTTGCAGATTGAGCGTGGCGTCGAACAGCTTGTGTTCGCCCTGCCAGTCGGCCATGTGCACGCCAAGGGTTTTGGCGGCGGGGCTGAAGCTCATGCGGTATTCAAGATCGCGCGGCAGAAACGGCGAGACATGGAACGCCTTGGCCACCGCGAAATGCTGGTGAAAATCCTGCAGATTGGCCGGCGTGCGCGCAGGCAGCACGTAGTGATAACGCTCGCGCCATGGGGTGTTGGTCACTTCGCAGACAATCGCGGCCAGTTGCCCGTCGGCTTCGTGGCAGTAAAAGAAACTCACCGGGTTGAACGACAAGCCCCAACTGCGCGCCTGGGTCAGCAGGCAGATCGAGCCTTGCGGTTCATGGCCGATGGCGGCAGCGACCTGCTGGCGCACGGCATCGATCAGGCGAATGCCGCGCCCGGTGAAGGTCTTCAGATAGTCGGTTTCGCGAAAGGAGAATGGCGCGAAGCGGCTACGCCCCGCCAGTGGCGACAGCGCCAGTACAGCGTCCTGTTCGCTCAGATCGAGATAGAGCAAGCCGATCTTGTAACGGAACGCGTGCTTGCGCGGCGAAAAGCGCCGATGACCGATCCAGCCGCTGTACAGGGCGCTGTTCATAAGGTTTCCCCGAACGAAGCAGCCACGCGCAATGCGCTGACCACACCGTCTTCATGGAAACCGTTGGCCCAGTAGGCGCCGCAATAATGTGTGTGTTGTGCGCCGTCCAGTTCTGCCCAGCGATTCTGCGCCGCCACTGCCGCGAGGCTGAATTGCGGGTGGGCGTAGGTGTATTTGGCGAGCACTTTGAATGGGCTGATGCCCGCGCTCTGGTTGAGGCTGACGCAAAACGTGGTGTCGCTCTGGATGCCTTGCAGGATGTTCATGTCATAAGTGACCGCCGCCTGAGTGTGGCCGGATCCGCCAAGCCGATAGTTCCAGCTCGCCCACGCCAGTTTGCGAGCGGGCAGCAGACGCGTGTCGGTGTGCAACACCACTTCATTGTCGGCGTAGGGCAGGGCGCCGAGGATTGCGCGTTCGGCATCGCTGGGGCTGGCGAGCAGTTGCAAGGCCTGATCGCTGTGACAGGCAAACACCACTTGGTCGAAATGTTCGCTGCCTGCCGGGCTGTGGATAACCACGCCATGTTCGTTGCGATCAACACGGGTCACCGGGCAGTTGAGGCGGATGTTCTCTTTGAACGAAGCGGTCAGTGGCGCGACATAGGCGCTGGAGCCGCCCTCGATGACCCGCCATTGCGGACGATTACTGATCGATAACAGCCCATGGTTCTTGAAGAAACGGACAAAAAACTGCAGCGGAAAATTGAGCATCTGCGCCATCGGCATCGACCAGATCGCGGCCCCCATCGGCACGATGTAATGCAGGATGAAACGCTCGCCGTAGCCGCCAGCCTTGAGGTAGTCGTCCAGCGTGGTGTCGGCAGCGATCCGCTGTTCTGCGAGGTCGCGTTGCGCTTCTTTGTTGAAGCGCAGAATGTCGCGCAGCATGCCCCAGAATCCCGGCGACAGCAGATTGCGGCGCTGGGCGAACAGGCTGTTGAGGTTGTTGCCGTTGTATTCCAGCCCCGTGTCCGGATCGGTCACGGAGAAGCTCATTTCGGTCGCTTTGAAGCTCACGCCGAGCTCGCCCAGCAAGCGAATGAAGTGGGGGTACGTCCAGTCGTTGAATACGATGAAGCCGGTGTCCACCGCGTAGGAGCGACCGTCGACGGTCACCTCTACGGTGTGCGTGTGGCCACCGACCCAGTCGCTGGCTTCGAACACCGTGATGTCGTGTCGGCGATTGAGCAGGTAGGCGCAGGTAAGCCCGGAGATCCCGCTGCCGATGATGGCAATTTTCACGTTGGTTCCTGCAGCGGTGGATTGCGTCGCACCATGCGTTTGCCAATGGCGAGTTGCGCTCGGGCGGGCAATTTCGACAACGGCCACAGGGCGGCCATGAACAGCGCGGGAAAGGCGATTTCCAGTGGCCGGTCCTTGAGTTTGGCGTAGATGTGTCGTGCGGCTTTATCCACAGGCCAGCTCAGAGGCATCGGAAAATCATTCTTGGCGGTCAGCGGTGTCTCGACAAAGCCGGGGCTGACCACCGTGACTTCAATGCCTTCATCCGCCAGGTCAATGCGCAACGATTCGAACAGGTAACGCAGCCCGGCCTTCGACGCACCATAGGCTTCGGCCCGAGGCAGCGGCAGATAGGTCACGGAACTGGCGACCCCGACCAGATGCGGTGCCGTGCCTTTACGCAGCAAGGGCAGGGCGGCTTCGATGCAATAGCTGCTGGCGAGCAGATTGGTGCGCACCACATGCTCGACGATCGAAGCGTCGAACTGGCGGGCATCGACGTACTCGCACGTCCCGGCATTGAGAATCACGCTATCGAGCGATCCCCAGTCCTGAGTGATGTGCTCACCGATTTCGCGCACGGTCTGGCTGTTGGTCAAATCGCCCGGCACCACCAGCACTTGTCCCGGATAACGTTGCGACAAGGCCTTGAGCGGGGCGACCTGACGTGAACTGACCGCCAGGTGCGCACCGGATTTCAGAATTTCCTCAGCCAGTGCCGCGCCGATACCACTGCTGGCACCGGTCAACCAATAGCGCCGTGGAGGTGTACGAGTCATCCCATTCTCCTTTTCAACCAAGTAATTACTCGGCCCAATACGGGCAAATGTTCGTACAGCAGCGCCCCGGCATCGAAATAATCCCGGTGGCGATAAACCTTGTCGCGCCAAAGCAAATGCGAGCAGCCGCTGACGCGTATTTCCCGGCCACTGGCCAGCCGTGGGTGGCGATAACTCATGACCCAGCGCAGGTAGCCTTCACCGTCACTGATCTGGTCGAAACCGTAGAAGTCGAAGCGCAGTTCGCTGACGTTGGCGTACATCTGGGCAAAGTAGCTGCGCAGTTGCGTCAACCCCTGCACGTCGTGCAACGGGTCGGTGAAGTGAATGTCATCGCTGTACAGCTCGCCCAAGCGTTGCAAGTTGTCTTTATCCAACTCGCAAAATTGCCGGGCGAAGCTGCGCAGCAATTCACTCATGATCGCCTCCGGCCGCTTGGCGGGCAGGCAGGTTCTTGAAGGCGGCCAACGCGCGCTCCCGTGACGCGCTGAGATTAACGATTGGCGCGCGATAGTCGGCGACACCGAACAGCCCACCGGCGCTGGCCGGGTTGTGCACTTGTTTTTTATTGAGCCCGGCCAGTTCAGGCAGCCAGTGCTTGATGAACAGCCCTTCGCTGTCGAATTTCTCCGACTGGCTCAGCGGATTGAAAATGCGGAAGTACGGCGCCGAATCGGTCCCGGTCGATGAGCTCCACTGCCAGCCACCGTTGTTGGCCGCCAGATCGCCGTCGATCAGGTGGCGCATGAAAAAGCGTTCGCCTTCACGCCAGTCGATCAGCAGGTTTTTGGTCAGGAACATTGCCACCACCATGCGCAGACGGTTGTGCATCCAGCCGGTTTCGAGCAATTGGCGCATGGCCGCATCGATGATCGGCAGCCCGGTGCGCGCTTCTTGCCACGCCGCCAGATCATCCGGTGCATGGCGCCAGGCCAAGGCCTCGGTTTCCGGGCGGAAGGCGCGGTGGCGCGATACCCGTGGATAGCCGACCAGGATGTGTTTGTAAAACTCACGCCACAGCAGTTCGTTGATCCAGGTGACCGCGCCCACCTTGCCGCTTTCGAATTCGCCCTGATTGCTCTGCAGGGCCGCGTGCAGGCATTGGCGGGGCGATATCACCCCGGCGGCAAGATAAGCAGAAAGCTGACTGGTGCCCGGTTTGGCCGGGAAGTCTCTTTCGCTTTTGTAGTAGTCGATTTGCGCATCGGCGAAGGTATCGAGGCGGCGTTGAGCTTCCTCTTCCCCTGCCGGCCACAGGGCGCGCAGGGACTCGCCGGGGGCGGCGAAACCGTCGACGCAGTCAGGCACCGGATCGCTCTCGAGCGCCAGTGCGGTTTGCTTGCCTGGGGTTTTCACCAGGGCCGGCATCGAGCGATGCAGGCGTTCATAGCAGACCTTGCGGAACTGGCTGAACACCTGAAAATAAGTGCCGGTTTTGGTCAGTACCGTGCCGGGCTTGAACAGCAGTTGATCAAGATAGCGGTGAAATTCGACGCCTTCGCCTTTCAGCGTGTCGGCCACCGCCGCATCGCGACGGCTCTCATGAACACCGTATTCTTCGTTGACGTGAACGGCGGCGATCTTCAGTTGCTGGCAGAGTTTGAGCAGCTGCGCTGGGGCCTGATCCCAGTGCGCAGCGGTGCGGATCAGCAAGGGAATGTTCAGCTCGCCCAGGCTTTTGCTCAGTTCGCGCAGATTGCGTAGCCAGAAATCGACCTTGCACGGCGCGTCGTCATGTTCTTGCCATTGCCGGGGGCTCAACAGGTACACGGCGACCGTCGGGCCGCGTGCTGCGGCGGCCGCAAGGGCGGTGTTGTCATGTTGGCGCAAGTCAGTGCGCAGCCAGATCAATTGCATGTCGGTCTTCACTGGGTTCATCAAATCAGCCCGCGCTGAATGAGCACCTGGTGCGCTGAAAGCGCATCTTCAGCCAGGTACAAATCAGCTATCTCGCAAGTTCTTACGGACAACTCGGCGTGGTGGATGCATACCGTTGGTCCGACAATTATTTTTGGGCCACTGACCCCCGCCAGAAGTTTCGGCAACTGTGCGAGTTGCATGGCTTTGCTGGAATACAGCAGTACGCCACGCGATTGCAGATGTTCGACCGCCAATGCCAGTTCCCCGGCTGGCAACGGCCAGTCAAAGACTTGCACCGGACAATCATTGCTGCTGATCAGCCACGCGCATAGCCACAGATGAGGTTCCAGTGGCAGGTCGGAGTGATTGATCAGCAGCAGCGGCGCTGAATGCAACTGACGGTTGTTATGGTAGATGCGCGCGCCGAATTTGCTGCGTAACCATGAATAAAAGAACACGCGCTCCATCTGCGCACCGAACTGGCCCTGCCAGCGTTGCTCAAGATCGGCCAGAAGCGGCATCAGCAATTGTTCGCACAGGGTGCGCGGCGGATACAGCGCCATGGCTTGATTGACGCTGTCGTCGAGGTTGCGTTCATTGAGTTGCGTGACGGCCATCAACAGTGTCTGACGCAATCGTTGCCAGTCGTTTTCCACCGTTTCGCTGAACGCTTGCGGGGTCTCGAGCAACGGCTTGACCTGACTGACCGCAACGCCGCGGTTGAGCCAGGTGAGGATGGTCAGGATCCGTTGCACATGCTCGGCCGAATACAGCCGATGCCCCTTGGGTGTGCGCTGCGGCACGATCAGCCCATAACGGCGTTCCCATGCGCGCAGAGTGATCGCGTTGACGCCGGTTTGCCGCGCCACTTCGCGGATCGGCAGCCAGCCTTCGTCGAGGGCTTTTTTAAAGTCCGCGCCCAAGTCTTCCTGGGCGCTGCTATCGGTTTTTTCAGTCATTAGATGGCGTTTCGCAAGCTGAGATTTTCCGGATGCGGTTGCAGATAAACCTGCTGCGCAATGTACGGGTCCGGATGGAGGCGAAAGTGATGCTTGAGCAGGGTCAACGGCACGACCAGCGGCACGATGCCGAGGCGGTACTGGCCGATGACATGTTGCATCTCTTGTTTGTCTTCGGCGCTGATCGCCTGTTTCAGATACCCGCTGATGTGTAACAGGACGTTGCTATGGGTGCCACGGGTGGCGCATTTTTTAAGCGCCGCCATCAGTTCGCTGAAGTAGCGTGGGCCCAGTTGCGCAGGGTCGCTCTGCGCCATGTTGCCTAACAACTGCCCCAGTGCCTTGTATTGCAGAGGGTTGTGGGCCATCAGCTGATATTTGTAGCGCGAATGGAATTCCGTGAGGGCACGGCGGCTCAGGCCTTGGGCAAGCAACTGCTGCCAGTCGCGGTAGGCGAGCACGCGGGTAATGAAGTTCTCGCGCAGCACCGGATCGTTCAGGCGGCCGGCTTCTTCCACCGGCAAGTCCGGGTGCCGTGCACAGAAGGCTTGAGCATAGATGCCGCGTCCGCCGCCGTTCACCGGGGCGCCGTTGGCGTGATAGACCTTGACCCGTTCCAGTCCGCAGGACGGTGACTGCTGCATGAAGATGTAGCCGCAGATGTCATTCAGTTCGGCGGCCATCTTCTGGCCGTACTCGGCCAGTGGCTGGGTGACGTTGATTGCGGGGTTGACGGTGCCAATGGCTTCGGGATGCTCCGGGTCGCCGACCAGGCGAATCGGCTCGCGAGGAATGCCCAGGCCAATCGCGACTTCCGGGCACAGCGGGACGAACTCGAAATATTCCGAGAGCGTGCGGCTGCACAGTCGCGACTCCTTGTGACCACCGTTGTAGCGCACCTCGGCACCCAGCAGGCAGGCGCTGATGGCGATTTTGGGTTTAAGCGCAGAAGGTTCGGACATGAGCACCTCGAATCTATACCTGTACAGAGGTTTGCCTCTGTACAACTTTTCCTCAGCATAGATTGTGGGGTGTACAAGTCAAATGATTTGTATAGGTTTTTGCGGGGGGGGAGCTCACTTCCAGCCCAAATGCCATTCAGCCGGGTCTTTCAGGATTTGCCAATCGAGTCGCTCGGCGCGCTGGGTCAGCACGGCCTGCAACTCAATCTCAAGCACCGTGCCTTCCTCATCGCAGAACAGTTCGGTCACCAGAAAATGCTTCTCGCGGTTTTTCGGCTGGGCTGCTGTCCATTTCGACAGCAGCAATTTGCGCGGATTGATGCGGTTCATTGCAGGTGCTCGTGCAAGCGTCGCGCGGCCTCCTGACCACTGAGCCATGCACCTTCGACACGTCCCGACAGGCACCAGTCGCCGCAGGCATACAAGCCCAGATCGGCATCGGCCAGCGTGCCCCATTCGTGGCCGGTCGCCGGGCGGGCATAGAGCCAGCGATGGGCGAGGCTGAAGGTCGGGGCGGGCATCGCGCCGTGCAGCAATTCGGCGAAAGCACCGTGCAGTTGCTCAATGACCGCCTCTTTGGACAGGTCGATGTGCTGCCGGCTCCACGCGCTTGTGGCATGCAACACCCAAGTGTCGAGGGTGTTGTCGCGCCCCGGCTTGCTGCGGTTGCGCGCCAGCCAATCGAGTGGGCTGTCCTGCACGAAGCAGCCTTCGATGGGGGTCTCCAGCGGCGTATCGAAGGCGAGGGCAACGGCCCAGGTGGGGTCCATTTTCACCCCGGCGGCGGCCCCGGCGAGTTTCGGCGCGGCGGCCAGCAATGCGGTGGCCTGCGGCGCGGGCGTGGCAATCACCACATGACTGAAAGGCCCGTGGGTGAAACCTTCGGCGTCTTGCAGATGCCAGTGTTCTTCGCCACGGAAGACCTCGGTGATCCGGCAAGCGAAATGCACTTCCATGCCATCGAGCAAGCCGCGTGTGATTGCGCTCATGCGTGGCGCGCCAACCCAACGGGTCTGCTCGTCCGGGGAGAGGTTGAGTTGCCCGCCCTGATAGGTGTAGAGCTGCGGCGTCCACTCGGCGACCCAGCCCTGGCTTTGCCAGCGCTGCACCTCGGTGACGAAGCGCCGGTCGCGGGCGGTGAAGTATTGCGCGCCCATGTCCAGCGAACCGGCGTCGCTGCGTTTGCTCGACATGCGTCCGCCGCTGCCGCGACTTTTATCGAACAACTGGACGGTGTACCCGGTCTCTGTCAGAGCCTGGGCCGCCGAGAGCCCGGCGATGCCGGTGCCGATGATTGCGATAGGTACAGTCATAGGGGCCTCGTTTACCTTTCTGTACAGAACAGACTACGCTGCTGATGAAACCTGTACAATTTTGTTTTTTGGTATAACTTCTAGCATTCTCGTTCGGACAGCTTGGCCTATGGTTAAACAATAGAGCCTGCCCGATAGAAAAGATCCCTGCTTCTAAAAATAGACTAGTGATCCGGGTAAAACGCCACGCGAGGAAGATGTCATGCATATATTGCTGACCGGCGGTACTGGTTTGATAGGGCGTCAGCTCTGCCGACATTGGTCTGGGCAGGGCCATCGTCTGACGGTGTGGAGTCGACGTCCGGAAACGGTCGCAAAAACCTGTGGTGCCCAAGTGCGTGGAGTTGCGCGCCTGGAGGACCTCGGCGAAGAAACTGTCGACGCCATCATCAATCTTGCTGGCGCACCGATTGCCGACCGACTCTGGACGCATCGACGCAAAGCGTTGCTGTGGAGCAGCCGTATCACGCTGACGGAAACGTTGTTGGCATGGCTCGAAACGCGGGCGCAGAAACCGTCGCTGCTGATCTCCGGGTCCGCCATCGGTTGGTATGGCGACGGTGGTGAACGTGAGCTGACGGAAGAGTCGCCGCCGGTCATCGACGATTTCGCCAGTCAGTTGTGCATCGCCTGGGAAGAAACGGCCCTGCGTGCCGAGTCTCAGGGCATTCGCGTGGTGCTTGTGCGAACCGGTCTGGTGCTGTCGGCTGAGGGCGGTTTTTTGTCGCGGCTGTTACTGCCGTTCAAGCTCGGGCTGGGCGGGCCGCTGGGCAATGGCCGGCAGTGGATGCCGTGGATTCATATCGACGATCAAATCGCCTTGATTGATTTTCTTCTGCTCCGCGATCAGGCGAGTGGTCCTTATAATGCGTGCGCGCCGAACCCTGTGCGCAATCGCGAATTTGCCAAGACGTTGGGCAGCGTACTGCACCGCCCGGCGTTCATGCCGATGCCGACGCTGGCGCTCAAAGTCGGCCTCGGCGAGATGTCTTTGTTGTTGCTGGGCGGCCAACGGGCCACGCCGGCACGCTTGCTGGAAGCGGGCTTCACTTTCCAGTTCACGGATTTACGCGCGGCCCTGGATGATCTCTCCAGCCGCCTCTGAAATAGGACGTTGCATGACCGATCACGCCTTGCTTCTGGTCAACCTGGGCTCCCCGGCCTCCACCTCGGTGGCCGATGTGCGCAGCTACCTCAATCAGTTTTTGATGGACCCGTACGTGATTGACCTGCCGTGGCCGGTAAGGCGTTTGCTGGTGTCGTTGATCCTGATCAAACGCCCCGAGCAATCGGCCCACGCCTATGCTTCGATCTGGTGGGAGGAGGGTTCGCCGTTGGTGGTGCTCAGTCGTCGTTTGCAGCAGCAGATGACCCAACAGTGGAACCGTGGCCCGGTTGATTTGGCGATGCGTTACGGCGAGCCGTCGATTGAAACCTGCCTGTTGCGATTGGTCGCGGCGGGGCACAAACGCATCACACTGGCGCCGCTTTATCCCCAGTTCGCTGACAGCACCACTACCACGGTGATCGAAGAGGCGAAGCGTGTCATTGGCAGCAAAAATCTCAATGTGCAGCTCTCGTTGCTGCAACCGTTCTACGATCAGCCGGAATACATTGAAGCGCTGGTCGAAAGCGCCAGGCCGCACTTGCAGCAGGACTACGATCACCTGCTGCTGAGCTTCCATGGCTTGCCCGAGCGGCACCTGACCAAACTCGATCCGACCGGCAATCATTGCTTCAAGAATGAAGATTGCTGCAAGAACGCATCGCCTGAGGTCTTGGCCACCTGTTATCGCGCGCAATGCCTGCGCACGGCGGCGTTGTTCGCTGAGCGCATGGGGCTGACGGATGGCAAATGGTCGGTGTCGTTTCAGTCGCGTCTGGGCCGAGCGAAGTGGATCGAGCCCTATACCGAGGCGCGGCTCGATGAGCTGGCGAAAAGCGGCGTGAAGAAGATTCTGGTGATGTGCCCGGCGTTTGTCGCTGACTGCATCGAGACACTGGAAGAGATTGGTGATCGCGGCAAGGAGCAGTTCTGCGAAGCCGGGGGAGAGGATCTGGTGCTGGTGCCGTGCCTCAATGACGACCCGCAATGGGCGAAGGCGCTGGCCACTCTGTGTGAACGAGCGCCGTTGGCGCTTTAAAAGCTTCGCGAGCAAGCTCGCTCCCACAGGGTCTGTGTTGCCACAAATGTTGTGTGCTCAGCAGATTCACTGTGGGAGCGCTCGCGAAAGCGGTCCTTCAGGCAATAAAGATTTTCAGCCGTCAGACCAGCGGCTCATCCGCCTTCTTGTGCTTCCAGCTGTCATTGCCCGGCAGGATCAGGTTCAGCGCAATCGCCACCACCGCGCATAGCGCAATGCCTTTGAGGCCGAAGTCGTCAGGCCCGGTGCCCGTGCCGACCAGCACGCCGCCAATCCCGAACACCAGCGTCACCGAAACGATCACCAGATTGCGCGCCTCGGCCAAGTCGATCTTGTGACGGATCAGGGTGTTCATCCCCACCGCCGCGATCGAACCGAACAACAGGCACAGAATCCCGCCCATCACCGGTACAGGAATGCTCTGCAGCAGCGCGCCGAACTTGCCGACAAACGCCAGGCTGATGGCGAAAATCGCCGCCCAGGTCATGATTTTCGGGTTGTAGTTCTTGGTCAGCATCACCGCGCCAGTCACTTCGGCGTAGGTGGTATTCGGCGGGCCGCCGAACAGTCCCGCAGCGGTAGTGGCGATGCCATCACCGAGCAGGGTGCGGTGCAGGCCCGGCTTCTTCAGATAGTCGCGACCGGTCACGCTGCCGACCGCAATCACGCCGCCGATGTGTTCAATCGCAGGCGCCAACGCGACCGGAACGATGAACAGAATTGCCTGCCAGTTGAACTCCGGCGCCGTGAAGTGCGGGATGGCAAACCAAGGGGCAGCGGCAATCTTCGCGGTATCGACCACGCCGAAATAGAACGCCATGGCAAAACCGACCAGTACGCCGGAAATGATCGGCACCAGGCGGAAGATGCCTTTGCCGAACACCGCCACGATCAACGTGGTCAGCAGCGCTGGCATCGAGATCATCATCGCGGTCTGGTAGTGGATCAGTTCGGAACCGTCGCCGGCCTTGCCCATTGCCATGTTCGCGGCAATCGGCGCCATGGCCAGGCCGATCGAAATGATCACCGGGCCAATCACCACCGGCGGCAGCAGACGGTCGATGAACCCGGTGCCTTTGATCTTCACGGCCAGGCCCAGGAAGGTGTAGACGAAACCGGCCGCCATCACGCCGCCCATGGTCGCGGCGAGGCCGAACTGGCCCTTGGCGAGAATGATCGGCGTGATGAACGCAAAGCTCGACGCCAGGAACACCGGCACCTGACGCCCGGTGACGATCTGGAACAGAATCGTCCCAAGACCTGCGGTGAACAGTGCCACGTTCGGGTCAAGGCCCGTGATCAGCGGCATCAGCACCAGGGCGCCGAAAGCCACGAACAGCATCTGCGCGCCGGACAACACCGTGCGCCAGAGCGGATCGTTGAACTCTTGCTGCATGGTCACGCGTCCTTCTGCTTGGTGCCGAAGATCTTGTCACCGGCATCGCCCAGCCCTGGGATGATGTAACCGTGTTCGTTCAAGCGTTCATCGATGGACGCGGTGTAAATGGTCACGTCCGGGTGAGCCTTTTCTACGGCGGCGATGCCTTCCGGCGCGGCCACCAGCACCATGGCGCGGATGTCCTTGCAACCGGCCTTCTTCAGCAGGTCGATGGTCGCGACCATGGAACTGCCGGTGGCGAGCATCGGGTCGATGATCATGGCCAAACGTTCGTCGATTTCCGGAACCAGTTTTTCCAGATAGGTGTGTGCTTGCAGGGTTTCTTCGTTGCGGGCAACGCCCACAGCGCTGACCTTGGCGCCCGGGATCAGGCTCAGCACGCCTTCAAGCATGCCGATGCCGGCGCGCAGGATCGGCACCACGGTGATCTTCTTGCCAGCGATTTTCTCCACCGACACCGTGCCGCACCAACCGGCAATGTCGTAGGATTCCAGCGGCAAATCTTTTGTAGCTTCGTAGGTCAACAGTGCGCCGACTTCCTGAGCAAGCTCGCGGAAATTCTTGGTGCTGATGTCGGCGCGGCGCATAAGACCGAGTTTATGACGGATCAGCGGATGGCGGATCTCAAGGATGGGCATGGGAAAGGCTCCGGCGGCGGGCAAAAAAACCGGCCTAGATTAATCTATCCGAGGGTGATGTCCTATAGGACATCGAGTACGTTAGTCCATAAAGGCTTGATCTGGCCTCGCTTGATGCGTACCTTTGCCCGCTTTTCCTGATTCCGCCACCCCTTGGAGAGCACCATGTCCGCTGATCTCGAGCATATCCGTCAAATCATGCGAGAGGCTGACTGCCTGTACACCGAGTCTGAAGTCGAGGCGGCCATCGCCCGCGTCGGTGCACAAATCAACGAACAACTGGCTGATAGCAATCCGGTGGTGTTCTGCGTGATGAACGGTGGCCTGATCTTCTCCGGCAAACTGCTGACTCATCTGAGTTTCCCGCTGGAAGCGTCCTACCTGCACGCCACCCGCTATCGCAACGAAACCAGCGGCGGCGACCTGTTCTGGAAAGCCAAGCCGGAAGTCTCGTTCATCGACCGCGACGTGCTGATCATCGACGACATCCTCGACGAGGGTCACACCCTGGGCGCGATCATCGACTTCTGCAAACACGCTGGGGCGCGCAAAGTGCACACCGCCGTGCTGATCGACAAGGATCACGACCGCAAAGCGCGTCCTGACCTGAAAGCCGATTTCGTCGGCCTGCCGTGCATCGACCGTTACATCTTCGGTTACGGCATGGACTACAAAGGCTACTGGCGCAACGCCAACGGGATCTTTGCCGTCAAAGGCATGTAACCCACGCCTTGATCTAACGGCGGGAACGGGCTTGCTCGCGAAGGCGTCGTGTCAGTCAATATCATTGACAAGGGACACACCGCTTTCGCGAGCAAGCCCGCTCCCACAGTTGTTTGGTGTGCGCTGATCGATTTTCATACACCCCATGCTAGAGTGCTCGGCCCCGCCCCCGGAGCCTGTCATGAGCCTCTTGATCCGCAGCTTTGCCGCCCTGTTGCTGACCCTAAGCCTGCCTCTGGCCGCCGCGCCGATGCACAGTCAATTCCTGCCGCCGGACGACCTGACCCTGCGCGCTGCCGCGCCCGAACAGCAGCAACTGCTGCAAGTGACCGACTATTCGGTGGTCGTGGGGGCGCAACGCCCATCCAATCAGCAGCCGATTCCGGTCACCTCGTCCCTGATGATTCGCCTCAAGGGCAAACCCCTGAACAAGGGCGCGACGATCGCTCAGGTGCTGGTGAGTTTTGATGGCGAAAGCAAAAGCCTGAAAAAACCGGTTTACGACGATAAGGGCAAGACGCTCACCCTGTTTTACCCGTTGTCGCAATACCGCGTGGTGATCGACTTGCTGCGCCACGATACCGTGTATGTGCAGTTCCTCAGCTACGCCAACGGCCATGTCTGGGCCGATTTGCACACCGGGGCCGTTCGATCGCGTTGAGCCCGGCGGCGGGGCAGGGGTAAACTGCCGACCCCGTGTCATGTCTGCGAGCTGGAGTCGGCAATGCGTAAAGATAAGAAACAAGTGATTGGTGACGAGATTGGCGATGAGCAGATCAAGCTGTTCCTCGATTTTGAACCGATCGATGCCACTTCGCCGTCGCTGCACAAATTGATCAAGGCGTACCGAGGCCTGCGCATCGATGACTTCGAGCGCTTTCTGACGTTCTTTGTCGCGGCGGGTTACGACGTGGATGGCAAGGATGAGCAGGGCCAGACATTCGTTGACCACATCAAGGATCAGCGCAACGCTGCTGACTACATCGAATTGATCGAAAAAGCCCGGGGCTAAAAACCTGAGGCACAAAAAAACGCCCCGCACTCACTGAGTGCGGGGCGTTTTTTATGCGGCAAGATCAAGCGTAGCTTGGGGTCTCGCTGCTTTCTTCAACCAGTTCCAGGGCGATGTTGTTCTGCGTGTTGATCTTGCGATACAGCGCCGCATCGGTTTCCAGGACTTTTTCACGGGCCGGGAAGATTTCGGCCAGTTTGGCCGCCCACTCACCCTTGGCCTTGCCCGGGAAGCACTTCTCGATCAGTTCGAGCATGATCGAAACGGTCACTGATGCACCCGGCGAAGCACCGAGCAGGGCGGCGAGGGAGCCGTCCTTGGCCGAAACCAGCTCGGTACCGAATTGCAGGATGCCGCCCTTTTTCGGGTCTTTCTTGATGATCTGCACCCGCTGACCGGCCACTTCCAGGCGCCAGTCTTCGGCTTTCGCCTCAGGGTAGAAGCGGCGCAGGGATTCCAGGCGCTGCTCCATCGACTGCATCACTTCGCTGACCAGGTATTTGGTCAGGTCCATGTTGTTCTTCGCCACCGCCAGCATCGGCCCGATGTTGCCGGCGCGAACCGACATCGGCAGGTCCATGAAGGAGCCGTGCTTGAGGAACTTGGTGGTGAAACCGGCGTATGGCCCGAACAGCAGGGATTTCTTGCCATCGACCACGCGGGTGTCCAGGTGCGGCACCGACATCGGTGGCGAACCCACCGCTGCCTGGCTGTAGACCTTGGCCTGGTGGTGTTTGACCACTTGCGGATTATCGCAACGCAGCCACTGGCCGCTGATCGGGAAACCGCCGAAACCTTTGCTTTCTTCGATACCCGAAGCCTGCAGCAACGGCAGTGCCGCGCCACCCGCGCCGAGGAAAACGAATTTGGCGTCGACTTCACGGCTGCTGCCGCTGTTGACGTCCTTGATGCTGACGGTCCAGCCGGCGCCGTTACGCTTGAGGCCGGTGACGCGTTTGCAGTATTTGACTTGAGCGTCGGGGGCGCTGGTCAGGTGCTTGAGCAACTGATTGGTCAGAGCGCCGAAGTTGACGTCGGTACCGTTCATCACCCGGGTCGCGGCGAGCACTTCGTCCGGCGCGCGCCCCGGCATCATCAACGGCATCCACTCGGCCATTGTGGCCTTGTCTTCGGTGTATTCCATGTCGGAAAACGCGTGGTGCTTGTGCAGCACATCAAAGCGTTCCTTGAGGAAGGAAACGCCTTTGTCGCCCTGCACGAAGCTCAGATGCGGGACCGGGCTGATGAAGGATTTGCACGAGCCGAACGTGCCTTTCTTGGTCAGGTACGACCAGAACTGCTTCGACACCTCGAACTGGGTGTTGATGTGCACGGCTTTCTTGATGTCGACGGTGCCATCAGCCGCCTGCGGCGTGTAGTTCAGCTCACACAGGCCAGCGTGGCCGGTACCGGCGTTGTTCCATGGGTTGGAACTCTCGGCAGCACCGGAATCCATCAGCTCGACAACTTCCAGCTTGATCGCCGGATCGAGCTCTTTGAGCAGTACGGCAAGGGTGGCACTCATGATGCCGGCCCCAACCAGAACTACGTCGACTGCTTCGTTATGCGCCATTTAACGCGTCTCCAAAATCTGCAGCACCAAATTGTCGGCATGGCTGCCAGGCATTCAAGGGCAGGTCAGTAAACCCAGGATGCCCATGGTCAGGTTCGCCATGTCCGAATCTTCGCAATTTTTCGCAACTTCGACGGACGCATGCGGCCTGGCTTTACGAGCTCCATGAACTCATTTCAGCACGCGGCTGGCAATTCGACTTATGGTCGAGACATCCGTTTTGTGCAACCAAATCCGTAGCGGACAGGCTTCAGGCTCTGGTATTCGAGGTATACCCGGTCCTGTGTCGTTGGGCTGTTTCAGACGCTAATGGTGCATGTTCAGACGCAAAACTATTCATTTGCTCGCCACACTCTTGTGAAGTTGTGAAAACCCGTTTTTTTCACGCTCTTTTGAAGACGTGAACCTCAAAAAAGGGCTGTCCAAGCCTGGCAACCTGCCCGAAGGGGCAAAACA
The DNA here is from genome assembly GCF_963970495.1 of Pseudomonas sp. EA_65y_Pfl2_P78. Taxonomy (NCBI): domain Bacteria; kingdom Pseudomonadati; phylum Pseudomonadota; class Gammaproteobacteria; order Pseudomonadales; family Pseudomonadaceae; genus Pseudomonas; species Pseudomonas sp. EA_65y_Pfl2_P78. The sequence goes on along the minus strand of NZ_CAXAON010000012.1, from coordinate 95,945 downwards.
TCTCGGTGGCCGAGCGTAATGACAGCTCTGCAGATTCGCGAAAAGCGGGTTTTTGCCGCAGGAACAGGCAAGCACGCCAACTTCACTCGATCTGTGTGGGCGGCTCTCTGTGGGCGATTTGGATGTCGATGCATGCGCATTGACGCTGTTGCGGGGCCCGATCAGGAGACGTCCTTATAATCGGGGGGAGATTGTATCGAAGAAATGCGCGGAGTTGGTTGTGTTTAATGACTTTTATTAGGCATCCGGTCAGATGCTCAACTGGACCTGAGCGTTTGCGCGCGGTTGACGCTGGGCGATCCGGGCGCTGGCAGGCAGCGGATTACGCAACCAATTGAGGCGGATTTCTTCGATTTCCACCCATCCGTCGCCCATTGGCTGCAGGCTGCACTGCTTGAACGCCTGGCAGTGGCCGTTGCGGTCGAGCAGGGCAAAGCAGCGGTGCAGCGGGCGTGGGGCGAACAACGAGATCAAATAGCGCATGGCCGAGTACCTTGTTGGAGGACTGGTTCGAGCTTGCCCGCAGGCCGTGACGTCAAGGTGTATGGGCGGTGAACAATCTGTGACAGGAACCGCTTTCATCAGGGTTTGTCAGACATTTCAGTATTCATTGTGCGGTGCTGGTTCCGCGCAGTGGCCCACCGCTATACTGCGGGCCTGTTTGTGCCTGATTCTGGAGAAAAGAGCATGTTGCAACGCCTGTTGTTCGGTTTGATCACTGTGGCCGGTTTGACTCTGGCCGGCTGCGCCCACAGCCCGCAACAACTGAGTCCGGAACCGAAGCTGACCACGCAACTGGCGGCGGTCGGCCGTGGCCAGCCTGTGGTGGTGCGTGTGGTCGACGGTCGTCCGTCGCCAACCCTGGGCACCCGTGGCGGTCTGTACCCGGAAACCAGCGTCATCAGCGTGCAGCGCGAGCAGATCCTGCCCAAGTTGCAGGCTCAGGCTGAAGCCGCCGTGCGTCTGCTCGGGTTCACCCCGACCAACAACGCACCGAACGCACCGCAGTTGACCGTGACCCTGGCGGAGCTGAAATACCAGTCGCCGAAAGAAGGCATGTACGTGACCGAGGCGACTATCGGCGCGACCTTCCGCTCCGACGTGCAGAACGCCAACCGTCGCTACAGCGGCCGTTACGGTGCTTCGCTGGATCAGCGCTTCGGCATGGCGCCCAACCAGGAAACCAACACCAAACTGGTCAGCGACGTGTTGAGCGATGCGTTGACGCGTCTGTTCAAGGACCCGACCGTGGGTCAGGTCCTCGCCGAGTAAGCTTTCGGCGCAGTAAAAAAAGCCCGGTGCCAGTGATGGCTCCGGGCTTTTTTGTGGGCGCTGTCTTTGAACCTTGCACAAATCCCCTGTGGGAGCGGCGGCGGGTCAGGCGGCTTGAGAATAGAAATCGAGAACGCTCACGCCTGTCAGCAGATCCGTCTCCGGCAAATCCGCATGCTGATGCCCGCCGAGGGCGCAATACACCAGCCAGTGGCGATCCTGAACATTGAAGGCAAGGCTGCCGACGAGACTTTGCTGATCGTCGTAGGGGGTGATGAGGTACAGGCGATCCTGGTTTTCAGCGTGAAGCATGACGTGTTCCGTGTCGGTTTCGAGGCGCGCATGGTGGTGCATCCACATGACGAAGCCGTGACACAGGACAGCCATCGGTCGATTGATGCGTTATTTGTCGTAAAGGGGAGGCGTCGAAGGTATGTTTCGGTAAAATCCGCGCCGCGGTCGTCGCGCCTGGCGCCTGCCACACCGATTAAGTTTGAGGGTCTGTGATGTCGCTGCACTTGATGACGCTGTTTACCGCCCATCCCGCCAAATTGATCAATCTGCTGGCACTGTTGCTCGCGTTTCCGGGCAGTTGGTTGCTGCACGCGACCCGCCGCCGTGAACAGCGCGCCATGGCCAGTATCGCGGCCCAGCGTCAGGCTCAGCCCAATGCCGAACCGATTCTGGATTGGGCAACGCTGCGCATGAATCGGTTTTTCTATCGCTTTGGCTTTGCCTGCCTGGGCCTGGCACTGCTCATTTCGTGGATCAGCACGCGCTACTGATGATTTTCAGGCATGAAAAACGGCGCTCGAGGGCGCCGTTTCTGTATCTGGCCGACGCCGCTTACAGCGCTAACCCAGCCTTGACCCGGTACTGATTGCGCACCGGCGTTGCATATTGCAGCACCAGATACGGGCGATGCTCTTCAGGGCAAGCATCCAGTCGGCTCTGCCACTCTTCTTGCGCCTTGGCCAATTCATCGGCCGGGAATACCTCCGCAGCCTTCGGCACGTTCACTTGTGGATCAGCGTCCGCCCACTGCGCATAGGCCAGGTAATGCACCGGGAACAGGCGGTAGCCGCCCAGAATCTGCTTGTCCATCTCGATCGCCAATTGCTTGGTGTCTTCGAAGCACTCGGTGATCGGCGCGGCAAAGTTCACATGCACCCGGCCCTTGTAGCCGGTGATGCCCTTGGCGATGCTCACGTCATCTTCGCCCGGCACTTTGGCGTAGGTGCCGGTGGTGGCGCGGATGTACAGCTCGCGGGCCTTGGCCTGGTCGCAGGGGTCGTATTCGTAGCTGATCGACACCGGGGTGACGTTCAGTGACTGAATCACTTCGCCGAACGGTTCGTCCTTGCGGCTCATGTGGAACATTTTGAGGATCGCCGACTCGGTGCGGTCGTCGCCATCCTTCGCCCGGCCTTCGGCCTGCGCGATCCAGATCGAGGCGCAGTCGTTGCGGATCGAGTGGTTGATGTAGGCCGACAGCAACTGGTACGCGGCCATTTTCTCGCGGCGCCCGGTGATCGAACGGTGAACGATAAAACTCTTGTTCAGGCGCATCAGATCGCTGACGAACGGCTTTTGCAAAAGGTTGTCGCCGATGGCGATACGCGGGGTCGGCAGGCCGGCGTGGTACACGGCATAGTTGACGAAGGCCGGGTCCATCACGATGTCGCGGTGGTTGGCGATGAACAGATAGGCACTGCCTGACTTGAATTGCTCGACACCGGTGTAGGTCACGCCATCGGTGGCGCGCTCGATGGTGTGGTCGACGTAGAACTCGACTTTATCTTGTAAGGTAGCTACCGAGTTGACGCCGGCGAACTCACGACGCAGCCGATGGGCTATAAGGGGTTTGAGCATCCAGCCGAAAGGACCGGCAAAACGCGGGAAGCGGAAGTGGGTGAGGATATCTAGAAACGCCTTGTCGCCGAGCAGTCTTGCCAGTACCGCAGGTACTTCGCTGTCGTCGTAAGGTCGGATGGCATCGAATTCGCCCATCATGCTCTCTTGTTGGAAACGGCTAGGGTAAGTAAAGGTTTTGATCGAAAACCCGCGGGGCACGGTCTGAAAAGGTAGCCAGACAAAAATAGCCCTGCAAATAGACCGGCGATTATACGCACAAGTCACTTGGGAGACCGCGATGCTGGAAACCGCTGAGTATGAATGTCCGTATTGTGGTGAAGATGTCGAGACGACGCTGGATCTGTCTGGCGGCGACCAGACCTACATCGAGGACTGTCAGGTGTGTTGTCGGCCGATCACATTCGTATTGCAGGTTCACGAAGAAGAATGGCACCTGGAAGTCTTCAGCGAAAACGAGTGAGGGGCGCCCATGCAGCGAATCTACGAACCGGAGAGCCTGATGGAAGGCGAAATGCTCAAAGGCATGCTCGCCAGCGAAGGTATTGAAGCGCTCCTGGTGGGCCGGGATCTGCTCGGCGGCACGGGTGAATTGCCGATTTTTGGACTGCTGGGGCTTTCGGTGGATAACGATCAGGCCGAGTACGCCCGCGAACTGATCACCGCGTACAATGCCGCGCTGCCGCTGCCCGGCGATGAACCGGAGAGCTTCCCCGGGACGCTGGTCTGTTAGGCTGACGTTCGTTTTACTTCTGAGTCGTGTTGCCCCATGTGTGGACGTTATGCCCTGTTTCGCTGGAACCGCGACTTCGCGGCGCTGCCTGGTTTTCCCGCCGATCAACAGGCGCAGTGGAACATTTCCCCCAATGATTCGGTGTTGATGCTGCGCGCCGAGGCCGACGGCCAGCGCACGCTGGCCCGGGCCCGATGGGGGCTGACGCCGCCGTGGTTGACCGATTTGTCGAAAACACCGGCGCATGCCCGGGCAGAAACAGTGGCCGAACAGCCGATGTTTCGCGAGGCACTGCGCCTGCGTCGCTGCCTGCTGCCGGCCAACGGCTTTTACGAGTGGCGGGGTACCCAACGCAAACGCCCGTACTGGCTGACGCCGGGGGAGGGTTCTTCGCTGTTTTTTGCGGCGATCTGGGAGGCATATCCGGTGCAGGAACAGGTGTGGCTGAGTACCGCCGTCATCACTCAGCCGGCGGCCAGTCAGCGCCGGCCGTTGATTCTCGATGAGGCGGGGCAGGCCGCTTGGCTCAATCCCGAAACACCGTTGCATGTGTTGCAGGGTTTGCTGGCCAGTGAGCCTGCCGCGCTGCGCGAGCGGGTGCTGGCGAATCTGATCAATGATCCGAAGCTCAATGGGCCGGAGTGTCTGACCCCGGGGTAGTGCGTTGACTGCATTGACGCCTTGGCGCGCAAGCCCGCGCCCACCATTGGAATTCACTCCAGGGTGGTAGCGGGCTTGCTCGACAAGGCGCCTTTGGATCAGACCTTGAACTGATTGATCAACCGCCGCTGCTGCTCCGCCAGTTTGGTCAGGTCGGCACTGGCCGAACTCGACTCATCCGCGCCGCCCGCCACCTCATTGGCCACCTGGCCAATATTGATCACGTTGCGGTTGATGTCATCGGCCACCGCGCTCTGCTCCTCGGCCGCACTGGCAATCTGCGTATTCATGTCGTTGATCACCGACACCGCCTGGGTAATCGTCTCCAGCGCCTCGGCCGCTTTCGAGGCGTGCTGCACGCTTTCGTCGGTGCGGTTCTGGCTGTCTTCCATGACCCGCACCACATCGCGGGTGCCCTGTTGCAGTTGCTGGATCATGGTCTGGATTTCTTCGGTGGCTTTCTGGGTTTTCTGCGCCAGATTGCGCACCTCGTCCGCCACCACCGCAAAGCCGCGACCTTGTTCGCCGGCACGCGCCGCTTCGATCGCCGCGTTCAGCGCCAACAGGTTGGTCTGTTCGGCGATCCCGCGAATCGCGGTGAGGATCGCGTTGATGTTCTCGCTGTCCTTGGCCAGGGTTTGCACCACACCCACAGCCTTGCCGATTTCCACCGCCAGCACGCCAATCGAATGGGAGGTATCGCGGACAATCTGCATGCCCTGGCTGGCGGCTTGATCGGCATGGCTCGCTGCTTGCGCCGCTTGGGTCGCGTTGCGCGCCACATCTTGCGCGGTGGCGGTCATTTCCTGCACGGCGGTGGCGACCTGATCGATCTCGGCCATTTGTTTCTGGATGCCGATGTTGGTGCGAATCGCGATGTCGGCGGTGTGTTCCGACGAGTCGCTGACGCTCTGCACCGACGTCACCACTTGGGTAATCATCGCCTGCAACTTGCTCAGGAAGGTGTTGAAACCCTTGGCAATCGAACCCAATTCGTCGCTGCGATCACTGCTCAAGCGACGGGTCAGATCACCTTCACCCTGGGCAATGTCATCCAGCATCGCGACCATCTGCTTGAGTGGCCGGGCAATGCCGTGGCCCACCAGCCAGATCACCAGCAGGCCGACGCCAGCGATGATCAGACCGACCATGGCCATGCCGAAGGTGTCGGACTTGCGCTGGGCATCGAGGTCGCCCTGCAGTTTTTGCAGATCAGCCATCACCGCGTTGATCGGCAGTTGCAGCATCAACGTCCAGCGCGCGTCAGTCTGGCCAATGCCGAACGGCAAGTACAATTCGATGCGCCCCTTGTCCTTATTGACGGAGTAGGTGACTTCGCCGCGCTTGAGGTTGGCCATGCTGGCAATCTGTTCGGCGTCGAGAATGTCGCTGACCTTTTCGCCGAATTTGCTCGGATCCTTGGTGTAGGCGACGATCCGGCCATTGCTGCCGATCAGGGCCATTTCTCCGGCGCCGCTGTAGAGTTTCTGATTGGCGCCCAGGAGCATTTCCTGGATGAAGTTCACCGACAGGTCGGCGCCGACGATGCCCTGGAATGCGCCGTTGAGCATGATCGGTTCGATAAAGGAGGCGAGCATGACGATCTTGTCGCCGACCTTGTAGGGCGCAGGATCGATCACGCAGGATTTTTTGCGCTCTTTCGAACACAGGTAGTACTCGCTGGCGCGCACGCCGGTGGAGAGGACTTTCTGGTCGTCGACGTCCACCAGTTTGTCCAGGCCCAGGGTGCCGTTGTCGTTGCGGAACCACCATGGCAGGAAGCGCCCGTTGGCTGCGTCGATACCGACGACGCGGGTGCCGACGTAGGCTGCGTCATTGTGGTCCAGTGCGTTTTTTTCCCACGCGATGTAGGTGCCGAGAATCTTCGGGTTCTTTTCGACGTTCTCTTTGATCAGGCTGATCAACTGTTCACGGCTGACGCTCAGGCGTGGCTGGCCATCGGCGCCGGGCGTGCCGAGCAAGGCGTTGACCCGCACCAGCCCGCCGGCAATCAGCAACGGCGCTTCGAGTTCGCGCTGAATCTGGCTGACCTGGGTTTGTGCCAGTGAGGTCAGTCGCTGTTCGATGACTTGTTCAAACTGGGCCTGAGTGCGTTGCTGCACCATTTCCTGAGTGCGGGCGCCAGAGAACAGCGCGTACAGCACCAGCGCGGCAACCACGCTGAGTACGATAGCGCCGGCCAGGGCGGCGACGGAAAACTGGATCGACTTGAACTTCATGGGAGCTCCGCACGCAAGAGGATGTCTGCGGTGATGTATCGGCAGCGGGCAATGAGCCATGAATGGTGCAAGGCGCAATTGGGTGGGGATGTCGCAAATGGATGCGTGCGCGACGCAGTTGTCGGGGGCTTGCGGTCGCTGTGAATTTTTTACGACAGTGCGGGCGGGAAATATCTGAAAGCCGCTGCAATACGTCTGTTGACTCTGGCGCCGATACCATTACCCGCCTACGATACGCGCACGTTTTCAGGGAGCTTTTGAATGAACAAGACATTGGTTGTAAGTGCACTGAGCGCAGCGCTGTTGCTGGCCGGTTGTCAGTCGGTCAACACCACCAGCGGCGGAGCCGTAGGGGTGGAGCGCAAGCAGTACATGTTCAGCATGCTGTCCTCGCAAGAGGTCGACCAGATGTATGCCCAGTCGTATCAGAAAACCGTCGGCGAGGCGTCGAGCAAAGGCGTGCTGGACAAAACCAGTCCTGAGGCCAAGCGCGTTCAGGCGATTGCCAACCGCTTGATCGCTCAGGCGCCGAACTTCCGCCCGGATGCCGCGCAGTGGCAATGGGAAGTCAATCTGATCAAGAGCGATGAGCTCAACGCCAACTGCGGCCCCGGCGGCAAGATCATCTTCTACACCGGGCTGATCGACAGCCTGAAACTCACCGACGATGAGATCGCCGCGGTCATGGGCCATGAAATTGCCCACGCCCTGCGCGAGCACGGTCGTGAAGCGATGTCCAAGGCCTATGGCGTTGAAATGGCCAAACAGGGCGCGGGCGCACTGTTTGGTCTGGGGCAGGACAGCCTGGCGCTGGCCGACACCGTGGCCAACTACGGCATGACCTTGCCCAACAGCCGAGCCAACGAAAACGAAGCCGACCTGATTGGTCTGGAACTGGCCGCTCGCGCCGGTTACAACCCGAACGCGGCGATCACCTTGTGGAACAAGATGAGCAAGGCTTCGGAAGGTTCTCCACCGGAGTTCATGAGCACTCACCCGGCGTCGAGCAGCCGTATTGCCTCGTTGCAGGCGGCGATTCCGAAGGTCATGCCGCTGTACGAGAAAGCGCCGAAGTCCTGATGGTTTTGCAGCGAGGCTGATTGCCCCTTCGCGAGCAAGCCCGCTCTCACTTTGGAATGCACTCCATAGTGGGGGCTGGTTTGCTCGCGAAGAACGCTGACAGGGTCTATCGACTTACGCCGTCAAACCCAGCCACTGCTTTGCATCGCCTTGTACACCGCAACGACTGCCAAAATCAGGAATGCCGAAGCCGCCAATCGACGGATCAATGTCAGTGGCAGTTTTTCCGCCGCAAAATTACCGGCCAATACCACCGGCACGTTGGCAATCAACATGCCCAGGGTGGTGCCGATAATCACCAGCCAAAGCTCCGGATATTGCGCAGCCAGCATGACGGTGGCGATCTGGGTCTTGTCTCCGATTTCCGCGAGGAAGAACGCAATCAGCGTCGTGAGGAACGGCCCGAATTTGCGTGCCGTGCTCGCTTCATCGTCGTCCATTTTGTCCGGGACCAGCGTCCACAACGCCGTGGCCGTAAAGCTGGCGGCGAGAATCCAGTGCAGTACCGAATCGGAGAAGAAGCTGCCGAACCAGGCACCGACCGCACCGGCTGCTGCGTGGTTGGCCAGCGTTGCGGCGACGATACCGGCAATGATCGGCCAGGGTTTGCGGAAGCGAGCGGCGAGAATCAGCGCGAGCAGTTGCGTCTTGTCGCCGATTTCGGCCAAGGCAACGATTGCGGTGGGAACGAGTAACGAGTCCAGCATCAGGATTTCCTAAGGGGCGGGTCGACACGGCTATGACACGTACAGCCTTCCCGCCCCGGGTAAGGTGTTCGTGTCATAGGTCTTGTCAAACCCTGCTATCCGTCTGGTGCGGACGCTTGGGTCGCATACGCCATGATCTGAGGATCAAGTATGTTGACGTATGCCGGACGAGCTTGGCGCTCGTGGGAGACTACTCCCCTAGGACGGAGCGGATTCTGCCTAGGCAGAATCCATTCGGCAAGTGCTAATTTTCAGCCGCGCTTGGCCCGGTAAATCCGGAATCCGTTGCCCTCGGCCTTGATCGCACACACGCCCAGATGCTCTTCGATCAGTGGCTGATACTTCAGGAAACTGTTCGCCACCAAGCGCAGTTCGCCACCGTTTTTCAGATGTTTGACCGCTTTTCGCAGCAAGTTCTCGGTGGCGAAATAATCGGTGTGCACGCCGACATGGAACGGCGGGTTGCTCAGAATCGCGCTCAAACCCATTGGTGCCGCATCGATTCCGTCACCGGTCAGCACCTCGCCTTCCAGGCCGTTGGCTGCCAAGGTCAGACGACTGCTGGCCGCAGCAAACGCATCGACGTCCAGCAACGTGACCTGGTTGTGCGGGTAACGACGTTTGACCGCTGCCCCCAACACGCCCGCGCCACAACCGAAGTCGAGCAGATGACCGCTCGGCAGTTTGTCCAGATGTTCCAGCAGCAGGGCACTGCCGCGATCCAGTCGGCCGTGGCTGAACACGCCGGGCAGGCTGATGACTTTCAACGGGCCTTCAGCCAGCGGCAATTCGTAAGTCTGCGCCAGGCTTTCCAGCGATTTTGCTTCTGGCGCATTGGCCACGGTCACTTGCCACAGTTGGCAATGCCGGGCGCTGTCGAGTTTGCGCGGCTTGCCGAACGGGTTGAGTTGCTTGGACGCACCTTCGATGCCGCTGCGTTTTTCCCCGACCAGAAACACCTCACGCCCCGGCAGACGTGCGGCCACAGCGTTGAGGATGTAATCGGTCAGGTCTTTGGATTTGGGCAGAAACACCACGGCGCTGTCGAATTCGCGCTCCGGGATATTCACGCCAAAGTGGCTGCGGCCTTCGAAGCGAGCGTCGAGCGCGGCTTGATCGCCGGCGTGCCAGCACCAGCCAAAGGCGTTGGGCAGACGTGCGAGCAAATCGTCGGCAGGCAATCCGGCCAGCAATAGCGAGCCCTGGAATAACTCGGCCTGACGAAGCAGTACTTCACTGCGCGGATCCATAACTGCTCCTCAAAAAAAGTGCCGCAGTTTATCAACTGACGACCCGCAGCGCCTTAGCGCTGAAAAACGCCTGAGCGTTTTCAGTCAATTGACCCACGATACGTTGCCGGGCCTCGCGACTGCCCCAAGCGTTGTGCGGCGTGACGATCAGGCGCGGGATGTCGGCGGCCAGCAGTGGATTGCCCTGGGTGGGCGGCTCGACGCTGAGCACATCGGTAGCGGCGCCGCCGAGATGGCCATTGCGCAAGGCGTCGGCCAAGGCCTGTTCGTCGATCAGTCCGCCACGGGCGGTATTGACCACGAACGCGCCGGGCTTCATCGACGCCAGTTCGCGAGCACCGATGAACTGGCGAGTGTGTTCGTTGAGCGGGCAGTGCAGGGTCAGCGCGTCGATCTGCGGCAGCAATTGATCCAGTGGCAGACGATCCGGCCGGGCCGGGCGGCCGGGGATTTGCCCCAGCAGCACGCGCATGCCGAAGGCTTCAGCCAACCGGGCAACGGCACCGCCGAGTTCGCCATGCCCAAGCAGGCCGAGGGTTTTGCCTTCCAGTTCGACAATCGGGTAGTCCAGCAGACAGAACTGTTTTGCTTGCTGCCAGCGACCTTCGCCCACCGCTTGCTGGTAATCGGCCAAGCGCGTGGCGAGATTGAGCAGCAGCATGATCGTGTGCTGCGCCACCGATGGCGTGCCGTAACCCTGGCAGTTGCACACGGTGATGCCGTGAGCACGGGCGGCGGCCAGATCAACGTTATTGGTGCCGGTGGCGGTGATCAGGATCAGTTTCAGTTCCGGGCTGGCGGCCATCGCTGCGTCGTCGATCAGGATCTTGTTGGTTATGGCCACGGTGGCACCTTGCAGGCGTTCGGCGACGTGTTCAGGCAGGGTCTGGGTGAACAGTTGCAAGTCAGTGAAGCAGGCGCGCAAAGGGCTGAGGTCAAGATCGCCGAGATCCAGCGAAGGGTGATCGAGGAATACGGCGCGGCGCGAGTTAGTCATCAACTGTACCTTTTGTGCAGTGAACGGAAGGCGTAATCTGCCGAGCCTATCAGATGAAACAAAACGTTACGCCTGGCCTAAAGGAGCCCCCATGTACTGGACCGAGTTCTTGACCGTTGCACTGATCCACTTGCTGGCCGTCGCCAGCCCCGGCCCGGACTTTGCCGTGGTGGTGCGCGAGAGCGTGACCCACGGTCGCCGCGCCGGCACATGGACGGCGCTGGGTGTGGGCACGGCGATTTTTCTGCACGTTGGCTATTCGTTGCTCGGCATCGGCCTGATCGTGTCGCAGTCGATCGTGTTGTTCAACGCGTTGAAATGGGCGGCGGCGGCTTATTTGCTGTACATCGGCTTCAAGGCCCTGCGCGCGCAACCGGCGAAAACCGTCAGCGATGATCTGCACAAAGAAGCCGGTGAGCGCACCGCACGCGGCGCGTTCACTTCAGGCTTTGTGACTAACGGCCTGAACCCGAAAGCCACGCTGTTTTTCCTGTCACTGTTCACTGTGGTGATCAACCCGCATACGCCGCTGTCGGTGCAGGCCGGTTACGGGGTTTACCTGGCCGTCGCGACCGCCACCTGGTTCTGCCTTGTCGCGATGCTGTTCAGCCAACAGCGCGTGCGCGCCGGTTTCGCCCGCATGGGCCACTGGTTCGACCGCACCATGGGCGCGGTGCTGATCGCTATCGGCGTGAAGCTGGCGTTCACCGAGATGCACTAGGCGATGGATAACCGGCAAATGCTGGCGCAAAGCTAGCATTTGTACGGCTGTGCAAATCATTCCTTTGGCTGATTTGGCTGGCGTATAAGGGTTTTAGAGTACAAATCTCTACGCCAACACCGTGCAGTCAGAAAAGGGATTCTTATGTTGCAGACTCGCGTCATTCCCCCGGCCGATGGGGCCTACCAGTATCCATTGCTGATCAAGCGGCTGCTGATGTCCGGCGCCCGTTACGAGAAAACCCGCGAGATCGTCTACCGAGACCAGTTGCGCTACAGCTATCCGACCCTGATCGAGCGTGTGGCGCGGCTGGCCAATGTGCTGACGGCGGCGGGCGTCAAGGCCGGTGACACCGTGGCGGTGATGGACTGGGACAGCCATCGTTATCTGGAATGCATGTTTGCCGTGCCGATGATCGGCGCGGTGATCCACACGATCAACGTGCGTCTGTCGCCTGAACAGATCCTCTACACCATGAACCACGCCGAGGACCGCTTTGTGCTGGTCAACAGCGAGTTTGCAGGTCTCTATCAGGCCATCGCGCCGCAACTGACCACCGTCGAGAAAACCCTGCTGCTCACCGATCTGCCGGAAAAAACCGCCGAGTTGCCGAATCTGGTTGGCGAGTACGAACAACTGCTGGCCGCCGCGAGCCCGCAGTACGACTTCCAGGATTTCGACGAAAATTCGGTTGCCACCACGTTCTACACGACCGGCACCACCGGCAACCCGAAAGGCGTGTATTTCACCCATCGGCAACTGGTGCTGCACACCATGGGCGTGTCGACGATCATGGGCTGCATCGACAGCGTGCGCCTGCTCGGCACCAGCGACGTGTACATGCCGATCACCCCGATGTTCCACGTACACGCCTGGGGCCTGCCGTATGTGGCGACCATGCTCGGGCTCAAACAGGTTTACCCGGGGCGTTACGATCCGGAGTTTCTGGTGGAGTTGTGGCGCAAGGAGAAGGTCACGTTCTCCCACTGCGTGCCGACGATCCTGCAAATGTTGCTCAATGCCAAGGGCGCGCAAGGCACCGATTTCGGTGGCTGGAAAATCGTCATTGGCGGCAGCGCACTCAATCGCACCTTGTACGAAACCGCCAAGGCGCGCGGCATTCAGCTCACGGCGGCGTACGGCATGTCGGAAACCGGGCCGCTGGTTTCCTGCGCACATCTCAATGATGAGCTGATGGCCGGCACCGAGGATGAGCGCACCACGTATCGGATCAAGGCCGGTGTCCCTGGACCGCTGGTGGAAGCCGCGATCATCGACGCCGAGGGCAATTTCCTCCCGGCCGACGGTGAGACTCAAGGCGAACTGGTATTGCGCGCGCCATGGCTGACCGAAGGCTATTTCAACGAGCCGCAGAAGGGCGCTGAGCTCTGGGCCGGCGGCTGGCTGCACACCGGTGACGTGGCGACGCTCGACAGCATGGGCGTGATCGACATCCGCGACCGCATCAAGGACGTGATCAAGACCGGTGGCGAATGGATTTCCTCGCTGGACCTCGAAGACCTGATCAGCCGCCATGTCGCGGTACGCGAAGTAGCAGTGGTGGGCATCGCTGATCCGCAGTGGGGGGAGCGTCCGTTTGCCCTGCTGGTGATCCGTGAAGGGCACGAGATCGGGGCGCGTGAGCTCAAGGAACACCTCAAGCCGTTTGTGGAATTGGGGCACCTGAGCAAGTGGGCGATCCCGAGCCAGATTGCCCTTGTTACCGAAATTCCCAAGACCAGCGTTGGCAAGCTCGACAAGAAGCGCATCCGCCTCGACATCACCCAATGGCAGGCCAACAACAGTACCTTCCTTTCGACACTTTGAGTGTCCGCCGGCGCGCCGAAAACGGCGCGCCAGGCCCCCCAAGCAAGCGCTTGGCTTGTGAAATCGAAAAAATCAGCCATCCTTGCCGTGCCGACATGTGTCGGACTGGCAAAAGGACTGTTCCAGAGTGGCCGGCAGCTGCAAATCACACTTTAGAGGGATCAAGCTCTACAACCTGCTGGCTATAGTCCACTCAAGGATTTTTAAGAACGGGGCACACGCACAAAACGGGGCGATGCATCTTTGGAGTGATTTCGGTCAGCCTTTGGCAGCCGGTCCTTCAGGCGTTTTTAAAAGTACTCACTGCCATAACAATAATGCACATGGAGTAGCGTCGATGACCTCAGTAAACCAGTTCTGGCGCCGGGCGAAACTGCCTCTGGCGGTCAGTCTTGCCTCTTCGCTCGCCGGGCCCGCATTCGGCGTCAGTTTCAACGTCGGTGAAATCGAAGGCCAGTTCGATTCGTCCCTGTCGATCGGTGCCAGTTGGTCTACTCAGCAGCCGAACAAGAACCTCATCGGCGTCAACAACGGCGGTCACGGCCTGTCCCAGACATCTGACGACGGTCACGCCAACTTCAAGAGCGGTGAGACGTTCTCGAAGATCTTCAAGGGTATCCATGACCTCGAACTGAAATACGGCGACACCGGTGTGTTCGTTCGTGGCAAATACTGGTACGACTTCGAACTCAAGGATGAAAGCCGCCAGTTCAAGGACATCAGCGACAACAACCGCAAGGAGGGCGCCAAATCCTCGGGCGGGCAGATTCTCGATGCCTTCGTCTACCACAACTACTCCATCGCCGATGAGCCAGGCTCCGTGCGTCTGGGCAAGCAGGTCGTAAGCTGGGGTGAAAGTACCTTCATCGGCGGCGGTATCAACTCGATCAACCCGATCGACGTGTCTGCATTCCGTCGTCCGGGCGCCGAGATCAAGGAAGGCCTGATCCCGGTCAACATGTTCTACGTGTCCCAGAGCCTGACCGAAAACCTGTCGGCCGAAGCCTTCTATCAGTTGGAATGGGACCAGACCGTCGTCGACAACTGCGGCACCTTCTTCGCTCAGCCGGACATCATTGCCGACGGTTGCACCGACAACCTGCGGGTTTTGAACAAGCGCTCGCAGATTCCGGGCATTGCCTTGGGGCCTTTGGCGGCCAACGGGGTCAATGTCAACGAAGAGGGGGTTCTGGTGCGCCGTGGCGCCGACCGCGATGCCCGTGACAGCGGTCAGTGGGGCGCGTCGTTCCGCTACATGTACGAGCCGCTGGACACCGAATTCGGTGCCTATTTCATGAACTACCACAGCCGTGCACCGATCTTCAGCGCCACGGGCGCGCCACAATCGGTCTATAACGGCGTGGCGGCACTACCCGCGGCATTTCGTGCACTGGGGCCGCTGTTGGTCGCGGGTAACTCGAAGTACTTTGTCGAATACCCTGAAGACATCCGTCTCTACGGCTTGAGTTTCTCCACCACCCTGCCTACCGGTACGGCGTGGAGCGGTGAAATCAGCTACCGGCCGAACGCGCCGGTACAACTGAACTCCACCGATATCCTGTTCGCCGGTGTCCGTCCGCTGGGCGGCCCGTACAGCAATGCGTCGCTGCTAAACGGTGTACCGGGCCAGGATCTGCATGGTTACGAGCGCAAGGAAATCACCCAACTGCAAACCACGTTCACGCACTTCTTCGATCAGGTGATGGGCGCCAGCCGTCTGACCCTGGTGGGTGAGGTGGGCATGACTTACGTGGGCGGTCTGGAAAGCAAGTCCGACAAGCGTTATGGCCGTGACCCGGTCTACGGCCCGGGCGAACTGCCAGCCACCGGTGGCGTCGACACCTGCGCCAACATTCTCAACAACGGCACCATCAACGGTGCGGGGCCAGGTTCGCCGCAGAACAACCGCAGCCGTAATTGCACCAACGAAGGTTTCACCACTGCCGCGTCCTGGGGCTACCGCGGTCGCGCCATCTGGGAATACAACGATGTATTCGCTGGCGTGAACCTCAAGCCGAACGTGGCTTGGTCTCATGACGTCAGCGGCTACTCGCCAGGCCCTGGCGGTAACTTCGAGGAAGGTCGCAAAGCCGTCAGCCTGGGCGTCGATGCCGAGTACCAGAACACCTACACCGCGAGCCTGGCGTACACCAACTTCTTCGACGGCAAGTACACCACGGTGGATGACCGCGATTTCGTAGCGCTCAGCTTCGGCGTGAACTTCTAAGCACTGCATTTCAGGACGAACGAATTTATGAAAATAACAAAGAGTCTGTTCCATGCCAGCGTTCTGGGCCTGTCGCTGCTGGCGACCGGTGTCATGGCCGCGGTGCCTGCTGCCGAAGCCGACAAACTGGGCAAGAGCCTGACCCCGATGGGCGCCGAAATGGCCGGTAATGCCGACGGTTCGATTCCTGCCTGGAAACCGATGCCCAAGAATGCGGGCACCGTCGACAGCAAGGGGTTCCTGTCTGACCCGTATGCAAGTGAGAAACCGCTGTTCACCATCACTGCGCAGAACGTGGATCAATACAAGGACAAGCTCGCCCCGGGCCAGTACGCGATGTTCAAGCGCTACCCGGATAGCTTCAAGATGCCGGTTTACCCGTCCCATCGCGGTGCTACCGTGCCGGATGACGTGTTTGCCGCGATCAAGAAAAACGCCACCAATACCAATCTGGTGTCCGGCGGCAACGGGCTGGAGAACTTCGAAACGGCCGTACCGTTCCCGATCCCGAAAAGCGGCGTGGAAGTCATCTGGAACCACATCACCCGCTATCGCGGCGGCAGCGTGACCCGTCTGGTGACCCAGGCGACGCCACAGCCGAACGGCTCGTTCAGCCTGGTGTACTTCCAGGACCAGTTCGTGTTTCGCGACAAGATGAAGGACTACGATCCGAAGAACCCTGGCAACATCCTCTTCTACTTCAAGCAGAAAGTGACCGCGCCGGCGCGTCTGGCCGGTGGTGTGCTGCTGGTGCACGAAACCCTCGACCAAGTGAAAGAGCCACGTTCGGCGTGGGTCTACAACGCCGGTCAGCGTCGTGTGCGCCGCGCGCCACAAGTGTCCTATGACGGTCCGGGTACTGCGGCGGATGGTCTGCGTACCTCCGACAACCTCGATATGTACAACGGTGCGCCGGATCGCTACGACTGGAAACTCGAAGGCAAGAAAGAGATGTACATCGCCTCCGACAGCTACAAGCTCGACGATCCGAAACTGAAATACACCGACATCATCAAGGCTGGCCACATCAACCAGGATCTGGCGCGTTACGAGTTGCGTCGCGTCTGGCACGTAGTGGCGACCCTCAAGGAAGGTCAGCGCCACATCTACGCCAAGCGTGACTTCTACATCGATGAAGACACCTGGCAAGCAGCCGTCATCGACCACTACGACGGTCGTGGACAACTGTGGCGCGTAGCCGAGGCGCATGCCGAGAACTACTACGACAAGCAAGTGCCGTGGTACGCGCTGGAAACGCTCTACGACCTGCAATCCGGCCGCTATCTGGCGCTGGGCATGAAGAACGAAGAGAAGCAGGCCTATGACTTCGGCTTCACCGCCACCACCAGCGACTTCACCCCTGCCGCTTTGCGCCAGGAGGGTGTTCGCTAAACCGTTGTAAAGCGAGGCCGCATCCTCGTGAAAACGCCCCGACCGGTTCGGGGCGTTTTTTTGTCTGTAGCTTTTTTGTAGCCATTTGTAGCAGCAACCTTCATAACCGGTTCGTTTAAGGCTAGTCTGCGGACATCTGCAACGCCGCCAACTGCAATTCGAACAAGAGCCGGCCATGACTGATCTGTCCCCACTTCCGGGTCCCGCAAGCGTTGCTGTCGCGGCACTGGCCGGGCGTTTTTTTCGCCCGCCGTTGCCTGATGGCTATGTGTTGCGACCACGCCTTTGCGAGCGCCTGCAAGCGGGGCTCGGTGGACGGCTGTTGCTGGTCAGCGCTCCCGCCGGGTTCGGCAAAAGCTCGTTGGCGGTGGAGTTCTGCCAGAGCCTGCCTGCGCACTGGCAAAGCCTGTGGCTGGGTTTGAGCCCTCGCGACAGTGACCCTGGGCGGTTTCTCGAGCGCCTGCTCGAAGGCTTGCAGGATTATTTTCCGCAATTGGGCAGTCGCGCACTCGGCCTGCTGAAAATGCGTCAACGCCATCAGCCCTTCGCCTTCGAAGAGTGGCTCGACGGTCTGCTCGATGAGCTGGCATTGCACCTCGATCCGCTGAGCCCATTGCTGTTGGTGCTCGACGATTACCATCTCGCCCAAGGTCCGGTCCTGGACCGTTGCCTGCAGTTTTTCCTCAATCACTTGCCCGACGGCTTGCTGGTGATGGTCACCAGTCGGCAGCGCCCGGACTGGCATCTGGCGCGCTTGCGCCTGTCCCGGCAATTGCTTGAACTGCATGAGCAGGATCTGCGCCTGACCCACGACGAAGCCCTGACGTTACTTGATCGCCACAGCACTTCACTGCGCGGCGAAGCCTTGGAGAATCTGATCCTGCGCAGTGAAGGCTGGGTGGCGGGATTGCGTTTCTGGCTACTGGCGGTGTCCGAAGCCGGTGGCGATGCCGCTTTGCCTCAGGCACTGAACGGCGGGGAAGGGCTGATCCGCGACTATCTGCTTGAAGAAGTCATCGATTGTCTGCCCACCGAAGTGCAGGCGTTTCTCTACGACACTGCCCCGCAGGAACGCTTTTGCAGCGAACTCTGCGATGCGGTGCGTGAAGCCCATGACAGTGCCGAGATCCTGCGTTTCCTGCTGGCGCATCAGGTGTTTCTGGTGCCGCTGGATGAGCACGGGCACTGGTATCGCTATCACCATTTGTTTTCCGATTTGTTGCGCAGCCGGCCGATTGCCCAGGCGATGGTGCCGACCGCCACGCTGCACCTGCGTGCCTGTCGCTGGTTCAATGCCCAGGGCCTGCTCGACGAAGCGGTGGAACAGGCCTTGCGCGCCGGTCACCTCGATGTGGCGGCGAATCTGGTACAGAACCTTTCAGAAGAACAACTGCTGGCCGAGCAAAACGTCGGCATGCTGCTGCGCTGGAAAATGGACTTGCCTGATAGCCTGCTGATCAGCACGCCGCGCTTGATCGTCCTTTATAGCTGGGCGCTTGGGCTGGCCTGTCAGCTCGACGCGGCCGAAGAGTTGTCCAGCCACTTGAGTCGTTTCCTGCCGGCCCCGTCCGCCACGGCGCAAAAGTCGATGCTGGCGCAATGGCTGGCGCTGAGCGGAATCATTGCCCGTGGCCGCGGCCATCGAGAGTTAACCCTCAGGTATTGCACCGAAGCGCTGGAGAGCCTGCCGGCCAAGCGTTATGGCCAACGGCTGATGTGTTTGTCGACCTTGTCCAATCTGGCAATCGCTGACGGCGACCTGTGGCGTGCCCGTGGCCTGAACCGCGAATCCCTTGAGCTGGCGCAACGCGTCGGCAATCCCCTCTTCGAAGCCTTGGCGCATTACGACCGCGCCCGCGTGTTGCAGGCGCGCGGCGAAATCCTGCGGGCACTGGATGAAGTGCATCAGGGCCTGGAACGCCTGCGCGGCCTGTCACCGCAACGCTTGTACGCGGTGCGCGCACGGCTGACGCTGTACGAAGGTTTTCTGCTGGCGATGCGCTTGCAGCCACAGGCCGCGCGCGCGCGGTTACTGGCTGGTATTGGCGAGGCGCGCGCCTGTCGTGATATCAGCGTGTTGATCGGTCACTGCGTGATCGCACGCCTGGACGGCGCGAGCGGCGAATTCGCCAAAGCCTTCGCCGAACTCGCCGAAGCCGAACGCCTGATGCACATCTGGGACGTGCCGCCCATCTACTATCTGGCGATGATCACGCTGGTCAAATGTGAACTCTGGCTGGCGCAGGGGCGTACTGATCTGGCTGAAGCCTGGCTGGCGCGACTGGGCCAGACGTACACGGGCGAACGCGCCGCGGCTCCGCCGGAATTTCATCCACAGTTGCCGTTGCATGTTGAGTTGCAACAGGCGCTGCTCGATGTGATTCAAGGCCAGCCGATGCTCGCTGAGGGGCGGCTGAACGTTCTGCATGAGAATGGCCAGCAAACCGGTCGTCAGTTGCTCAGCGTGATGGTGTTGACCCAAAAGGTTGCGTTGCTGCTGGCGGGTGGGCGAGAGCCGGAAGCGCGCAAGGCATTGAATCAGGCGCTGGAAGCGGCGGCGGGGGGCGTGCTGCAGCCGTTCGATAGCTTGGTGAAGGAACACGCGGACTGGCTACGAGGGCATTTGCAGGCCTCTGCGACCTTGCCTGGGCAGCAATTGCTGGAGCATTTTCCGCCTGTAGCGGCTCGTCCAGTCGCCGAGTCCGGCGTTGCGGAACAACTCAGTAGCAGGGAGCTCGCCGTTTTACGCCTGATTGCCCAAGGCTGTTCGAACCAGCAAATCAGCGAGCAATTGTTCATCTCGCTACATACAGTGAAAACCCACGCCAGCCATATCAACAGCAAGCTGGGCGTTGAGCGGCGTACGCAGGCGGTGGCGCGGGCGAAGGAGTTGGGGTTAATGATTTAACGACGGTAAAATCCCGGAACAAACGGTTTCGACCGCTGATGAAAATTTTCCAGGATATCCCCCATGACGGTTTCAACCGCAGTGCTCATCCGCGAAACCTTCCCCGTCGGTCCGCTCCAGTGCAATTGCACCATCATCGGCGACCCAATCACCAAAAAAGCCATCGTCGTCGACCCCGGCGGCAATCCTGACCTGATCATGGCGCGCCTCGATGCCCACGGTCTGAAAGTCGTCAGCATCATCCACACCCACGCGCATCTCGATCACTTCCTCGCTTCCGGGCAGATGAAAGAGAAAACCGGCGCGACCCTGCATCTGCACAAGGAAGACCAGTTCCTGTGGGACAACCTGGAGATGCAATGCCAGATGTTCGGCGTGCCTTACACCCCCGTACCCTCACCGGATCGCTGGCTGAGTGACGATGAAGAACTCGCCTGCGGCTGCGGCGTGGCGTTGCACACGCCGGGTCATACACCCGGCTCCATGAGCTTTTGGTTTTCCGAGGCTAAGCTGTTAATTGCCGGTGACACGTTGTTTCGTCGCGGCGTAGGGCGCACGGATTTGTGGGGCGGCGATCAGGCGACCATCGTGCGATCGATCAAGCAGCGGCTTTACACACTGGATGAAGACGCGACGGTCGTTACCGGGCATGGTCCGGATACGCGTCTGGGTGATGAAATGCGTGAAAATCCTTTCGTGCGGGCGTAAATAATTTGTAATGGGTGTGCGGCGGAATTTTTACGCATAGTCATGATCAAACGCCCGCAGAGGTTCATTGCCAAACGGCCGCTGCACCATAGAATGCAGAAACGTAGGAGCTCTTCATGTTCACCAAGCGTCGTTTGATTATTGTCGCCACGGCCGTGGCCTTGCTGTCCGGCTGTGCTTCGCCTAACCCCTATGACAATCAGGGCCAGGCCGACGGTGGCTCCCAAGGCATGAGCAAAACCGCCAAGTATGGTGGTCTCGGGGCACTTGCCGGTGCATTGGCCGGTGCGGCCATCGACCACAACAACCGTGGCAAGGGCGCCTTGATCGGTGCAGCGGTAGTGGGGGCTTCGGCGGCCGGTTACGGTTACTACGCTGACAAGCAGGAAGCGAAACTACGCGCCAGCATGGCCAACACTGGCGTTGAGGTGCAGCGTCAGGGCGATCAGATCAAGCTGATCATGCCGGGCAACATCACGTTCGCCACCGATTCGGCGAACATCGCGTCCAGCTTCTACCAACCGCTGAACAATCTGGCCAACTCGCTGAAAGAGTTCAACCAGAACCAGATCGAAATCGTCGGCTACACCGACAGCACCGGCAGCCGCCAGCACAACATGGACCTGTCCCAGCGTCGTGCGCAGAGCGTGGCGACCTATCTGACCTCGCAAGGTGTCAGCGGTGCCAACCTGTCGGCCCGTGGCGCCGGTCCGGATAACCCGATTGCCAGCAACGGTGACGTCAATGGCCGGGCGCAGAACCGTCGGGTTGAAGTCAACCTGAAAGCGATTCCGGGGCAGCAGTATGGTGGTCAGCAGCAGGGCACGGTTCAGCAATATCCGTAACTGATCGTTTGAGTGAAAAAATGCCCGGTCCTGGTGATCGGGCATTTTTTGTGTGGTCTGTGCCGGCCTCTTCGCGGGCAAGCCCGCGAAGAGGCCGGTGTTGTCACCGCAAAATCAGCAGATACAAAAAAGCCCTCGGACAACAGCATTGTCCGGGGGCTTTTTGTTGGGCGCGAAACCCAATTACTTCTTCAGGCCATATTGCTCATCGAGCATGCCCGGCGAGTTTGGGGTCTTCGGTGCGTAGTCGCGTGGAGGCTCCTGATCGCGCGGTGGCGTCAGGCGTTCGCGCGGTGCCTGCGTCGCATCGGCGTGCAGGGCGGCGATCAGGCGTTGGCGGGTCTGCTCGTCCAGGGCCAGACGGTTGGCACCCTCGGCGAGATGATCCTGCACTTCCTGATAGCTCTGGGTCAGCTTCTTGACCAGCATCGCAGTGCTGTTGAAGTGGGTGACCACTTCGTTTTGATAACTGTCGAAACGCTCCTGGATATCATCCAGTTGACGCTGCGTACGGCTCGGCGCGGCGTTCGGCGCAACGCGCGCGATCAGGAATCCAATGGCGACACCCACAACCAGGGCAAGAGTCGGTAACAACCAAACTAAGAGCGAGTGTTCCACGAGTCCTTCCTCTATAAACGGCTTTGCTTTACGTTAACGGCTCGAACCTGCGCTGTATACCGCGATTCACTCGCAATAGATTGGCACAGACAATTTGCTAGACGAGTCGACCCGACTCGAGGTCACGGAGTTCCTTCCTTGCTGATGCGTGAAACCCCCGTAGTGATTGATGGCCCAATCGGCCAACTTGAGTCTCTGTATCTGGATAACGAGCAGCCGCGCGGTATCGCGCTGATCTGCCATCCTAACCCGGTGCAGGGCGGCACCATGCTCAACAAGGTCGTCTCGACCCTGCAGCGCACCGCGCGCGACGCCGGGCTGATCACCTTGCGTTTCAACTATCGCGGCGTCGGCGCCAGCGAAGGTTCCCACGACATGGGCACTGGCGAAGTCGATGATGCCCAGGCTGCGGCGGCATGGCTGAGGGAAAAACACCCGGATCTGCCGTTGACCCTGTTCGGTTTCTCCTTTGGTGGATTTGTTGCAGCAAGTCTCGGCGGGCGTCTTGAAGCGCAGGGCGTGCCGCTCAAGCACCTGTTCATGGTCGCGCCGGCGGTGATGCGTCTGGGTGATCAGGATCAACTGCCACAGCACGGCGAGCTGACGGTGATCCAGCCGGAAACCGACGAAGTGATCGATCCGCAACTGGTCTACGACTGGTCCGACAAACTCCAGCGCCCCCATGAGCTGCTGAAAGTGGCAGAATGCGGACACTTTTTTCATGGCAAGTTGACCGATCTCAAGGATCTGATCCTGCCGCGTCTCTCGAATTGATTGCAGTCTGACAAGCGATTACCCATGACGAACCGTACCCGTATCCTCACCGGCATCACCACCACCGGCACGCCGCACCTGGGCAACTACGCCGGCGCCATCCGCCCGGCGATCCTTGCCAGTCGCGACAGCAATGCCGATTCGTTCTACTTTCTGGCCGACTACCACGCCCTGATCAAATGCGATGACCCGCTGCGCATCCAGCGCTCGCGTCTGGAAATCGCCGCGACCTGGCTGGCCGGTGGCCTCGATGTCGACCGCGTGACCTTCTACCGCCAGTCCGACATCCCGGAAATCCCCGAGCTGACCTGGCTGCTGACCTGCGTTGCCGCCAAGGGCCTGCTTAACCGCGCCCATGCCTACAAGGCTTCGGTGGACAAGAACGTTGAAACCGGTGAAGACCCGGATGCCGGTATCACCATGGGCCTCTACAGCTATCCGGTGCTGATGGCGGCGGACATCCTGATGTTCAACGCGCACAAGGTGCCGGTCGGTCGCGACCAGATCCAGCATGTGGAAATGGCGCGCGACATCGGCCAGCGCTTCAACCATTTGTTTGGTCAGGGCAAAGAGTTTTTCACCATGCCCGAAGCGCTGATCGAGGAAAGCGTGGCGACGTTGCCGGGCCTCGACGGGCGCAAGATGTCGAAGAGCTACGACAACACCATCCCGTTGTTCTCCAGCGCCAAAGAGATGAAGGACGCGATCTCGCGGATCGTCACCGACTCCCGCGCGCCGGGCGAAGCCAAAGATCCGGACAACTCGCACCTGTTCACCCTGTTCCAGGCCTTCGCCACGCCGGCGCAATCCGACGAATTCCGCAGCGAACTGTTGGGCGGCCTGGGTTGGGGCGAGGCGAAGAACCGTTTGTTCCAGTTGCTCGACAACGAACTGGGCGAGGCTCGCGACAAGTATCACCAGTTGATCGAGCGTCCAGCAGATCTGGAAGACATCCTGCAGATCGGCGCGAAAAAGGCCCGTGCCGTGGCCACGCCGTTCCTCAACGAACTGCGTGAGGCCGTCGGCCTGCGTTCGTTCGTCAATCAGGTTCAAGTCGCAGCGACCACCAAGAAGAAAGTGGCGAAAGCCGCACGCTTCGTCAGCTTCCGTGAAGACGACGGCAGCTTCCGTTTCCGTCTGCTGGCCGCCGATGGTGAGCAACTGCTGCTGTCGCGCAACTTCGCCGACGGCAAAAACGCAGGCCAGGTGACCAAGCAACTGCAATCCGGCCAGCCTTTGGACGTGCGCAGCGAAGACCAGAGCTTCAGCGTGTGGCTGGAAGGCGAGTGCGTTGGCGACAGTCCGGCATTCGCTGACAGTGCAGCGCGGGATGCGGCCATCGAGGCCCTGCGGATCGCTCTGACACCGGTTCAGGAATAATCAGCGGCTCGGCCCGACCAAGGGCTGATTGCCATTCTCAAGGGCCGTCGCTACAGTGACGGCCCGTTTTTGTTGCCTTGCTAACGAATTATGACGCCCCTAGAACGATACCAAGCTGATCTGAAACGCCCGGACTTCTTCCATGACGCCGCGCAGGAAACTGCTGTGCGTCATTTGCAACGCCTGTACGAGGACCTGATCGCCGCCGATCAGAACAAACCGGGGCTGCTGAGCAAACTGTTTGGCAAAAAGGATCAGGCGCCGGTCAAGGGTCTGTACTTCTGGGGCGGCGTGGGCCGCGGCAAGACTTACCTGGTCGACACCTTCTTCGAAGCGCTGCCGTTCAAGGAAAAGACCCGCACTCACTTCCACCGTTTCATGAAGCGTGTGCATGAAGAGATGAAGACCCTCGGCGGTGAGAAAAACCCGCTGACCCTCATCGCCAAGCGTTTTTCGACTGAATCGCGGGTCATCTGCTTCGATGAGTTCTTTGTCTCCGATATCACTGACGCCATGATCCTCGGCACGCTGATGGAAGAGCTGTTCAAGAATGGTGTGACCCTGGTCGCGACTTCAAACATCGTCCCGGACGGTCTGTATAAAGACGGTC
Source organism: Pseudomonas sp. EA_65y_Pfl2_P78 (assembly GCF_963970495.1). Lineage (NCBI taxonomy): Bacteria > Pseudomonadati > Pseudomonadota > Gammaproteobacteria > Pseudomonadales > Pseudomonadaceae > Pseudomonas > Pseudomonas sp. EA_65y_Pfl2_P78. Next base: position 71,124 of record NZ_CAXAON010000012.1, on the reverse strand, counting down.
TGCAACGTGCGCGCTTCTTGCCAGCCATCGCGCTGATCAAGCAGAACACCGAGATCGTCAACGTCGACAGCGGCGTCGACTACCGTCTGCGTCACCTCGAACAAGCGGAGCTGTTCCACTATCCGCTCGACGAAGCCGCTCACGAAAGCCTGCGCAAAAGCTTCAAGGCACTGACGCCTGAGTGCACCGCTGCGGTCGAGAACGATGTGCTGATCATCGAAAATCGCGAAATCCGTGCCTTGCGCACTTGCGATGACGTGGCCTGGTTCGACTTCCGCGAACTGTGCGACGGCCCGCGCAGTCAGAACGATTACATCGAACTGGGCAAGATCTTCCACGCAGTGCTGCTCAGCGGTGTCGAGCAGATGAGCGTCACCACCGATGACATCGCTCGACGTTTCATCAACATGGTCGACGAGTTCTACGACCGCAACGTGAAGCTGATCATTTCTGCCGAAGTCGAGTTGAAAGATCTGTACACCGGCGGACGTCTGAACTTCGAGTTCCAGCGCACGCTGAGCCGTTTGCTGGAGATGCAATCCCACGAATTCCTGGCTCGGGCGCACAAGCCTTGAACCGATTCGGCAAATAAAAAAGGGCCTGCGAATGCAGGCCCTTTTTTATGTCTTGAAGATTCCTCGGATTCACCGCAATCCCCCTGTGGGAGCGGGCTTGCTCGCGAAAGCGGTGTGTCATTCAACATCGATGTCGGCAGATGCGCCGCCTTCGCGAACAAGCCCGCTACCACAGGGGATCTCTGTATGCTTCGGGGGTTAGGCAGCCTGCTGAAATTGCTGCCGATACTGGTTTGGCGACAGTTCGGTGTGCTGGCGGAACAGTCGCGCAAAGAAGCTCGCATCGTCATAGCCGACTTCATAACTGATGGTCTTGATGCTCTTGCGGCTGCCCGACAGTAAACCCTTGGCCGTTTCGATGCGCAGCCGTTGCAGGTAATGCAGCGGTTTGTCACCGGTGGCGGTCTGGAAGCGGCGCATGAAGTTGCGGATGCTCATGCCGTGTTCGCGGGCCACGTCTTCGAAGCGGAATTTGTCGGCGAAGTGTTCTTCGAGCCAGTGTTGAATCTGCAGAATGATCACGTCCTGATGCAGCTTCTGCCCGCCGAAACCGATGCGCCCTGGCGAATAGTTACGCTGCACCTCGTAAAGAATATCGCGGGCCACAGCCTGCGCCACGTTGGCGCCGCAGAAGCGCTCGATCAGATAGATGTAGAGATCGCAGGCCGACGTGGTGCCGCCGGCGCAATAGAGATTGTCGGCATCAGTCAGGTGCTTGTCCTGATTGAGGTGAACCTGCGGGAAGCGCTCGGCGAAGGCGTTGAAGAAGCGCCAGTAAGTGGTTGCTTCCTTGCCATTGAGCAGCCCCGCCTCGGCCAGCCAGAACACGCCTGTGGCCTCGGCGCATAGCACGGCGCCGCGAGCGTGTTGTTCGCGCAACCAAGGCAGGATTTGCGGGTAACGGCTGCACAGCGTATCGAAATCGTCCCAGAACGCCGGGAGGATGATGATATCGGTGTTTTCGAGACCGCCATCCACCGGCATGACTACATTGCTAAAGCTTTTCACCGGTTGGCCATCAGGGCTGACCAGGCGTGTTTCAAACGCCGGTGTCAGGCCGTGGCCCAATTGTTTGCCGTAGCGCAGGCTGGCCACATGGAAAAAATCCTTGGCTTGCATGAGGGTGAAGGCGAAAACCTGGTCGATCGCCAGGATGCTGACGCGCCGTAAGGGCGTGGAGACTTGCTTAGACATAATTCAACTTTTGTTTTGTTTTTATAAGGGAAAGTGGTCACCAGACGGCTGGATCGTCTTATTTTTTGTCGGATGTGTCCAGTGTCCTGTGTCGGAGGGGAGGCTTAGTCTCTGAAGGGTGTATCCCTCCAATAACAAAGAAAGGTGCCGCATGATTCCCAGAACCTTGTTCAGTTCCGAGCACGAATTGTTCCGCGACAGCGTACGAACATTCCTCGAAAAAGAGGCGGTGCCGTTTCATGCGCAGTGGGAGAAACAGGGCTATATCGACCGCAAACTATGGAACAAGGCAGGGGAGGCGGGGATGCTCTGCTCGCACCTGCCGGAAGAATACGGCGGCCTGGGAGCGGACTTTCTTTACAGCACCGTGGTGATCGAAGAGGTCGGTAGGCTGGGCCTGACCGGGATCGGTTTCTCGCTGCATTCGGACATCGTCGCGCCGTACATCCTGCATTACGGCAGCGAAGCGCTGAAGCACAAGTACCTGCCGAAACTGGTGTCGGGTGAGATGGTTACGGCTATCGCCATGACCGAGCCTGGCGCCGGTTCCGACCTGCAAGGGGTCAAGACTACGGCCGTGCTCGACGGTGACGAGTATGTGATCAACGGCTCCAAGACCTTCATCACCAATGGTTTTCTCGCCGATCTGGTCATCGTCGTCGCCAAGACCGATCCGAAAGCCGGCGCCAAAGGCACCAGCCTGTTTCTGGTCGAGGCGAACACGCCAGGTTTCGATAAAGGCAAGCGCCTGGAGAAAGTCGGGATGAAGGCGCAGGACACGTCGGAATTGTTCTTCCAGGACGTACGCGTGCCCAGGGAAAACCTGCTGGGTCAGGCCGGGGCGGGATTTGCCTATCTGATGCAGGAGTTGCCTCAGGAACGTCTGACGGTAGCCATCGGTGGCTTGGCCTCGGCCGAAGCAGCGCTGCAATGGACGCTCGATTACACCCGTGATCGCAAGGCGTTCGGCAAGGCGATTGCCGACTTCCAGAACACTCGATTCAAACTGGCGGAAATGGCCACGCAGATTCAGATCGGACGGGTGTTCGTCGATAAGTGTCTGGAGCTGCATCTGCAAGGCAAACTCGACGTGCCGACGGCAGCGATGGCGAAATACTGGGGCACCGACCTTCAATGCAAGGTGCTCGACGAGTGCGTGCAACTGCATGGCGGCTACGGCTTCATGTGGGAATACCCGGTGGCCCGGGCCTGGGCGGATGCGCGGGTGCAGCGGATTTATGCCGGCACCAACGAAATCATGAAAGAGATCATTGCGCGGTCGCTTTGAGTCTTGCGTTGACTTGACTGGCGTCTTCGCGGGCAAGCCCGCTCCCACAGGTTCGGTGATCGTGGGGGCGGGGTTGCTCGCTAAGACGGTTTATCTCGCGATCACGGCGCAGGGTTGGGGTGATCCTTATGAATCGCCTCAATCCCCTCCAGCACTTCATCTGAAAGCTTCAGATCAAAACTGGCGATGTTGCTGTCCAGTTGCTCAAGCGTCGTCGCACCAATGATGTTGCTGGTGACGAACGGCTGCTGGGTCACGAACGCCAAAGCCATTTGCGCCGGGTCCAGGCCGTGTTCGCGGGCCAGCGCCACGTAACGGGTGCACGCGGCCTCCGATTGCGCGTTGAAATAGCGGCTGAAGCGGCTGTAAAGGCTCAGACGGCCTTTTGGCGGACGTGCACCACCTTCGTACTTGCCCGACAAAAAGCCGAACGCCAGCGGCGAATAGGCGAGCAAGCCGCACTGTTCGCGGATGGCGATTTCCGCCAGGCCAACTTCAAAGCTGCGGTTGAGCAGGTTGTACGGATTCTGGATCGACACCGCGCGCGGCCAGCCACGGGCTTGGGCCAGCGCCAGAAAACGCATCGTGCCCCAAGGGGTTTCGTTGGACAGGCCGATGTGGCGGATTTTGCCAGCCTTTACCTGTTCGTCGAGTGCTTCGAGGGTGTCCTCCAGAGGTGTCAGGTTGGCTTCGATCTTGTGTTTGTAGCCCAGTTGTCCGAAAAAGTTGGTGCTGCGCTCTGGCCAGTGCAGTTGATACAAATCGATGTAATCGGTCTGCAGGCGCTTGAGGCTGGCGTCGACCGCTGCGGTGATGTGCTGACGGTTGTGGCGCAGGTTTTTGTCGCGGATGTAGTCGATGGTGTTGCCTGGGCCGGCGATTTTGCTGGCGAGGATCCAGTCGGCACGATCGCCGCGACTTTTGAAGTAATTGCCGATGTAACGCTCGGTGGTGGCGTAGGTGTCGGCTTTCGGCGGCACCGGATACATCTCGGCGGTGTCGATGAAGTTGATCCCGGCTTCCTTGGCCCGTTCGATCTGGGCGAAGGCTTCAGCTTCGGTGTTTTGCTCGCCCCAGGTCATGGTGCCGAGGCAGATTGCACTCACGTTCAGGTCGGTACGGCCTAGCTGGCGATAGTCCATCGGGTGCTCCTTGGGCAAAACAATCATAAAAGCAGGTTGAAATATTTTTCGCAATCTGCATAATTGCCGACCTCTTTCTGCAGTGGAAGTGATGCGCCGCCGCCGAAGAATCTTGCCGTTGAACGGACGCGCCGACCCGAGCCCCCGAAAGCGTCTGTATCCGGCTGCCTTTGACTTGTCAAAGTACGCACTATTCAGTAAGATCCGCCGTCTAATTTACAGGGCGGCCCCTGAGGCTATAAAGAATGAAAACTTTTACTGCTAAACCGGAAACAGTAAAGCGCGACTGGTTTGTCGTCGACGCTGCTGGTCAGACCCTGGGTCGTCTGGCCACCGAAATCGCGAGCCGTCTGCGTGGCAAGCACAAGCCTGAGTACACTCCTCACGTTGACACCGGCGACTACATCGTCGTAATCAACGCTGAGCAGATCCGTGTTACCGGTGCTAAAACCACTGACAAAATGTACTACTCCCACTCCGGTTTCCCGGGCGGCATCAAGTCGATCAACTTTGAAAAGCTGATCGCTAAAGCCCCTGAGCGCGTGATCGAGACCGCGGTTAAAGGCATGCTGCCTAAAAACCCACTGGGTCGCGACATGTACCGTAAGCTGAAAGTCTATGCGGGCGCTGCACACCCACATACTGCTCAGCAGCCCCAAGAACTGAAGTTTTAACGGAATAGTACATTATGTCGGCGACTCAAAATTACGGCACTGGCCGTCGCAAGACCGCAACCGCACGCGTTTTCCTGCGTCCGGGTACTGGTAAAATCTCCATCAACAACCGTTCGCTGGATAACTTCTTCGGCCGCGAAACTGCCCGCATGGTAGTTCGTCAGCCGCTGGAGCTGACCGAGACTGTCGAGAAGTTCGACATCTACGTCACCGTGATCGGTGGTGGTGTAAGTGGTCAGGCTGGCGCAATCCGCCACGGTATCACTCGCGCTCTGATGGACTACGACGAAACCCTGCGTGGCGCTCTGCGCAAAGCTGGCTTCGTTACTCGCGACGCTCGTGAAGTTGAACGTAAGAAAGTTGGTCTGCGTAAAGCGCGTAAGCGTCCGCAGTACTCGAAGCGTTAATTTCGCTTCCACGTTCAAAAAGAACGCCCGATTCCTCACGGAACCGGGCGTTTTTTTATGCCTGTGATTTATCAAAGAATTGCGCTGTGACAACTTGCCACATTCGTAGACCCCCTATACTACAAGGCTTGAGGGTGAGAGCTCCGGGTAATTCCCTTGTCAGAATTGGGGCTTTTCATTACCATCTCGGCAAAATTTTTATAAGTAACATTGATTTATTTAGTAGATGCCTGATTTAACAGGCCACAAAGCTGATGGGAGAGGACTGAATGAGCAATGACGGCGTGAATGCAGGCCGGCGTCGCTTCTTGGTAGCAGCCACATCCGTGGTGGGTGCTGCAGGAGCGGTGGGGGCTGCGGTCCCGTTCGTGGGGTCATGGTTTCCCAGTGCCAAGGCGAAAGCCGCTGGTGCACCGGTGAAAGTGAATGTCAGCAAAATCGAGCCAGGACAGCAGATGATTGCTGAATGGCGCGGTCAGCCGGTGTTCATTGTCCGCCGTACCGAGGAAATCCTGGGGAATCTTAAAAAGATCGAGGGGCAGCTCTCCGATCCGACCTCCAAAAACTCCACGCAACCCACCTATGTCGACCCGGAAGTACGTTCCATCAAGCCGCAAATCCTGCTGGTGATCGGGATCTGTACGCACCTGGGTTGCTCGCCGACCTTCCGTCCCGAAGTGGCGCCCGCGGATCTGGGCAAAGATTGGGTAGGCGGTTATTTCTGCCCTTGCCATGGTTCCCGTTACGATCTGGCTGGCCGCGTCTACAAGTCGCAACCTGCGCCTTTGAATCTGCCAGTTCCCCCGCATTCCTATGAGACTGATGACCTGATTGTCATTGGCATCGATACGGAGAAAGCGTGATGAGCAAGTTCATGGATTGGGTTGATGCGCGCTTCCCCGCCACCAAGATGTGGGAAGACCATCTCAGCAAGTATTACGCGCCAAAAAACTTCAACTTCTTCTATTTTTTCGGCTCCCTGGCGCTGCTGGTTCTGGTTAACCAGATCGTCACCGGTGTCTGGCTGACGATGAGCTACACCCCGTCGGCAGAAGAAGCGTTCGCTTCCGTCGAATACATCATGCGTGACGTCGAGTACGGCTCGATCCTGCGTTTGCTGCACTCCACAGGTGCTTCGGCGTTCTTCATCGTGGTCTATCTGCACATGTTCCGAGGCTTGCTCTACGGCTCGTATCAGAAACCGCGTGAGCTGGTCTGGGTGTTCGGCATGCTGATCTACCTGGCGCTGATGGCTGAAGCCTTCATGGGGTATCTGCTGCCATGGGGCCAGATGTCCTACTGGGGTGCCCAGGTGATCATTTCGTTGTTCGGCGCGATTCCAGTCATCGGTAACGACCTGACGCAATGGATTCGTGGTGACTACCTGATCTCCGGGATCACCCTGAACCGTTTCTTTGCCTTGCACGTTGTGGCCCTGCCGATCGTGATTCTCGGTCTGGTGGTGCTGCATATTCTGGCACTGCACGAAGTTGGTTCGAACAACCCTGACGGCGTTGATATCAAGAAGCATAAAGACGAAAACGGTATCCCGCTGGACGGCATTGCGTTCCATCCGTACTACACCGTGAAAGACATTGTCGGCGTGGTCGTGTTCCTGTTCATCTTCTGCACGATCGTGTTCTTTTTCCCGGAAATGGGTGGTTATTTCCTCGAGAAGCCGAACTTTGAAGTGGCTAACGCCTTCAAGACGCCTGAACACATTGCTCCGGTCTGGTACTTCACGCCGTTCTACGCAATTTTGCGGGCGATTCCGGACAAGCTTATGGGCGTGATCGCGATGGGGGCTTCGATTGCTTTGCTGTTTGTACTGCCTTGGCTTGACCGAAGTCCGGTCAAGTCGATGCGCTATAAGGGCTGGCTGAGCAAAATCTGGCTTGTGGTTTTCTGTGTGTGTTTTGTGCTGCTTGGCTGGACTGGCGTGAAAGCCCCGACACCGACTCTGACGTTGTTGTCGCAGGTCTGCACCTTCCTGTACTTCGCCTACTTCATTCTGATGCCGTTCTACACCCGGCTCGAGAAGACCAAACCGGTTCCGGAAAGGGTGACTGGCTGATGAAAAAATTATTCGCTGCACTGATTCTTGTTGCTTTGCCTGTGTTGTCGTTCGCCGCCGAGCACGGTCCTGAGCTGGAAAGCGTCGACATCGACGTTTCCGATAAAGCAGCCCTGCAAGATGGCGCGCGTACGTTCGCCAACTATTGCATGGGTTGCCACAGTGCCAAGTTCCAGCGCTACGAGCGGGTCGCCGATGATCTCGGCATCCCGCACGATGTGATGCTGGAGAAGCTGGTCTTCACCGGTGCCAAGATTGGCGATCACATGAGCATCGGCATGCAGCCCGCTGATGCCAAGACCTGGTTCGGCGCTGCGCCACCGGATCTGACGCTGGTCGCTCGCGTTCGGGGTACTGACTGGCTCTACGGTTATCTGAAGTCGTTCTATGAAGATCCTGCGCGTCCATGGGGTGTGAACAACAAGGTCTTCCCGAACGTCGGCATGCCTAACGTGCTGGTCGGCCTGCAAGGTCGTCAGGTCGTGGGCTGCAAACAGGTGCAGATCGTCGAAGACGGCAAGAAGCAATATGATCCGTTGACTGGTACGCCTTTGACTCATGAAGCGTGCGATCAACTGACCATCGTGCCGAAGTCGGGTGCTCTGAATGAAGAGCAGTTCGATGAGAAGGTCAAGAATCTGGTAACCTTCCTGGCTTACTCGGCTAACCCGGTTAAGCTGCAACATCAGCGCATCGGTACTTACGTTTTGCTCTACCTGGCGTTCTTCTTTGTGTTCGCCTACCTGCTCAAGCGTGAATACTGGAAAGACGTGCACTGATAACGCTTCAAGCATTGCTGTTAATCGCGCGCGCCCAAGGGTGTCTCCGATAGCGCAACGTCTGGCCAGCCAGGTGTTGCGGGAGGCACCCTCTGGGCGCGCGCGTTTTTCCGGTTCCGACAAATTCAACAAGCGAGGAGGATCGCCATGGGCGTGACCAATCGGTTGGCCTGTTACTCCGACCCCGCCGACCACTATTCCCACCGAGTGCGTATCGTACTTGCAGAGAAGGGTGTCAGCGCCGAGATCATTTATGTGGAAGCTGGTCGCCAGCCGCCTAAACTGATTGAGGTGAACCCTTACGGCAGTCTGCCGACGCTGGTCGATCGTGACCTGGCGTTGTGGGAGTCGACCGTGGTGATGGAATATCTGGATGAGCGTTACCCGCACCCGCCGTTGATGCCGGTTTATCCGGTGGCGCGTGCCAACAGCCGTCTGCTGATTCATCGTATTCAGCGTGACTGGTGTGGTCTGGTGGATCTGATCCTGGATCCGAAAGCCAAGGAAGCCGCGCGAGTTGTGGCGCGTAAGGAATTGCGCGAAAGCCTGACAGGCGTGTCGCCGCTGTTTGCCGACAAACCGTTTTTCCTCAGTGAGGAACAAAGTCTGGTGGATTGCTGCCTATTGCCAATACTCTGGCGTTTGCCGATTCTGGGTATTGAACTGCCGCGGCCAGCCAAGCCGCTGCTTGATTATATGGAGCGCCAGTTTGCGCGTGAGGCTTTCCAGGCGAGTCTGTCTGGCGTCGAACGCGATATGCGCTAAGGCTTAAGGAGCCGCTATGAACTCCAGTCGACCTTATCTGGTCCGCGCGCTCTATGAGTGGATTGTTGATAACGATTGCACCCCGCACATGCTGGTCAATTCCGAATACCCAGCGGTGCAGGTACCGCAGGGTTTTGCCAGTGACGGGCAGATTGTCCTGAACATCTCGCCGAGTGCTGTGCGTCATCTGCACATGGATAACGACGTGGTGACCTTCGAGGGGCGCTTCGGTGGTGTCCCGCACAGTCTTTACGTGCCAATCAGTGCAATCCTGGGCATCTACGCCCGGGAGAACGGGCAGGGCATGGTGTTCGACCTCGAGTCGCCGATGGATGATGAAGGCGATATCGAGCCGGATGACGACCTGCCACCTCCTGACAGCGAGCCACCGCGCCCAAGCGGCCGACCAAGTCTGAAAGTGGTGAAATAAAAAAAGGCGATCCGCAAGGATCGCCTTTTTTGTTACTGCAAGGGCGGGTGTCAGTCGATGTACTCGAACAGTTTCACGATTTTCTGCACGCCGGAGACGCCTTGCACCAGGTTGGTGGCCTGAGTGGCTTCCTGTTTGGTCAGCAGGCCCAGCAGGTAGACGATGCCGTTCTCGGTCACGACTTTGATGCGCGAGCCAGGAATGCTGGCGTCGGTGAGCATCTGGGTCTTGATCTTGGTGGTTAGCCAGGCATCGTTCTGACGGGCCAGCAGGGAGGAGGGTTGCAGCACTTGCAGTTCGTTGTGCACCTTCTTCACGCGCTGCACGTTGGCGGCGGCCTGCTCGGCCTTGGCCTTGAGGTCTTCGCGTGGTGTCTGGCCGGCCAGCAACACGACGCCGTTGAAGCTGGTGACGACGATGTGCGAATCGTTATCCAGGGCCGGGTCGGCCTTGGCGACGTTCACGCCCACTTTGGTTTCGATCAGCGAGTCGTCGATCTTGCTGCCGAAGGTGCGGGTGCCGCGGTCGTCTTCAATCGGCGCTTCACGGCTGGCATTCACCACTGAGGTGCAGCCGCTGATGCCGAGGCATAGAGTCAAGGCCAGAAGGCCAAGGCGATTAGGGGTCATTCTTCACTCCCGAACAGTTGGCTGTCGATCAGATCGCAAAGGCAATGGATCGCCAGCAAGTGGACTTCTTGAATGCGTGCAGTGACATTGGCCGGTACGCGAATCTCTACGTCCTCGGGCAACAGCAGCGACGCCATGCCGCCGCCATCGCGTCCGGTCAAAGCTACGACAATCATTTCGCGATCATGTGCGGCCTGAATCGCTTGAATAATGTTCGCCGAGTTACCGCTCGTCGAAATCGCCAGCAATACATCGCCTGGTTGACCGAGCGCACGGATCTGCTTGGAGAACACTTCGTTGTAGCTGTAGTCGTTGGCAATCGAGGTGATCGTCGAGGTGTCGGTGGTCAGGGCTATGGCTGGCAAGCTCGGGCGCTCGCGCTCGAAGCGGTTAAGCAGCTCCGAGGAAAAGTGCTGGGCGTCGCCCGCAGAGCCGCCATTGCCGCACGAAAGCATTTTGCCTTCGTTGAGCAGGGCATTGACCATGATCTGGCTGGCTTGCTCGATGTGCGGTGCAAGTACGTCCATCGCCTGTTGCTTGGTGTCGATACTGGCCTGGAAAAGCTGGCGAATTCGGGATTGCATGTCCATCTGTGTGACCTTAAGTAGCGCGGCTGTTCGGCACATGAATGTGCAGCCCGCAAAGCAAAGAGCAAAATGTGTCGGGTGAAAAACGGGTCGGGTGCAGGTGATCAACTGTCGAAAGCATTCTGCAACCAGTTCAGCTGACTCGGATGGCTGTCGATGGCCACCACGTCGAAGCGGCAGGGGGAGTTGGCCCAACGCGACTCGCGCTGAAGAAAATACTGCGCAGCGAAAATCAGTTTCTGCTGCTTGCGCCCATCGATACTAGCGAGCGCTCCACCCCATTGAGTGTTTTTTCTGTAGCGAACTTCAACGAATACTACTGTATCGCCATCAAGCATGACCAGATCAAGCTCGCCGCGTTTACATAACCAGTTCTGCGCCAGCAGGCGCAGACCTTGGTTCTGTAGATGCTCGAGCGCTTGGCGCTCGGCATCTTTACCGCTTTGCGAGCGTGACCTGTCGGGCATCAGCGCGGGGTATCCGGCAGACGTTGGACCTGACCATTGACGAACTGCGCCCAAGGCAACTGACGCACAACGCGTTGAGTCTGGGTCATGCCGAGGCTGCCCGACTGGCCTTCGATGCGGCTGTCCGGCAGGGCTTTGAGCTGGCTCAGGCGCGGAGCCAGGCGATAAGCGTCAACGCCCATGGCGTACAGACGCCCCAGACTGCCGGCCGCTTGCGGCCACTGTGCGGTGACTTGTTGGCGCAGCGGATCGCTGGTTTCCAGCAGCCATGGGGTTTCGCAGAAGCGAATGCCGTTCATGTCGTTGTACTGGTTCACATCGCCGCTGGCGCTGTACACATGGGAGGTCGCATAGACCGGAACGTCACCGGCGTACTGGAAGTTCAGGGTCGGCTTGATCTGCTGTGCCTGTTGTGGTGTCGAGGCGAGGAAGATGAATTCGATGTCCTGACTGCGCGACGGTTGTGCGGCTACGTTGGTGCCGGCAGCATTTTGCAGGCTCTTGGCGCGGGCTTCGCTCTGGCGCAGCCGGAACATATCAGCGATCTGCTGAGCCAGTTGCACAGGTTGATCAATGTGCTCGATGGCGACAACGCTGCCGCCATTGGCTTGCCAGTCCTGGCTGAACGCGCGCATTACGCGGTCGCCCCATTCGCCTTTCGGCACCATGATCGCAGCGCGGTGCAGGCCGTCGGCGCGTGCGCGGCGGGACACTTCGCGGGCTTCGTCTTCAGCCGCCAGACCAAACTGAAACAGCTGTGCCGGACCTTGATCGCCTTCGCTGTAGTTCAGTGCCAGGGTGGTGATAGGCAGTTGTGGGCGAGTGCTCAGTTGTTTGACCAGTGGTTTTTCCAGCGGTCCGACCACCAGTTGCACGCCATCGGCTTGAGCCTTGCGATAGAACTCATCCATCGAGGTCAGCTTCGTGCTGTCGTAAAACTCGATGGCTGGCGGCTTCTGCCCGGCCTGTTGAGCCTGATAGTGCGCAGCCATGAAGCCTTCGCGTAGCGCTTTGCCGACAGCAGCCAGTTGACCATCTTGTGGCAGCAGCAGGGCAATCTTGCTCAGGGGCTGGCTGGTCAGCTCCTTGAGTTTGGCCAATGGCAATGGCAGCTTGATGGCGGCCGGATGCTTTGGATTTTGTGCACGCCAGGTGTCGATGGCGGCTTGCTGTTGTTCCAGGGTGCCGGCGGTTTTTACGGCCAGTGCCAGGCCCATCCAGCCACCGAGATCGTCGGTGGTGTTGGGTTGCAGTTGATCGGTCGGCAGCGAGGCGATCAGGCTCCAGATGGCTTCGTGGTTCTTGCTGGCGGCTTCACCTTGCAGCATCGGGGCGATGAAGACGCGCTCACGGGCAGCGGCGAGCGTCTGGCCATCGGCTTCCAGGGCGCGGGCGTGCACGGTGCCGGTGCGTATCTGCTGATCTTCCGGCATTTCACCCAAGTGTTGCAGGCTCGGATGGCTCAGCGCGGTCAGCGCCGCTTTTGGCTGATTGCGCGTCATGGCCAGTTCCGCTGCCAAGGTGCTGGCGAAAATCTGCTGGCCTGGCTTGAGTTGCTCCAGTGGCACTTGTTGCAGGATCTGTGCGGACTGTCCGGCATTGCCCTGGCGATAAGCCAGATCTGCGGCGCTCAGGCGCAACAGGGCAGCTTTTTCCGGGGTTTTAGCTTGGGTAGCCTGTTCGAGCATTTGCTCGATGCTGGCATCCGGAGTCCGTGGAAGTTCGCCAAGGCTGGAGGAAGGGGAGCTGGCGCAAGCCGCCAACAAGGCAGCGAGGCAAAGGGCAGTGAACAGCCGCAGGCAAGCGATCATGTAAATGTTCCTGATACTCGATCAAATTAGCGTGGAATTGTACCCAAGCGCTGGCCGGGGCGCGATGTTACTGGCATGAATCAGTCAATTTAGCTGAAGGAAATGTTGCCGCGGCGCACAGTTACGCACAAAACCCAAGGATGCCTGAACGCATCGCGAGCCTCGTGACGCGTTACAATGCCGGCTTTTACCGATCATGAGGTGTGCGCTTTGACTGCTCCAGGTCCTTTGAATTCCGCTGCTGGCTCGCTTTATGTGGTGGCGACGCCCATCGGCAACCTGGACGACATCAGCGCCCGGGCACTGAAAATTCTCCGTGAAGTGGCACTGATCGCGGCGGAAGACACGCGTCACTCGCAACGATTGATGCAGCACTTTGGTATTTCCACACCGCTGGCCGCCTGCCACGAACATAACGAACGAGATGAAGGTAGCCGCTTTATTACCCGTTTGCTGGCGGGTGACAACGTGGCGTTGATCTCTGATGCAGGAACACCGCTGATTTCCGATCCGGGGTATCACTTGGTGCGTCAGGCACGGGCCGCCGGGATCAATGTGGTGCCGGTGCCAGGCGCCTGTGCGCTCATTGCTGCGCTATCGGCGGCGGGGCTGCCGTCTGACCGGTTCATCTTCGAGGGTTTTCTGCCGGCCAAGTCAGTCGGACGCAAGGCGCGCCTGGAAGCCGTCAAGGATGAGCCGCGCACGTTGATTTTCTATGAGGCGCCGCACCGTATCCTTGAATGTTTGCAGGACATGGAGGCGGTTTTCGGTGGCGAGCGTCAGGCGTTGCTGGCCCGTGAAATCACCAAGACGTTCGAAACCCTTAAAGGTTTGCCGTTGGCTGAGCTGCGCGCATTTGTGGAGTCCGACAGCAATCAGCAGCGCGGCGAGTGTGTGGTGTTGGTGGCAGGCTGGACCGCGCCGGAGTCCGAAGACGCTGTCAGCAGCGAGGCGATGCGCATCCTTGATTTGTTGCTCGAAGAGATGCCGCTCAAGCGTGCGGCGGCGCTTGCAGCGCAAATCACTGGTGAGCGTAAAAACGTGTTGTATCAAGTCGCGCTGGATAAACAGAAGGGTGAGTAACCCATCGCACAGAGCGGGTTTGCGGCTATTAAGGCTTGTTCTTCAGTCGCTCTGCCGTTAACCTTCGCGGCGGAGAGTCGATCGGACAGTCGCTGCCCTCTATGAAAATTAGGGGGGGGAGGAAAGTCCGGGCTCCATAGGGCGAAGTGCCAGGTAATGCCTGGGAGGCGTGAGCCTACGGAAAGTGCCACAGAAAATAACCGCCTAAGTGCTTCGGCACCGGTAAGGGTGAAAAGGTGCGGTAAGAGCGCACCGCACGTCTGGCAACAGTTCGTGGCTAGGTAAACCCCACTTGGAGCAAGACCAAATAGGGTCCCAAGGCGTGGCCCGCGCTGGGACCGGGTAGGTTGCTAAAGATGTCCAGTGATGGCCATCGTAGACGAATGACTGTTCAAGACAGAACCCGGCTTACAGATCGACTCTCCACCTTTTTCTTTCCCTGCTTGAATCAATGGCATCAGGGCTGTGTATTATCAGCAGGCCCTGGCTGAACGTTCGGCAGCGGCAAATGCAGTAATAGCCATTTCCCACCTTGCTTCAATCAACAGCAGAAGCGCATTTGTAATACCGAAAAAATCTTACTCTTAACAAATTACTTTAACTTTCGATCGCAGCTTTCAGTGCGGCTTCAAGTTATGGGTCAAAAGTAGTCGCCAGATTCTCGTTGCACCTCCTTTTATGCTCCTAAATCTCCGTTCTGTAAGGGTTTTCCTTTAATCCGCGCCTTGACGGTGTGGTGGGCGCATTCCTATAGTGTGCGCAAGTGGCGGAAAGTGGCATGAAGTGGGTTTTTTGAGCTCAAAACGATAAAAATTGGAGAAACGCAGACGTGTTTCGCGGAGCTAACGCTATCAGTCTCGACGCAAAGGGCCGTCTCGCTATGCCGAGCCGGTACCGTGACGAGCTCGAATCGCGTAGTTCCGGCCAGTTGATTGTCACGATCGATGCCGTTGATCCATGTCTGTGTGTTTACCCGCTCGATGAGTGGGAAATCATTGAAACCAAGTTGCGCGCGCTCCCTTCGCTTCGCGAAGAGAACCGTCGCCTGCAGCGTTTATTGATTGGTAATGCCGTCGACCTCGAGCTCGATGGCAGTGGTCGTTTTCTGGTTCCGCCGCGTCTGCGCGAATACGCCAAATTGGATAAGCGCGCAATGCTGGTAGGCCAACTGAACAAGTTCCAATTGTGGGACGAGGATGCATGGAACGCGGTATCTGCCGCCGACCTTGCTGCCATTCAACAACCGGGCGCGATGCCTGATGAACTGCGTGATTTGATCCTGTGACTATTGATAGCGGCTTTAACCACATCACCGTACTGCTTGACGAAGCCGTCGAGGCTCTCGCCGTACGTCCTGATGGCTGCTATCTGGACGGCACGTTCGGGCGCGGCGGGCACAGTCGGTTGATCCTCAGTCAGCTCGGGCGGGACGGTCGACTCATCGGGTTCGACAAGGATCCCCAAGCGATTGCCACCGGGCAAGCGCTAGCGGCCGAAGACGGCCGCTTTGTCGTTGTGCAGCGCAGCTTTGCCGAGCTCGGTTCAGTCGTCGCCGAACGGGGGCTGGACGGTAAGGTCAGCGGTATTCTGCTCGATCTGGGCGTGTCGTCGCCGCAACTCGACGACGCAGAACGCGGCTTCAGCTTTCTCAATGACGGCCCGCTGGACATGCGCATGGATCCGTCCCGAGGCATCAGCGCCGCCGAGTTCGTCAATACCGCACCGGTTGAAGAAATCGCCCGAGTGTTCAAGGAGTACGGCGAAGAGCGTTTCTCCGGGCGCATGGCCCGTGCCGTCGCCGAGCGTCGCGATATCAAACCGTTCGAGCGCACCGCTGATCTGGCCGAAGTGTTGAAAGTCGCCAACCCGGCATGGGAGAAGGGCAAGAACCCGGCTACCCGTGCATTCCAGGGTTTGCGCATTCACGTCAACAACGAATTGGGTGACCTGGAAGCTGGCCTCGAAGCGGCACTGCAAGCTCTGGAAGTGGGCGGCCGTCTGGTCGTGATCAGTTTTCATTCGCTCGAAGACCGTATCGTCAAGCTGTTCATGCGCAAACTGGTGAAAGGCGAAGCCGACAACCTGCCGCGCAACCTGCCGGTTCGCCACGTTGCGTTCGAACCGAAAATCAAAATCCATGGCAAAGCGCAGACGGCCTCCGACGCCGAACTCAAAGCCAACCCTCGTTCCCGTAGCGCCGTCATGCGTGTCGCGGAGAAGTTGCGGTGAGCAAGCTTTTCGCCAAGCCACTGCCTGGCGGCAGCTTTTTCATGCTGCTGCTGTTTGTCGGCGTGCTCGTGTCGGCCATCGGCGTGTCTTACAGCGCGCACTGGAACCGTCAGTTGCTCAACAACCTTTATAGCGAGCTGAGCGTGCGCGACAAGGCGCAAGCCGAATGGGGTCGTCTGATTCTCGAGCAAAGCACCTGGACCGCACACAGCCGGATCGAAGTGCTGGCCACTGAACAACTGAAAATGCACATCCCGGGCGCGGCTGACGTGCAGATGGTGGCGCCATGATGAAGCTTGAAGGCGCACTCTTTCCGTGGCGCTTCCGCCTGATGCTGGCGCTCCTCGGCGTGATGGTCGCAGCGATCTGCTGGCGCATTATCGACCTGCAAGTAGTTGACCGTGACTTCCTCAAAGGTCAGGGCGATGCCCGCAGTCTTCGTCACATTCCGATTCCTGCACACCGTGGTTTGATCACCGACCGCAACGGCGAACCTTTGGCGGTCAGTACCCCGGTGACCACCCTGTGGGCCAACCCCAAGGAAATGCAATCGGCCAAAGAGAAGTGGCCTGCATTGGCGACAGCGCTGGGGCAGGATCCGAAAGCACTGACCGAGCGCCTGGAAGCCCAGGCCAACAAAGAATTCATTTATCTGGTGCGCGGGCTGACTCCCGAGCAGGGTCAGGCTGTGCTCGACCTTAAAGTGCCGGGCGTCTATGGCATCGAAGAATTCCGGCGTTTCTATCCGGCCGGTGAAGTGACGGCGCACATGGTCGGATTCACCGACATCGATGACCACGGTCGTGAGGGTATCGAACTGGCTTATGACGAATGGCTGGCCGGGGTGCCGGGCAAACGACAGGTCATCAAGGATCGGCGCGGGCGGCTGATCAAGGATGTCCAGGTCACCAAAAACGCCAAGGCCGGTAAGCCCTTGGCGTTGTCCATTGACCTGCGTCTGCAATATCTGGCTAACCGCGAACTGCGTAACGCGATCATCGAGAACGGCGCCAAGGCCGGCAGCCTGGTGATCATGGATGTGAAGACCGGCGAGATCCTTGCCATGGTCAACCAGCCGACCTACAACCCGAACAACCGCCGCAACCTGCAGCCGGCGATGATGCGTAACCGCGCGATGATCGACGTGTTCGAGCCCGGCTCGACCATGAAAGCGATCTCGATGAGTGCTGCGATCGAATCCGGCCGGTGGAAACCGACCGACACCGTCGAGGTGTATCCGGGAACCTTGCAGATTGGTAAATACACCATCAAGGACGTCTCCCGAAGCGAAGGCCCGGTGCTGGATATGACCGGCATTCTGATCAATTCCAGTAACGTCGGCATGAGTAAGGTCGCCTTCGATATTGGTGGTGAAACCATTTACCGTCTCGCGCAGAAAGTCGGCCTGGGCCAGGACACCGGCCTCGGTTTCCCGGGGGAGCGCGTTGGCAACCTGCCTAACTACCGTGAATGGCGCAAGGCCGAAACTGCGACACTGTCCTACGGCTACGGTATTTCCGTGACCGCGATCCAGTTGGTCCACGCCTTTTCGGCGCTGGCCAACAACGGTCGTCTGGCACCGCTGACGCTGATCAAAACCGACAAGCCGCCGCAAACCACGCAAGTGCTGCCTGAAGCCGTCGCGAAAACCATGCAAGGCATGCTGCAGCAAGTGATCGAGGCGCCTCGTGGCGTGTTCCGTGCGAAGGTGCCGGCGTATCACGTGGCTGGCAAGTCGGGGACGGCGCGCAAGACATCGACGGGCACCAAGGGCTACGCCGAAAATTCCTACCGCTCGCTGTTCGCCGGTTTCGGCCCGATGAGCGACCCGCGTTACGCAATCGTTGTGGTGATCGATGAGCCGTCCAAGGCCGGTTACTTCGGTGGCCTGGTATCGGCGCCGGTGTTCAGCCGTGTGATGTCCGGCACCCTGCGTCTGATGAACGTAACCCCGGACAACCTGCCGACGACACAACAGGCCAACTCCACCCCGGTTATTCCGCTGAAAGCCAATGGAGGGCGCGGCTGATGTCTCTGAGTCTGAACAAGATATTCCCTCACGCCG
Organism: Pseudomonas sp. EA_65y_Pfl2_P78; assembly: GCF_963970495.1. NCBI lineage: Bacteria > Pseudomonadati > Pseudomonadota > Gammaproteobacteria > Pseudomonadales > Pseudomonadaceae > Pseudomonas > Pseudomonas sp. EA_65y_Pfl2_P78. The sequence continues at coordinate 52,925 of NZ_CAXAON010000012.1, read as the reverse complement.
GCCACGATCTGTTGATCCGTGAACTGGCGCTGGATAGCCGCAACGTGCGCGCGGGTGACCTGTTCCTCGCGGTGCCTGGCGGCAAGTTCGATGGCCGTGCGCACATTGCCGATGCGCTCGCGCGCGGCGCAGCAGCGGTGGCTTATGAGGTGGAAGGCGCCACGGTGCTGCCGATCACTGATGTTCCGCTGATCCCGGTCAAGGGTCTGGCCGCACAGTTGTCGGACATCGCCGGGCGCTTTTACGGTGAGCCAAGCCACCATCTGAAGCTGATCGGTGTGACCGGCACTAACGGCAAAACCAGCGTGACCCAATTGGTGGCGCAAGCGCTGGATCTGCTCGGACAGCATTGCGGCATCGTCGGCACGCTGGGTTCCGGCTTCTATGGCGCACTGCAAAGCGGCCTGCACACCACGCCCAATCCAATTGCCGTGCAAGCGACTTTGGGCGACCTGAAAAAGGCCGGCGCCAAAGCTGTCGCCATGGAGGTGTCGTCCCACGGTCTGGATCAGGGGCGGGTGACCGCATTGGCATTTGACGTGGCGGTGATGACCAATTTGTCCCGCGACCATCTGGACTACCACGGCACGATGCAAGCTTACGCCGAGGCCAAGGCCAAGCTGTTCGCCTGGAGCGATCTGAAGTGCCGTGTGGTCAATCTCGACGATGATTTCGGCCGGCAACTGGCGGCCGAAAAACGCGATTCGCGTCTGATTACCTACAGCCTGCTCGACAGCAGTGCCTATCTGTATTGCCGCGAAGCCCAGTTCGATGACCACGGCGTGCTCGCCACCCTGGTGACGCCGCAAGGCGAACATCATTTGCGCAGCACGTTGTTGGGGCGTTTCAACCTGAGCAATATACTGGCCGCGGTCGGTGCCTTGCTGGGGCTGGATTACGCACTGGACGAAATTCTTAAAGTACTGCCAAAACTCGAAGGCCCGGCCGGTCGCATGCAGCGTCTGGGCGGTGGCACGCAACCGTTGGTGGTGGTCGATTACGCCCATACGCCGGATGCCCTGGAAAAAGTGCTGACGGCATTGCGCCCCCACGTCAAAGGCCGGTTGCTGTGTCTGTTTGGCTGCGGCGGTGATCGTGATCGCGGCAAGCGTCCGTTGATGGCCGAAGTGGTCGAGCGTCTGGCCGATCAAGTGCTGGTCACTGACGACAACCCGCGCACCGAAGACCCGGCAGTGATTTTCGATGACATCCGCGCCGGTTTCACCGCTGTGGATAAAGTCACGTTCGTTGCCGGCCGTGGTCAGGCAATTGCCCAACTGATCGCCGGCGCTTCGGCGGATGACGTGATCGTGCTGGCGGGTAAAGGTCACGAGGACTATCAGGAAATCAACGGCGAGCGCCATGCCTTCTCTGATCTGGTCGAGGCCGATCACGCCCTGACCGCGTGGGAGGTGGCCCATGCTTAAGGCCCTCACGCTCAGCGAATTGACCAACGCGCTCGACGCACGCCTGATCAGCGCCGATGCCAGCTTCGACGGCGTCAGCATCGACAGCCGCGCGATCCAGCCCGGCCAACTGTTTATTGCCCTGACCGGCCCGCGTTTCGATGGTCATGACTATTTGAACGACGTCGCCGCCAAAGGCGCCGTTGCCGCGCTGGTCGAGCGTGAAGTCGCCGACAGCACGCTGGCGCAACTGCTGGTCAAAGACACCCGCCAGGCCTTGGGCCAGTTGGGTGCCTTGAACCGTGCCGCCTTCACTCAGCCAGTCGCTGCCATCACTGGCTCCAGCGGCAAAACCACCGTCAAGGAAATGCTCGCGAGCATCCTGCGTACTCGCGGTCCGGTATTGGCCACCCGTGGCAACCTGAACAACGACCTCGGCGCGCCACTGACCCTGCTCGAACTGGCACCGGAACACACGTCGGCCGTGATCGAACTGGGCGCTTCGCGTCTGGGTGAAATTGCTTACACCGTTGGGCTGACCAAGCCCCATGTGGCGATCTTGAACAATGCGGGCACCGCTCACGTCGGCGAATTCGGCGGGCCGGAAAAAATCGTCGAAGCCAAAGGCGAGATCATCGACGGTCTGGCAGCGGATGGCGTTGCCGTGCTCAATCTCGACGACAAGGCCTTCGGTATCTGGAAGACCCGCGCTGCCGGGCGCAAAGTGCTGACCTTCGCCCTCAGCAATTCGCAGGCTGACTTCTATGCCAGCGACTTGAGCACCGATGCGCGTGGCTGCCCGGCCTTCAATCTGCACACGCCTGAAGGTGTCGAGTACGTTCAACTGAACCTGCTCGGCACGCATAACGTCGCCAATGCCATGGCCGCCGCCGCCGCCGCACACGCCTTGGGTGTGTCGCTCTTCGGCATCGCCACCGGGCTTGGCGCGGTGCAACCGGTCAAGGGTCGCACCGTTGCGCAACTGGCGAAGAACGGCATGCGCGTGATCGATGACACTTACAACGCAAACCCCACCTCAATGTGCGCGGCCGTTGATATACTCGCCGGCTTTTCCGGCCGCACCGTCCTGGTGCTCGGAGACATCGGCGAGTTGGGCGATTGGGCGGAGCAGGGGCACCGCGACGTGGGCGAGTACGCCCGGGGCAAGGTTTGCGCGCTTTATGCCGTTGGGCCGAACATGGTCCACGCCGTAACCGCTTTCGGTGAACAGGCGCATCACTTCGGCACGCAAGCCGAACTGATCCAGGCCCTCGACGCCGAGCAGGACACAAACACCACCATTTTGATCAAGGGTTCGCGCAGTGCAGCGATGGAAAACATCGTGGCGGCTCTGTGCGGGTCCAGTCTGGAGAAACATTAATGCTGCTGCTGCTAGCGGAGTATCTGCAACAGTTCTACAAAGGCTTCGCGGTCTTCCAGTACCTGACCCTGCGCGGGATTCTCGGTGTGCTGACCGCGCTGGTTTTGTCGCTGTGCTATGGCCCGTGGATGATCCGCACTTTGCAGAACCGTCAGATCGGTCAATCCGTTCGTAACGACGGCCCGCAATCGCACCTGTCCAAGTCGGGCACACCGACCATGGGCGGCGCCTTGATTCTGTCCTCGATTGGCGTCAGCACCCTGCTGTGGGCTGACCTGAGCAATCGTTATGTCTGGACCGTGCTGCTGGTGACCCTGTTGTTCGGCGCCATCGGCTGGGTCGACGACTACCGCAAAGTCATCGAGAAAAACTCCCGTGGCCTGCCGAGCCGCTGGAAGTATTTCTGGCAGTCGGTGTTCGGCCTGGGCGCAGCGATCTTCCTTTATATGACCGCTTCCACGCCGGTGGAAACTACGCTGATCCTGCCGATGCTCAAGGATTACAGCATCCCGCTGGGCGCCGGTTTCATCGTGCTGACCTACTTTGTGATCGTCGGTTCGAGCAACGCGGTCAACCTGACTGACGGCCTCGACGGTCTGGCGATCATGCCAACCGTGATGGTCGGCGGCGGCCTCGGTATTTTCTGCTACCTGTCGGGTAACGTGAAATTCGCCGAATACCTGCTGATCCCATATGTGCCCGGCGCGGGGGAACTGATCGTGTTCTGCGGTGCGCTGATCGGTGCCGGTCTGGGCTTCCTCTGGTTCAACACCTATCCGGCGCAAGTGTTCATGGGTGACGTCGGCGCACTGGCGCTGGGCGCAGCCCTGGGCACCATCGCGGTGATCGTCCGTCAGGAAATCGTCCTGTTCATCATGGGCGGCGTGTTCGTGATGGAAACCCTGTCAGTCGTCATTCAGGTGGCGTCCTTCAAGCTGACCGGTCGCCGTGTATTCCGCATGGCACCGATACACCACCACTTTGAACTCAAAGGCTGGCCCGAGCCACGCGTGATCGTCCGTTTCTGGATCATCACCGTGATTCTCGTGCTGATCGGCCTTGCCACCCTGAAGCTGAGGTAGAACGAGTGTCTCTGATCGCTTCTGACCACTTCCGCATCGTTGTCGGCCTCGGCAAGAGCGGCATGTCCCTGGTTCGCTTCCTGGCGAGCCGGGGCACGTCGTTTGCCGTCGCCGATACGCGGGACAATCCACCGGAACTGGCCACGCTCAAGCGTGACTATCCGCACGTGGAAGTGCGTTGTGGCGAGCTGGACGTCGAATTCCTGTGCCGTGCCGACGAGCTCTACGTGAGCCCCGGCCTGGCGCTGGCGACCCCGGCCCTGCAAGCCGCTGCCGCCCGTGGCGTGAAACTGTCCGGCGACATCGAGTTGTTCGCGCGTAACGCACAGGCGCCAATCGTGGCCATCAGCGGTTCCAACGCGAAAAGCACGGTCACCACCCTGGTTGGCGAGATGGCGGCTGCGGCCGGCAAACGCGTCGCGGTGGGCGGCAACCTCGGGACGCCGGCGCTGGACTTGCTCAGCGACGACATCGAGCTGTACGTGATGGAACTGTCGAGTTTCCAGCTGGAAACCACCGACCAGCTCAACGCCGAAGTGGCGACCGTACTCAACATCAGCGAAGACCACATGGACCGCTACAGCGGTCTGCCGGCCTATCACCTGGCCAAGCACCGGATCTTCCGTGGTGCCAGGCAATTTGTGGTCAACCGTCAGGATGCACTGACGCGGCCATTGATCGGCGAGGGCCAGCCGTGCTGGACCTTCGGTCTGAGCAAACCGGATTTCAAGGCGTTCGGTATCCGGGAAGAAGACGGCGAGAAATACCTGGCCTTTGAATTCCAGAACCTGATGCCGGTGCGCGAGCTGAAAGTTCGCGGCGCACACAACCAGTCCAACGCTCTGGCGGCCCTGGCGCTCGGGCATGCGGTCGGTCTGCCGTTCGACGCCATGCTCGCAGCGCTGCGCAACTTCGCCGGCCTCGAACACCGCTGCCAGTGGGTGCGCGATCTGGACGGCGTTGCTTATTACAACGACTCCAAAGCCACCAACGTTGGCGCCGCGCTGGCGGCCATTGAGGGCTTGGGTGCGGACATCGACGGCAAGATCGTGCTGATCGCCGGTGGCGATGGCAAGGGGGCCGAATTCAACGATCTGCGTGATCCGGTCGCCGCCCACTGCCGTGCCGTGATTCTGATGGGCCGCGACAGCGACAAGATCGGCGCCGCCCTCGGCGACGCCGTTCCACTGATCCGCGTAACGTCATTGGTTGAGGCCGTCGAGCAATGCCGCGCCGCTGCCCAACCGGGCGATGTCGTGCTGCTGTCGCCAGCCTGCGCCAGTTTCGACATGTTCAAGCATTACGAAGACCGTGGTCACCAGTTCGTCCGCGCCGTGGAGGAACTGACATGAGCCTGAGAAACATCATCAAACCGTATCCGTCGCCGATCATCACCGGGCGCGGGATCGACCTCGATTTCCCGATGCTCGCCGGGTGCCTGGCGCTGCTCGGTCTCGGCCTGGTCATGATCGCGTCGGCGTCCACCGAAGTGGCCGCCGCGCAGTCGGGCAGTGCGCTGTACTACATGATTCGCCACCTGATCTATGTGGCGCTGGGCCTTGGCGCCTGCATCATCACCATGATGATTCCAATTGCCACCTGGCAACGGTTGGGCTGGCTGATGCTGCTCGGTGCGTTCGGTCTACTGGTGATGGTGATCATTCCGGGCATCGGCCGGGAAGTGAACGGTTCGATGCGCTGGATCGGTTTCAGCTTCTTCAACGTTCAGCCATCCGAAATCGCCAAAGTGTTCGTGGTGATCTACCTCGCGGGTTACCTGGTGCGGCGCCAGAAAGAAGTGCGCGAGAGCTGGATGGGCTTTTTCAAGCCGTTCATCGTGCTGCTGCCGATGGCGGGGCTGTTGCTGATGGAACCGGACTTCGGCGCCACCGTCGTGATGATGGGCGCGGCCGCGGCCATGCTGTTCCTTGGCGGAGTCGGCTTGTTCCGCTTTTCGCTGATGGTGGTGCTGGCGGTCGGGGCCGTGGTTTTGCTGATTCAGATGCAGCCGTACCGGATGGCACGTCTGACCAACTTCGCCGACCCGTGGGCCGACCAGTTCGGCGCCGGTTATCAATTGTCGCAAGCCTTGATCGCGTTCGGTCGTGGCGAATGGCTGGGCGTTGGCCTGGGCAACAGCGTGCAGAAGCAGTTCTACCTGCCGGAAGCGCACACCGACTTCGTGTTCTCCGTACTGGCTGAGGAGCTGGGCGCGGTGGGTTCGCTGTGCACCGTGGCGCTGTTCGTATTCGTGTGTATCCGTGGCATGTACATCGGTCTGTGGGCCGAGAAGGCCAAACAGTACTTCGCCGCTTACGTGGCTTACGGTCTGTCGTTCCTGTGGATTGGTCAGTTCCTGATCAACATCGGTGTGAACGTCGGCCTGCTGCCAACCAAGGGCCTGACCTTGCCGTTCCTCAGTTATGGCGGCAGTTCGTTGGTGATCTGCTGTGCCTGCCTGGGTTTGTTGTTGAGGATCGAGTGGGAGAGTCGAACCCACCTGGGCAGCGAAGAGATGGAATTCCATGAGAGCGACTTCGCCGAGGAGCCGAATCATGGGCGCTAACGTATTGATCATGGCCGGCGGAACCGGCGGCCACGTGTTCCCGGCGCTGGCCTGTGCCCGCGAGTTTCAGGCACGCGGCTACACCGTGCACTGGCTCGGCACGCCACGCGGGATCGAGAACGAACTGGTCCCGGCGTCCGGGCTGGAACTGCATCGGATCAACGCCACTGGCCTGCGCGGCAAGGGCAAGCTGTCGCTGCTCAAGGCGCCGTTCATGCTGCTCAAGTCGGTCTGGCAGGCGCGGGCGATCATTCGCAAGCTGCGTCCGGTGTGCGTGGTCGGCTTCGGTGGTTATGTGACTGGCCCCGGTGGTCTTGCCGCGAAGCTGGCCGGCGTGCCGGTGATCGTTCACGAACAAAACGCCGTGGCCGGCACCGCCAATCGGTTGCTGGTGCCGTTCGCCGCCCGGGTGTGTGAAGCCTTCCCCGACACCTTTACTCTGTCGGACACCCGCCGTACCACCGGAAACCCGGTGCGCAGCGAGCTGTTCCTCGAAACCCCGCGACCTGCTCTGGCGGGTCGCAAAGCGCGTTTGCTGATCCTGGGCGGAAGCCTTGGTGCAGAGCCGTTGAATAAATTGCTGCCTGAAGCCCTGGCCCAAGTTGCTGCCGATTTGCGCCCGGAAGTGTTTCATCAGGCCGGCAAAAACCACGATGAAGTGACTGCAGAGCGCTACCGCGCTGCCGGCGTGGATGCGCAGGTGCAGCCGTTCATCAAAGACATGGCCCAAGCCTATGGCTGGGCCGACCTGGTGGTGTGCCGCGCAGGCGCGTTGACCATCAGTGAGCTGGCTGCCGCCGGTCTGCCCTCGATGCTGGTGCCTTTGCCCCACGCGATCGACGATCACCAGACCCGCAACGCCGAATATTTGGCCCGTGAAGGCGCAGCCTTCCTGATGCCGCAAAGAACGACTGGTGCCGCGGACCTTGCCGCGCGCCTGACAGAGGTCTTGATGCAACCGCAACGACTTGAAGAAATGGCCCAAGCGGCCCGCCGTCTGGCGAAACCCGATGCCACCCGTAGTGTGGTCGATTCCTGTCTGGAGGTGTCCCATGGTTGAGAATCAGAAAGCCATGCCACAACCGGAAATGCGCCGCATCCGTCGCATCCACTTCGTCGGTATCGGCGGCGTGGGCATGTGCGGCATTGCCGAAGTGTTGTTGAACCTGGGCTATGAAGTGTCCGGTTCCGACCTGAAAGCCTCGCCGGTCACCGAGCGTCTGGAATCGTTCGGCGCCCACATTTTTATCGGCCACCGTGCCGAGAATGCCGCTGCCGCCGACGTGCTGGTGGTGTCGAGCGCCGTCAACACCTCCAACCCGGAAGTGGCGACCGCGCTGGAACGCCGCATCCCGGTGGTGCCGCGTGCCGAAATGCTCGCCGAGCTGATGCGCTACCGCCACGGCATCGCCGTGGCCGGCACCCATGGCAAAACCACCACCACCAGCCTGATCGCTTCGGTGTTCGCCGCCGGTGGCCTGGACCCGACGTTCGTCATCGGTGGTCGTCTGAATGCCGCGGGCACCAATGCCCAGCTCGGCACCAGCCGTTACCTGATCGCCGAAGCGGATGAAAGCGATGCCAGCTTCCTGCACCTGCAACCGCTGGTGGCTGTGGTCACCAACATCGACGCCGACCACATGGCGACCTACGACGGTGACTTCAACAAACTGAAGAAAACCTTCGTTGAGTTCCTGCACAACCTGCCGTTCTACGGTTTGGCGGTGATGTGCCTGGACGATCCGGTGGTGCGCGAAATTCTGCCGCAGGTCAAACGTCCGACCGTGACCTACGGCTTCAGCGAAGACGCCGACGTGCGCGCGATCAATGTGCGCCAGCAAGGCATGCAAACCTTCTTCACCGTGCTGCGTCCAGACCGTGAGCCGCTGGAAGTGTCGGTCAACATGCCGGGCAATCACAACGTGCTGAACTCGCTGGCGACCATCTGCATCGCCACCGACGAAGGCGTCAGCGATGAAGCCATCGTCCAGGGCCTGTCGGGCTTCCAGGGTGTCGGTCGACGCTTCCAGGTCTACGGCGAACTGCCCGTGGACGGCGGCAATGTGATGCTGGTCGACGACTACGGTCACCACCCGACCGAAGTCGCCGCGGTTATTAAAGCCGTACGCGGTGGCTGGCCGGAGCGCCGCCTGGTGATGGTCTATCAGCCGCACCGCTACAGCCGCACCCGTGACCTGTACGACGATTTCGTCAATGTACTGGCCGACGCCAACGTGCTGCTGCTGATGGAAGTCTATCCGGCCGGTGAAGAGCCGATCCCGGGCGCTGACAGCCGCAAGCTGTGCAACAGCATCCGCCAGCGCGGTCAGCTCGACCCGATCTACATCGAACGCGGTGTTGACCTCGCGCCGCTGGTCAAGCCGTTGCTGCGTGCCGGCGACATTCTGCTGTGCCAGGGCGCCGGCGATATCGGCGGTCTTGCACCCAAACTGTTGAAAAGTGAGTTGTTCGCTGGCGCCGTGGCGGCGTCGGTCGAGGGGAAGTTGAAATGACTGCTGCCTACGCCAAGCTGTTCTCTACTATTGCGCCGAAAGACTTCGGCCGCGTCGCCGTGCTCTTCGGTGGCTTGAGTGCCGAGCGTGAGGTTTCGCTGAAATCGGGTAATGCCGTGCTTGAGGCGCTGCAAAGCGCGGGTGTGGACGCGTTCGGGATCGACGTCGGCGAAGACTTTCTGCAGCGTCTGCTGAGCGAAAAAATCGACCGTGCCTTCATCATTCTTCACGGCCGTGGCGGTGAAGACGGCAGCATGCAGGGCTTGCTCGAATGCGCCGGCATTCCGTACACCGGCAGCGGCATTCTGGCCTCGGCACTGGCAATGGACAAACTGCGCACCAAGCAGGTCTGGCACAGCCTCGGGATTCCGACGCCGCGTCACGCCGTGCTGTGCAGCGAAGCCGATTGTATTTCTGCTGCGACGGAACTGGGCTTGCCTTTGATCGTCAAACCGGCCCATGAAGGTTCAAGTATCGGGATGGCCAAAGTGAGTTCTGCGTCCGAGTTGATCGACGCATGGAAAGCGGCCAGTACCTACGATTCGCAAGTGTTGGTTGAGCAATGGATTCAAGGTCCGGAGTTCACCATCGCCACCCTGCGTGACCAGGTGTTGCCTCCTATCGCCCTGGGTACACCGCACACGTTCTACGACTACGACGCCAAGTACATCGCCAACGATACCCAGTACCGTATTCCGTGCGGGCTGGATGCCGCCAAGGAACAGGAACTCATGGAACTCACGGCCAAGGCCTGTGAGGCGCTGGGTATTGCCGGTTGGGGCAGGGCGGACGTGATGCAGGACGCCGACGGGCAATTCTGGTTTCTGGAAGTGAACACCGCACCGGGCATGACCGATCACAGTCTGGTGCCGATGGCAGCCCGTGCTGCCGGTCTGGATTTCCAGCAACTGGTTCTGGCCATTCTGGCCGCCAGTGTTGAAGACGCTCGAGGTTAAGACGATGCAAGGCGCTCAGCTCAGACATCAGCCACCCGCACCCGGTCGCAAGCCGGTGCCGCGGGGTGCCAGCCGAATGGTGGCCAAAGAGCCGATGTCCGCGCGCCTGCCAAAAGCCAATTTCGGCTTTCTGAGAAGTCTGTTCTGGCCGGTGCTGCTGTTGGTGCTCGGTTTCGGTACTTACGAAGGCGCCCAGCGTCTGCTGCCTTACGCCGACCGGCCGATCAGCAAGATCGCTGTCCAGGGCGACCTGAGTTACATCAGTCAGCAAGCGGTGCAGCAGCGAATCGCTCCGTATGTGGCGGCGAGCTTCTTCACCATCGACCTGGAGGGCATGCGCAAAGAACTGGAGCAAATGCCCTGGATCGCCCACGCCGAAGTGCGCCGCGTGTGGCCGGATCAAGTGGTGATCCGCCTCGAAGAGCAACTGCCGGTGGCCCGTTGGGGCGACGAGTCGTTGCTCAACAACCAGGGCCAGGCGTTTACGCCCAGAGAGCTGGCGAACTACGAACACTTGCCACAGCTGTTCGGTCCTCAACGGGCTCAACAGCAAGTGATGCAGCAATACCAGGTGCTGAGCCAGATGCTGCGACCGATGGGCTTCTCGATTGCCCGCCTGGAATTGCGTGAGCGCGGTAGCTGGTTCCTGACCACCGGCGCCGGCAGTTCAGGCCCCGGCATCGAGTTGCTGCTGGGACGCGGCAACCTGGTGGAAAAGATGCGCCGCTTCATCGCCATCTATGACAAGACGCTTAAAGACCAGATTACGAACATTGCGCGCATCGATCTGCGCTACGCCAACGGCCTTGCTGTTGGCTGGCGGGAACCTGTAGCGCCGACGACAGCCCAACCGGCTGTCGCGAAGAATTAAGAAGAGGCAGGACCCATGGCAAACGTGCAAAGCGGCAAAATGATCGTCGGTCTGGATATCGGCACCTCCAAGGTGGTGGCGCTGGTAGGCGAGGTCTCGGACGACGGCACGCTGGAAATCGTCGGTATCGGTACGCACCCGTCCCGCGGCCTGAAAAAAGGCGTGGTGGTGAACATCGAGTCCACCGTGCAATCGATCCAGCGTGCGATCGAAGAAGCCCAATTGATGGCGGGCTGCCGCATTCACTCGGCGTTCGTAGGCGTGGCCGGCAATCACATCCGCAGCCTGAACTCCCACGGCATCGTCGCGATTCGTGACCGTGAGGTGAGCTCTGCTGACCTTGAGCGTGTCCTGGACGCTGCGCAGGCCGTGGCGATCCCGGCTGACCAGCGCGTGCTGCACACCCTGCCGCAAGATTACGTGATCGATAACCAGGAAGGTGTCCGCGAGCCTTTGGGCATGTCCGGCGTGCGTCTGGAAGCCAAGGTTCACGTCGTCACCTGCGCCGTCAACGCCGCACAGAACATTGAAAAATGCGTGCGCCGTTGTGGCCTGGAAATCGACGACATCATTCTCGAACAACTGGCTTCGGCCTATTCGGTCCTGACCGACGACGAAAAAGAGCTGGGCGTGTGCCTGGTCGACATCGGCGGCGGCACCACCGACATCGCGATCTTCACCGAAGGTGCGATTCGCCACACGGCGGTGATCCCGATTGCCGGTGACCAGGTGACCAACGACATCGCCATGGCGTTGCGCACCCCGACCCAGTACGCCGAAGAAATCAAGATCCGTTACGCCTGCGCCCTGGCCAAACTGGCCGGTGCCGGCGAAACCATCAAAGTGCCGAGCGTCGGCGACCGTCCCCCGCGCGAGCTGTCGCGTCAGGCCCTGGCCGAAGTGGTCGAGCCGCGTTACGACGAACTGTTCACCCTGATCCAGGCCGAGTTGCGTCGCAGCGGCTATGAGGACCTGATCCCGGCCGGCATCGTCCTGACCGGCGGTACTTCGAAGATGGAAGGCGCCACCGAACTGGCCGAAGAAATCTTCCACATGCCGGTTCGTCTGGGCGTGCCGCATGGCGTCAAAGGTCTGGATGACGTGGTGCGCAATCCGATTTATTCCACGGGCGTTGGCTTGTTGATGTACGGCCTGCAAAAGCAGTCCGACGGGGTTTCGTTCTCCGGCATCGGCAGCCGCGACAGCTACAGCAGCGAGGAGCCACAGGCGCCGTTGCTCGATCGATTGAAGAAGTGGGTTCAAGGCAACTTCTAAAGCTTTACCGCAACACCGCAACAAAATGCAGTAGGCGAAAAAACTAGAGAACGTAAGGAGAGGGAAAATGTTCGAACTCGTAGACAACATCCCCGCAAGCCCGGTAATTAAAGTTATCGGTGTTGGCGGTGGCGGCGGCAACGCTGTCAATCACATGGTCAAGAGCAACATCGAAGGCGTCGAATTCATCTGCGCCAACACTGATGCTCAAGCGCTGAAAAACATCGGCGCGCGTACCATCCTGCAACTGGGCACAGGTGTCACCAAAGGCCTGGGCGCCGGCGCGAATCCGGAAGTCGGCCGTCAGGCTGCTCTGGAAGACCGCGAGCGCATTGCTGAAGTGCTGGCCGGCACCAACATGGTGTTCATCACCACGGGCATGGGCGGTGGTACCGGTACCGGTGCTGCGCCGATCATTGCCGAAGTGGCCAAGGAAATGGGCATCCTGACCGTTGCGGTCGTGACCCGTCCGTTCCCGTTCGAAGGCCGCAAGCGTATGCAGATCGCCGACGAAGGCATCCGCATGCTGTCCGAAAGCGTCGACTCGTTGATCACCATTCCTAACGAGAAGCTGCTGACCATCCTCGGTAAAGACGCAAGCCTCCTGTCGGCTTTTGCCAAGGCTGACGATGTTCTGGCCGGTGCCGTTCGCGGTATTTCCGACATCATCAAGCGTCCGGGCATGATCAACGTCGACTTTGCCGACGTGCGTACCGTGATGAGCGAAATGGGCATGGCGATGATGGGCACTGGCTGCGCCAGCGGTCCGAACCGTGCACGTGAAGCCACTGAAGCGGCCATTCGCAACCCGCTGCTGGAAGACGTGAACCTGCAAGGCGCACGCGGCATTCTGGTGAACATCACCGCCGGTCCTGACCTGTCTCTGGGTGAGTACTCCGACGTGGGTAGCATCATCGAAGCCTTCGCTTCCGAGCACGCCATGGTCAAGGTCGGTACCGTTATCGATCCGGACATGCGCGACGAACTGCACGTCACCGTGGTTGCCACCGGTCTGGGCGCGAAGATCGAGAAGCCTGTGAAGGTTATCGACAATACCGTTCACACCTCGATGGCGGCTTCTCAGGTGCAGCAACCGGCTCCGGCCCGTCAGGAAGCGCCAGCGGTGAACTACCGTGATCTGGACCGTCCGACCGTCATGCGCAACCAGGCTCAGGCCGGTGCTGCGGCTGCCGCGAAGATGAATCCGCAAGATGACCTGGACTACCTGGATATCCCGGCATTCCTGCGTCGTCAGGCCGATTGATGGAATGTATCAGGCCTATGAAGGTGATTGGTGTTCAGCAAAGGTTCGGTCTGCTATCATCGCCAGCCTTTGTTGATACCAGTTCGCAATTTGCGCTGAAGCGGCCCAAGCCATGATTAAACAACGCACACTGAAAAATATTATCCGTGCCACAGGTGTAGGCCTGCATTCCGGGGAGAAGGTCTACCTGACCCTCAAGCCTGCGCCTGTCGACACTGGCATTGTGTTTTGTCGCGCTGACCTCGACCCTGTGGTGCAGATTCCTGCCCGCGCGGAAAACGTCGGTGAAACCACTATGTCGACGACGCTGATAAACGGCGACGTCAAAGTGGACACGGTAGAGCACTTGCTCTCGGCCATGGCTGGCCTGGGCATCGATAACGCCTACGTCGAGCTCTCCGCGTCCGAAGTCCCGATCATGGATGGCAGCGCTGGACCCTTCGTATTCCTGATTCAATCGGCTGGCCTGGAAGAACAGGACGCCGCCAAGAAATTCATCCGCATCCTGCGTGAAGTGACAGTGGAAGACGGCGACAAGCGCGCCACTTTCGTTCCTTTCGAAGGGTTCAAGGTGAGCTTCGAGATCGATTTCGATCACCCGGTTTTCCGGGACCGCACCCAAAGTGCAAGCGTGGATTTTTCCAGCACTTCGTTCGTAAAAGAAGTCAGCCGCGCCCGTACCTTTGGTTTCATGAGTGACATCGAGTACCTGCGCAAGCACAACCTCGCACTCGGCGGCAGCGTTGAAAACGCAATCGTGGTCGATGCCGATGGCGTACTGAACGAAGACGGCCTTCGCTATGAAGACGAATTCGTGAAGCACAAGATCCTCGATGCCATTGGCGATCTGTACCTGCTGGGCAATAGCCTGATTGGTGAGTTCAAAGGCTTCAAGTCCGGTCATGCACTGAACAACCAGTTGCTGCGCAAGTTGATTGAGCAGACAGATGCTTGGGAAGTGGTGACGTTCGAAGACGCCAGCACCGCACCCATCTCTTACATGCGCCCTGTTGCGGCGGTGTAAGTAAAAAACCTCTCTAGTTTTTTGAAGGCCACCTTTGGGTGGCCTTTTTTTATTGTTTGAAACAGAACTCAGCCCGCCAGCACTCGGTTGCGTCCACCTTCCTTGGCCTGATACAACGCCTTGTCCGCCGCAAACAGCAACTGCTCCAGCGTCATCTCGCTCGCTGCCGTCCAGGTGCTGATACCGATACTCACCGTCATCGGCACCTGTGCCCCGTCGACCAGCGGCAATTGTTCCACCGCCTCACGAATATGTTCGGCAATCTGCTGCGCGCCATGACTGTCGGTCTCGGCAAGAATCACCGAAAACTCCTCGCCGCCATAACGCGCCACCAAGTCTGCCGGGCGCCGCACGTTCGCCGTGATGACTTTGGCCAGCTCGCGTAATGCCTGGTCACCCGCCTGGTGCCCATGCCGGTCGTTAAAGGCCTTGAAGTGATCGGCATCGATCATCATTACCGACAATGGTTTGCCCGCACGCTGGGCGCGGAACCACTCGTGGCGCAGCGATTGATCGAGCATCCGCCGATTGGCCAGACCGGTCAGTGCGTCCGTGGCAGCCAGTTGCGCCAGATCCCGTTCGGCCCGTTGGCGCAGGCGCAGTTCGCGGGCGAGCAGCCAGGTCAGCCACAACAACCCCAGACACAACACCCCCGTGGCGCCGCTGATCAGCATCGCCGTACGCCGCCAAGTGGCGAAGACTTCATCGCCGGACAGCGCAACGATGACCACCAGGGGCAAATTGCCGACCCGCGAATAGGTGTAGAGCCGCTGCTGTTGATCCATGCTCGATGTGCTGCTGAAACTCCCACTGCCGTCCCTGTCGCGCAGTATGCGCAGCACGTTGGGCCGGTTGCCGAAGCTTTTGCCGATAGAGTCGCTTTGCAGGTAAGGTTTCTGCGCCAGCAACACGCCATCGTTATTGATGATGTTGAGTGTGCTGTCGTTGCCGATATTCAGGCTGTTGAACAACTGCTCGAAGTAATCGAGCTTCATCGACGCCACAGCCACGCCGATGAACTCACCAGTGTCCGAAGACACCCGCCGACTGAAGCTGATCCGCCATTGGTTGGCCTCATCGCAATCACAACGGGTCTTGAACGGACGGCTGATAAACATGCCGACGTCGCGGTTGAACGCATGGGCCAGGAAGTAATCACGGTCGGCGAAATTGCCGGGTTTAGGTTCGACTCTTGAAGAGTCGGCGATCACATCGCCGTGTTTGTCGAGCAACAGAATGTCGCCCTTGAAGCGTGCAGTGGTCGAGCGGTCGAACAGCGCCAGATGGCGGATTTGAGGCGAGACCGCTTGCAAGTCGTCGCGCTGTGCAGCGGCAATCAGACCTTGCAGCGTCAGGTCGTACAGCTCGACGGTACGCAGCACGTCGGCGTCGATCAACTGGGCAATGGTCGTGGCACTGCGGGTGGCCGTTTCCTGAGCGTTGGCGTGCTCACGGATCAGTAGAAAAGTGACGATGCACAAAATCGCGAACACGGTCAGCGAACTGCCGCAGATCAGCAGCAGCTCGGGGCGTCCGGTCTTGCCCGCAACAGGTGGGGTAAGGCTCGCGATCATGATGCGCTTTCGGTTGAGAGGTCCTTTGAGCGTAGCGCCGATCCTAGAAGACGTTGATCGGGTAGTCGAAGATTACGCGGTATTCATCAGTGTCTGTATCAATCGCGCCGTAACCGTTGCTGCCACGGTGGGTTGCCCATTGCAGACGCACGGCCAGATCTTTGGCCTGACCGCTTTGCACCACGTACTTTAGATCGATGTCGCGTTCCCAGTGCTTGGCGTTTCGCCCTTCGGCGCTGTACCAATTGGAGTAACCCTGACTGTCCGGGTCCACTTTGCTCAGATCAAGCGTTCCGCGCGAGTAGGACACCGCCCAATTCAGGCCCGGCACACCGACACCCGCGAAGTCATAGGCGTATTTGAGCTTCCACGAGCGTTCGTTCGGGCCGTTGAAGTCCGAGTATTGCTGCGAGTTGTCCAGGTAAACGCTGTCGCCCTGACTGATGTAATCGAACGGCGTGTTGCCGTTGACCCGCTGATACGCGGCGGTGACGCTGTGGCCGCCGACACCGACCGTGACGTGCAAGCTGTAGGTGTTGTTGTCGATGTTGCCCAGCAGCGCATCGCCCGTGTCTTGGGTGTGATAGACGTGCAGGCCCGGATTGAGGCTGATCACATCGTTCAATTGCCAGGTGTAGTCGAGGTCGTAGTAGTACTGGTTCCAGATGTCTTTGAGTTCGGAGGCGTAAAGGCTGCTGGTCAGGCCCTCGACACCGCTCCAGGCCACGCCCGCCCAGTTCAGGTGACGGCTGTCATCGCCATCGGCCAGGGCGCCATAGGAGGTGCCGATGCGTGTGTGGCCGCTCTGGTTGTAAGGCTTGGTGAAACTGGCCTGACCGCCTTCGATCAACCAGCCGTCGAAGCTGTGGTTGGTCAGGCTGACGCCTCGGAACGTCTGCGGCAGCATACGGCTGTCACCACCAGCAATCACCGGGTTGGTGAGAAACAGATCGCCGGCCTTCAGCTCGGTATCGAACGCGCGCATTTTCAAGGTGCCGCCGGCCGTCGAGAATGCGCCCGGCGCTTTGCCGTGGCCATCACTGATCGGCAGGATGCTGGAGCCATCCGTACCGCCACCGCCGTCGAGTTTCAGCCCGAGCATGGCGTGTGCATCAACGCCAAAGCCGACCGTGCCTTCGGTATAGCCGGACTGAAAGATGCCGAGAAAGCCCTGGCCCCACTCGATGTTGTCGTCTGTGCGCTGGAGACGATTGCGATTGATGTAGTAATTGCGGGCGTTGAGGTTGAGGTTCGAGCCCTCGGCGAAACCTTCTTTGGCCGGCTCGTCGGCGTGGGCGGAGGATGCCATCGTTGCGGCAACTGCAATGAACAACGGAGTAAAACGGACTGGGTAACGCACGTACAGGGGGGCTCCTTGGGGTCGATTGGCACTTCAATGTATCGAGGTGCTCAACGTTTCTTATTGGGGAAGACGCACCAAACGGCTTTCAGCCCACAACGAAAAAAGGCCGCTGAAAGGCAGCGGCCTGCAATGACGACGGTTGAACGGGAAGAGCCAAACAACCGCGTCGAGGGAAGCGGAACAGGGCGTGACTCAGCTGTCTTTCTCTGGCGATTGAGCCGCGCCGGCGGCGGCCTGTGGGGCTTGCGTGGCGTCTTTGGCCTTGGCCACCATTTCAGCCTGGTGCTGATCGTACGCTTGGGCTCGTGCAATTTTTTGCGCCACGAACGCTTGGGATTCTTCAGCCATCGCCATCGGCGACAGGATCAATGAGGACAAAACGAAAGCGCTGGCAATACCCATACTGTTGGACATTCTGAAAACCTTCTTGCTTGGCAAGTGCTGTTTGGTGCGGGCAAAGATAAGGTCGCTTTGCGCCTGGAAACAGCGTGATTTTCATAAATGACTGTTACAGCAACAGCAAATATCGGCGGGCCCTGGTGTATTGATCTTCCGGTCTATTGAAGACAGCGCTGAGAGCCGACCCGCCGCTGCGCGCTTAAAGATCCGCTCTCGCCAGCGGATACACCTTATATAGCCCAAGCATTAACGGCGTGGGTCTCTACGGGAGTGTCCTGTCATGAAACCCAGAACCGTCATTTCGAGTGTGTTGGTTTTGCTTGCGCTCACGGTCTCTGCTGCCCCGCAAGCCACTACCGGGGAGATCCGTTTCACCGGTCAAATCGTCGATTCCGGCTGTGAAGTCGGGCGAGCGGGAACATTGGCTTTCAGTGAATCGCGCCAGGTCGAGCTCAAGCCCGGCATGCGCTTCGATGTCGATACCTACCGCAACGCGTGCAGCCATGAGACGTTGCCGTTTGCCATGACCTATGAGTCGCTGAAGACCTCGGCCGACAAAGGCATTGTGACCATCACTTACCTGTAAACCGTTCGGCGTGCGCCGCAAATCTTCAGGTGCTGACCCACGGCGCACAGGTATACTGCGCGCCTTTGTGGCTCACTGATCGGGCCCGATTTTTTGCTTTGCGGAGCTTTTATGACTTCCCCGACCCTACCGCCGGTTGACGACGCCGTGAGCGATGTCCCGGCTGACCTGGCCGACGCCAACGAAACCAAAACCGAGATCCCGGCTTTCAAATTCCCGTTCAAACCGGGCGAGTTGGCGGGCGCCAAAGGTTCGAACCAGCCGTGGTACAAGAACGGCGCCAAGAATGGCCACACCAAGACCCCGGGCATGGCGCCGCCGGGCACCCGTCGTTCGATGGGCAAGCGCTGAGTTTCATTCCCCTCTCAGGCCTGGCTGTGATGTTCGATCACGGTCAGGTCATCAGCCTCAGCGAAAATGCTGGATCATGCCGCCCGTAGCGAGATGAACGCATACGTCTGCGCCGGCTCAGTCACCACCTGCCCTCCGGCCGCCAGCACTTGCCCGGCAATGTCATCCCCGGACACATGAAACAGCCATTCACTCAGGGCTTCGTTCGGCGGTTGCGCGCTCACTTGGTCTATCACGGTGGCAAACGCCGCCATATTCGGCAAATACGCGGTAAAGCCATCGCCCTTGAGCGCCGTGGTGCGAATGCCGAGCCTGGCGCAAATCGCCTCTTTGATCTGGATGTCATCGCGATCCGCCTGACGTGAACGCTGTATCAGCTCCACCAATTGCTGATCAACCAGTTCACCGCCGACGATCAGCGCCGGGCCCTGTTCCCAAGACTCCGGCGGGCAATCCTTGGCGGCAGGATTGAGCGGAATATGCGGGTTGATTTCCGCTGGATAAATCCGGCACACCAGGGGGCGACGTTCATAAATCCGACAGCGCTTGTCTTCGTCAAGATTCCGGCAGGGGCCGACGTTGTATGCGGCAAAGGTGATGGCTACGTGGGCATCGGCCATACCGCTGCGCACCACCACCGACCGCCGTTCAGCGTGCTCGCGCTGCTGCGCCGGTAAGCCCAGGCCGTTGCCGAGGAATGCTTCGACCAGCACGATCACCTGGCCGCCATCCGCTGCCCACATGCGGGCCTCGGAGAGGGTCAGGGGGACATGGTGGTCAGTGCAGCATTTGCCGCAACCTACGCAGGAAAACGTCGTATTCATTGAACGATCAATCTTCAATCAGGGTGTGAAACGGCGACGTAAAGTCGCCGTGCAGGCTCCTGTCGAAGCAAGTTGTGCGCCATTTACTGCGCTTTGGCGGTGGGGCGGATCGAGTCCCATTCGGTGACGAAGGCGCTTTTTGACTTTTTGTTGAACAGGCACAGCTCTGTACCTTGCTGGCCCTTCATGTGTTTTTGCGGGTATTGACCTTGCAGCAGAACGGCGGTGTAACCGACTCGGCGATCGAATTGCGCGGGGTTGCCAACCGGTTTGACGTTTTTCAGGCCACTGGCCTTGGTGCAACTGGCGAGTACGCTTTTGTCGTAGGCCGCCCAGGCTTCGGGGCTGGAGGCGTGGGCCAGGGAGGTGAGCGCGGTGAGGCAGAGCAGGCTTAAGGTGAGGGTCTTCATGGTGGGCATCCTTGTTATGGCCAAGGTTGGAGTATGCCTGAGTGTGAGACGTTGTCTGTGCCGACGTCGTCGCGGGGAAGCAGTGGATCAGTGCGGGACGATTTCCCGGCGAACCACATACATCCCGGCACTCTCATACAACCGCTGCGCCCGAACGTTATCTTCCAGCACCTTCAAATCGACGAACCCCTCGCGCCGATGCTGAAACACCTTGAATGCATTGAGCAGCAACGCCCGACCGAGACCTCGGCCTCGAGCACGCGGATGTACCACCAGATTCTTGATGTAGGCACTGGTCCAGCATTGCGCTACACCGACGACGCCCTCGGTATCGTGGGCAATAAAACACAGGGTCGGATCGTATTCGGGATCGGTTTCAAACCGTTGCTGCCATTGCTCCAGCGCTGGCACCCGGCCGCCACCGTCGCGATAGCCCAGTTGCATCAGGTGGTGCACGGTCGGGGCCAGTTCGGCGTTATAAAGGCTGACCTCGATACCCTGCGGCCAGACAATTGGCGGCGCGTCCGCGCGCAGATCGCGGCGCATCAGCAAGCAGTGCGTCTGGCCCAAGGCTCAGTGTCCGCTGGCGGCAACGTGTTTGGCCGCTTCGATCAGGCGTTGGGTCAACTCCGGCGAGGAGAACTTGGTCAGCACCGCGTTGGCCCCGGCCAGACGGGCTTTTTCGCTGTTCATCGCGCTGTCGAGCGAGGTGTGCAGCAGCACGTAGAGGTGAGCGAAGTCCGGGGTCTCGCGCAGGGTCCGGGTGAAGGCGTAGCCGTCCATCTCGGACATTTCGATGTCCGAGACGATCAGGTTGATCTGCCGCGCCGTGCCCTGCAGGTCGAGCAGGCAGTCGATGGCTTCCTTGGCGCTGCGGGCGGTGTGGCATTGCAGGCCGAGGTTACGCAGGGTATGCACCGATTGCTGCAGCGCTACCTGGCTGTCGTCGACCACCAGAATCCTTGCGTTGCCGAGGACTTCGGCGTCTTCCATGGTCAGGTCGGTGGGGGCCATTTCAATCTGCGCCGGGGCGATGCTGTGGATAACTTTTTCGATGTCCAGCACTTGCACCAGCGTGCCTTCGACCGAGGTCACGCCGGTAATGTAGGCGCGCACACCGCCGGAGCCGAACGGCGGCGGTTTGATGTCGGTGGTCAGGCAATGGATGATTTTGCTCACGGCCTGTACATGCAGGCCTTGTTTCGAGCGGCTGACGTCAGTGACGATCAGGCAGCCGCCGTTCGGGTCTTCCAGCGGTCGCTCGCCGATGGCGCGGCTCAGGTCGATCACCGACAGCGAGGCGCCGCGCAGGGTGGCGATGCCTTTGACGTGCGGGTGCGACTCCGGCAGCTTGGTCAGCGGCGGGCAGGGGATGATTTCACTGACTTTCAGCAGGTTGATCGCCATCAGCTTGCCGCTGCGCAAGGTAAACAGCAGAAGCGAAAGTGAATCTGCGCGGGCTTTGTTGGAGGACATAAAAACCTTCTGTGGAAAAAGGTGATGGGCGAAGGTGGAATCGCCAAAAACGATCGATGCCGGGTTATCGGCGTTTAAAGGATGGGCTTTAGGTCAGTTGTCAGGTGAGGGGCTTCTCAAGCTTTTCAGTTTTTCATGCCGAGGCGCTTGGCCATCCGCCCCAGATTTGCCCGATCCAACCCTAACTCGCGCGCCGCACTTGCCCAGTTATCCTGATTGCGCGCCAGCGCCGCACTGATCAACTGGCGCTGATACGCCTCGGTCGCCGCGCGCAAGTCCCCGCTGATGAGCGATACAGGCGCCACAACAGCGGCCGCCGGCAAAGGCGAGTTATCCACAACCTCATGCGGTAAATCCAGGTCCGCGGCACTCAGGCTGAGTATTTTCGGCCTTACTTTGCTGTTGCCCAGCGCTTTGAGGGCACTGCGACCGATCAGGTGTTCAAGCTCTCGCACGTTACCCGGCCAAGTGTAGGCGAGCAGGGCCTCTTGGGCGTCGCTGTTGAGCCGCAGGCTGTTGAGGCCCATGCGCGAACGGTTCTGTTCGAGGAAGAATCCGCTGAGCAGCAGCACGTCACGCCCGCGATCACGCAACGCCGGCACCCGCAGCGGGTACACGCTCAGGCGGTGGTAGAAGTCGGCGCGATAACGGCCGCTGCGCACTTCTTCGGCCAGGTCGCGGTTGGTCGCGGCGATCAAGCGCACATCGACCTGATGCTCCTTGTCCGAGCCCAGGCGCTGCAATTGGCCGCTCTGCAGAACCCGTAGCAACTTGGCCTGCACCGTTAGCGACAACTCGCCGACCTCGTCGAGAAACAGCGTGCCGTCATTGGCCAGCTCGAATTTGCCGCGCCGGTCACTGGTGGCGCCGGTAAACGCGCCGCGTACATGGCCGAACAACTCGCTTTCCACCAGCGTGTCGGGCAGGGCGGCGCAGTTGAGGCTGATGATCGGTTTATCAGCGCGAGGGGAGGCGGCGTGAATGGCTTGGGCGACCAGTTCTTTGCCGACCCCGGTTTCGCCGGTGATCAACACGGTCAGATCACTGCCACCCACCAGATTGATTTCTTCTACCAGCCGTTTAAGGGCTTTGCTCTGGCCGATCATTTCGCGGTGCTGCTGGCCGCTGGCCTGGCGGTAGACCTCCGCGCGCTGATGTTCGTCTTCGGCGCGAGTCGCCAGACGTTCGATGCGCTCGGCGGCGTTGACCGTGGCCGAGGCGAGGCTGGCGAAGGCTTGCAGCGCATCCAGTTCGATCGGTTCGAAACGCTCGGGATCCAGGGCGTCGAGGGTGATCAGGCCCCAAAGCTTTTCATCGACGAACAACGGGCAACCGAGGCAGTCGTGGACTTGGAGATGATCGTCCAGGCCCTCGACCAAGCCGTCGTAAGGATCGGGCAAGTCACTGTCAGCAGCGAATCGGGTCGGCCCTTTGCCTGCCAGCAACACTCCGAAGCGCGGATGCTCGCTGACTTTGAAACGTCGGCCGAGGGTGTCGGTGCTCAAGCCGTCCACCGCCAGCGGCACCAGCGCTTCGCCGTCCAGGCGCAGTAGTGCGGCAGCGTCACAGGGCAGCAGGGCGCGCATGGCCTCGAGCAGGCGTCGGTAACGCTCGCCCTCGGGCAGTTCACGGGAGAGGTCGGAGACCAGAGGCAGCAGGGCGGTGAGCAGGGATTTGGCGGACATGGTTTTGTAGTCAAAGAGACAAGATGTAGTCGTGTTGACTATAAATAGCTTGGTGTCGATATGACTACTTAAATTTTAAGTGATTGTTTTTTATAGGAAATAAAGTTGGCACGGAAGCTGATAAGCCTAAGGTAACTTTCAAGAAAACGCAGGAGTCACCCTTATGCTTAGCGTCCAGGATCGTGCCATCGTCAAATCCACCGTGCCTCTGCTGGAAAGCGGCGGTGAAGCGCTGATCACCCACTTCTATCGCATGATGCTCTCTGAATACCCGCAAGTGCGTCCGTTGTTCAACCAGGCCCACCAGGCCAGCGGCGATCAACCGCGGGCCCTGGCCAACGGCGTGCTGATGTATGCGCGGCACATCGATCAACTCGACCAGTTGGGCGACCTGGTGGCGAAGATCATCAACAAACACGTCGCCCTGCAGATTCTGCCGGAACATTACCCGATCGTCGGTACATGCCTGCTGCGCGCCATCTCTGAAGTGCTCGGCGAAGAGATCGCTACGCCTGAGGTGATGAGTGCCTGGGGCGCGGCCTATGGGCAACTGGCCGACATTCTGATCGGCGCCGAAACCGCCATCTATGATCAGAAAGAACACGCCGTCGGCGGCTGGCGCGGCGCGCGCGAGTTCATTGTGGCGGCCAAGGTCGAGGAGAGCGCGGAAATCATTTCGTTCTACTTTGAACCTGCGGACAAAGGCCCGATTCTCGCGGCCGAGCCGGGTCAGTACATCGGAATGAAGCTGATCCTCGATGGCGAAGAAATCCGTCGCAACTACTCGCTGTCGGCGTTGGCGAACAAAGGCCAGTACCGCATCAGCGTCAAGCGCGAGCCGGGTGGCCGTGCGTCCAATCATCTGCACGATCAATTGCAGGTGGGGGCGAGCATTCTGCTGTTTCCGCCATCGGGTGAGTTCACCCTGACGGCCAGCGACAAACCGCTGGTACTGATCAGCGGTGGCGTCGGGATCACGCCGACCCTGGCGATGCTTGAAGCGGCGCTGCAGACCAAGCGCCCGGTGCACTTTATCCACTGCGCACGCAACGGCGGCGTCCATGCGTTCCGCGACTGGATCGATGGTTTGGCTGAGCGTCATCCGCAACTCAAGCGTTTCTATTGCTACGCCGAAGATGACGGTGTGAGCCCGGCGGCGGACAACGTCGGGATGTTGAACCAGCAATTGCTCGGCGAATGGCTGCCGGCGCAGCGTGATGTCGATGCTTATTTCTTGGGGCCGAAAGGTTTCATGGCGGCGATCAAGCGCCATCTCAAAGCGCTGGGCGTGCCGGAGAAGCAGAGCCGGTATGAGTTCTTTGGCCCGGCGTCCGCTTTGGAATAATCCTTCGGACCGAGTCGTTTGCATCGCGGGCTTGCCCGCGATGGCATCACTACGGTCTCGATTCTTAAAAAGTGTTTAAAGGTTAATCGTTTCTTAACCGGTTTATCGTTTATTCCCCGATGCTGATGATAGGCGCTCGTTCGTTTACCTGATCAGGATCGCTCCCATGTCGCACATCATCTTCTCCCCTCGTTTCAGCCTCGCTGCGCTGAGCCTGTCGGCTTCGCTGTTGGCCAGCCCATTTGCTTGTGCCGAATCGGCCTTGATCACACCGCAGACCCTGATCGTCGATCAGAGCCTGCCCAAGGCACAGGTTGAGGCCATGGAACTGGCAGCGCGGCGTTATGGCAGTTTCTGGAATTCGGGTGAGGAGGCATTGGCCATCGCCGCCTTGTCGCCGCAGTTTGTCGACAAGACTCCGCCTGAAGGTCGGGTGCAAGGGCCGACCGGGCCATTGCTGGCGTCGAAGTTCTTTCGCACAGCGGTGCCGGACCTGCGTTGCGACATTGAGCAAATGATCGTCGCCGGTGATCGCGTGGTGGTGCATCTGCACTTTCACGGGCACTTCAGCGGCACGTTCAAGGCTCTCAAAGGGCAGGGCCAGCGTGTAGACTTCCGGGCAACCGATATCTATCAGATCGACAACGGTCGCATCGCGGCCAATTGGCATATCGAAGACAACATCAGCCTGATGGCGCAACTGCACGCGCAGCCGCCAGCCAGCTGAACCATGGACATACAAGGGAAACGCGATGAGCGAGGAAACGATTCGATTGGGACGTGAGCGGCGCTTTCTGGTGCTGCTGGGCATCATCTGCCTGGCGCTGATCGGTGGGGCGCTGTACATGCAGATCGTACTGGGCGAGGCGCCATGCCCGCTGTGCATCTTGCAGCGTTATGCGTTGTTGCTGATTGCGCTGTTCGCGTTCATTGGCGCAGGCATGCGCACCCGGCGCAGCATCACGGTGTTTGAAGTGCTGGTGGTGATTTGCGCGATTGCTGGCGCAGGTGTGGCCGGGCATCACGTTTACACGCAGTTCTATCCGGCGGTGAGCTGCGGCATCGATGTGCTGCAGCCGATTGTCGATGACCTGCCGCTGGCGAAGATCTTCCCGCTGGGCTTCCAGGTCGACGGTTTCTGCTCGACGCCGTACCCGCCGATCCTCGGTCTGTCGCTGGCCCAATGGGCGCTGGTGGCGTTCGTGCTGGTGGTGATTCTGGTGCCACTGCTGACCTCGCGTAACCGGAAAGCACTGCGCTGAGTCAACTTTTCAACGCTTTGGCCGATACAGAAAGCGCCCCGATTTGCGGATCAGCAAATCGGGGCGTTTTGCATTTCAGAGTGTTTGTCAGATCACCGTGACGAACGGCAATGGAGCGTGCGACAGGTGTGCGACATGTTGTCACACGAGCGGCGTCGCCAGCGGTTTCACAGACACGGATTGGTGTGCTGTTACAAAAAAGGATTGGTCTGTTTCGGCGTTTTTCGTGTTTTGAACGCGAGTGCCAGATCAGGCATTTTTAACAAGCGTCGGGATATGGCCAAAAGCCTTTGAATATCAGGCTTTGCGCAGTTCTGGTCTTCGGAAAAAGCCTTCAGAGCTGTCTGAACTGACGCGGATACACCTACTATTTTTGGTGTTTTTGTTGAGAATCGATTTCGATAACATGCGGCACTTTTGCAAAAATGGCGATGGATTGTTGCTCGAACGGATAAAAATTATTTCGGGATAAGACATGGTGTATAGGGCGCTACCTATCTACAATCGCCCGCAATGAATTTCCGGCACTGTTCAGCCTTTATTAAGGAACTGAGCAGGAAGTCGGGTGTCGAGCAGGCCGGATGGCTGGCGAGACACCCAGGTGTCGGTGCCTTCCAACTTTCCGCACCAAATGGAATTGGTCTGTAACAAGGCCTTTGACCACGAATTCGAATAAGAACTTAACGCTGCTCCGGGATTTGTCGAGCGTCTGACGCGCGACGGGCGGCCCTTATTCAATCCAAAGAAAATGCCAACCCTTGGCAGGGTGAAGTGTTGGCGATCAAAACCCAACTGCATTGCGCAAGCTGCTTTAGAGGTCGTGAGATGAGTAAAAACAGGTACCCCAGATTACTAGGCCTAGTGCCGCTGCTCGGCACGTTGTTGCTGGGAGGCTGCAACATGACCTTGCTCAATCCAACGGGCCAGATCGGCCTGGAACAGCGCAACCTGATCATCACCGCGACCTTGCTGATGCTGTTGGTCGTGGTGCCGGTTATCGTCATGACCTTCCTGTTTGCCTGGAAGTACCGCGCGTCCAACAAGAACGCCGTCTACACCCCGAAGTGGTCGCACTCGACCAAAATCGAAGTGGCGGTCTGGACCATCCCGGTGCTGATCATTATTGCCCTGGGTTACATCACCTACATTTCGACCCACGAATTGGACCCGTATCGTCCGATTGAATCCGACGTCAAGCCTGTGACCATCGAAGTGGTCGCGCTGGACTGGAAGTGGCTGTTCATCTACCCGGAACAAGGCATTGCCACGGTCAACAAGATCGTGTTCCCGGCGCACACGCCCATCAACTTCAAGATCACCTCCGACGCTGTGATGAACTCGTTCTTCATCCCGGGTCTGGGCGGCCAGATCTACGCGATGGCGGGCATGCAGACCAAGCTGCACCTGATCGCTGACCGCAACGCTGAAATGGACGGTATCTCCGCCAACTACAGCGGCGCGGGTTTCACCGGCATGAAGTTCAAAGCCATCTCGACGACTCAGGAAGATTTCGACGCCTGGGTAAGCGAAGTCAAGAAGTCACCTAAACAGCTTGATCAAGCTGAATACGCAGCCCTTGCCAAACCGAGCCAGAACAACCCAGTCGAGCTCTACTCGTCGGTCACGCCCAACCAGTTCCAGATCATCGTCGACAAGTACGAAGGTATGAAGCCGGGCAAGCCGCTGAAGCACGAGAAGAAAGAGAAAGAAGTGGCGGCCACGGATATTGACTCGAGTTCGCATTCAGCTGCCGGGGCAGAGGAGTAAACGATGTTTGGTAAATTAAGTTGGGAAGCAGTCCCATTCCACGAGCCGATCGTGATGGTGACCATCGCCATGATCGCCCTCGGTGGTCTGGCGCTGTTCGCTGCAATCACCTACTTCAAGAAGTGGACGTACTTGTGGACCGAGTGGCTGACGTCGGTCGACCACAAGAAAATCGGCGTGATGTACATCGTCGTTGCCATGGTCATGCTGCTGCGCGGCTTTGCCGACGCGATCATGATGCGTACCCAGTTGGCCATGGCCACCGAGGGTTCGCCTGGCTACCTGCCGCCTGAACACTATGACCAGATCTTCACCGCTCACGGTGTGATCATGATCATCTTCATGGCGATGCCATTCTTCACCGGCCTGATGAACCTTGCAGTGCCGCTGCAGATCGGCGCGCGTGACGTTGCCTTCCCGTTCCTGAACTCCCTGAGCTTCTGGCTGCTGGTATCGGGCGTTGTGTTGATCAACCTGTCCCTGGGCGTCGGCGAATTCGCCAAGACCGGTTGGGTTGCCTATCCGCCGCTGTCGGGCTTGCAATACAGTCCTGGCGTGGGGATGGACTACTACATCTGGGCGCTACAGTTATCCGGGTTGGGTACGACGCTAACGGGGGTCAACTTCCTGGCCACCGTGCTGAAAATGCGTACCCCTGGCATGAAACTGATGGACATGCCGATCTTCACCTGGACCTGCACCTGGGCAAACGTTCTGATCGTGGCTTCGTTCCCGATCCTGACCGCTACGCTGGCACTGCTGACACTTGACCGTTACATGGATTTCCACATTTTCACCAATGAACTTGGTGGCAATCCAATGATGTACGTCAACCTGTTCTGGGCGTGGGGCCACCCTGAGGTATACATCCTGATCCTGCCGGCATTCGGCATCTTCTCGGAAGTGATCTCGGCGTTCACCGGCAAGAAACTGTTCGGCCACCACTCGATGATCTACGCCTCGGGCGCGATCTCGGTACTGGGCTTCATGGTTTGGCTGCACCACTTCTTCACCATGGGTTCGGGTGCGAGCGTCAACGCCTTCTTCGGTCTGGCGACGATGCTGATTTCCATCCCGACGGGTGTGAAGCTATTCAACTGGCTGTTTACCATCTACCAGGGCCGTCTGCGCTTCACCAGCCAGGTTCTGTGGACCCTGGGCTTCATGGTGACCTTCGCCATCGGCGGCATGACCGGCGTACTGCTGGCCATCCCGGGTGCTGACTTCGTTCTGCACAACAGCCTGTTCGTGATCGCGCACTTCCACAACGTGATCATCGGCGGTGCGGTATTCGGTTACATCGCCGGTTTCGGCTTCTACTTCCCGAAAGCGTTCGGCTTCAAGCTGCACGAAGGCTGGGGTAAAGCAGCGTTCTGGTTCTGGATCTCGGGCTTCTTCGTCGCGTTCATGCCGCTCTATGCACTGGGCTTCATGGGCATGACCCGTCGTCTGAACGCCACCACCAACCCTGAGTGGGTGCCGTACCTGTACGTTGCCATGTTCGGCGCGGTGATGATCGCTGTCGGTATCGCCTGTCAACTGATCCAGCTGTACGTCAGTGTGCGTGACCGTAACAAGCCAGAGAACGTGTGCGATCACGGTGACCCGTGGAATGGCCACACGCTGGAATGGTCGACCTCGTCGCCACCGCCGTTCTACAACTTCGCTGTGCTGCCTAAGGCTGACTGCATCGACCCGTTCACCGAAGCCAAGGAAAACGGTACCGCGTACCAGGCTCCGGCCAAGTACGAGCCGATCCACATGCCGAACAACACCGCCACTGGCGTGGTGATGGGCGCACTGCTGACCGTGTTCGGTTTCGCGATGATCTGGCACATCTGGTGGCTGGCGATCGCAAGTCTGGTCGGCACTGTCGTGTACTTCGTGATCCACGCTGCGCGTGACGACCAGGGCTATATGGTTCCGGTTGCAACGATCGAGCGCATCGAAGCCGAGCAGCACAAGCGTCTGGTTGCGGCAGGGAAAATCCCGGCTTCCGCCACCCGTGTTGAAACCTCGTTGGAACAGGCTTAAACCATGTCGAATTTAGTGACCAATGCTGGACACGCCCATGGTGACCATGGGCACGATGACCATCACCACGATTCGGGCGAGATGACCGTATACGGTTTCTGGCTCTACCTGATGACCGACTGCATTCTGTTTGCGTCGATCTTCGCGGTGTACGCGGTACTGGTAAACAACGTTGCAGGTGGCCCAGCCGGCCACGACATCTTCGAGCTGCCCTACGTGCTGGGCGAAACCGCTCTGCTGTTGTTCAGTTCGATCACCTACGGCTTCGCCATGCTGGCGTTGTACAAAGGTAAAAAGCAGCAGGTTCTGGGTTGGCTGTTCATGACCTTCCTGCTCGGCGCTGGCTTTATCGCCATGGAGATCAACGAGTTCCACCTGCTGATCTCCGAGGGCTTCGGTCCTAGCCGTTCGGGCTTCCTGTCCGCGTTCTTCACCCTGGTCGGTACTCACGGTCTGCACGTTTCCGCGGGTCTGATCTGGATGGGCATCATGATGTACCAGGTCAACAAGCACGGCCTGACGGCGACCAACAAGACCCGTCTGAGCTGCCTGAGCCTGTTCTGGCACTTCCTGGACGTGGTGTGGATCTGCGTATTCACCGTTGTTTACCTGATGGGGACCCTGTAATGGCTAACGCACACTCCCATGACAGCCACGACGACAGCCACGGCAGCGTCAAGTCCTACGCAATCGGCTTTATCCTGTCGGTGATCCTGACGGCGATTCCGTTTGCGCTGGTGATGTACCCGTCGCTGCCGAAGTCGATCACGCTGATGATCGTTCTGGCTTTCGCCGTGATTCAAGTGGTTGTCCACCTCGTGTACTTCCTGCACCTGGATCGTTCGGCTGCGCAACGTAACAACGTGATTGCCTTCGTGTTCGCCGCGATCGTGATCGTGCTGCTGGTTGGCCTGTCGCTGTGGATCATGTTCAGCATCCACACCTACATGATGGCGAAGTGAGGTAAGACCCGATGTCGCTCAAGCACTTTATCCAAATCACCAAACCGGGGATCATTTTCGGTAACGTGCTTTCTGTGGCAGGCGGGTTCTTCCTGGCCTCGAAAGGGCATGTAGATCTGGCGGTGTTTCTGGCCGCCATGATCGGCACTTCCCTGGTTGTCGCCTCCGGTTGCGTGTTCAACAACTGCATCGACCGCGACATCGACCTGAAGATGGAACGCACCAAGAACCGGGTGCTGGTCCAGGGCTTGATCTCCCTGAAACTGGCCCTTGTCTACGCGACCATCCTGGGTGTTCTCGGCGTTGCATTGTTGTACAAGGTGGCCAACCCGTTGGCCGCTTTGTTCGCGGTCATCGGCTTCGTGATCTACGTCGGCTTCTACAGCCTGTACCTCAAGCGCAAGTCGGTTCACGGCACGCTGGTGGGCAGTCTGTCGGGCGCGATGCCGCCGGTGATTGGCTATGTTGCTGTGACCAACAGCTTCGACATGGCCGCACTGACGCTGCTGGTGATGTTCAGCCTGTGGCAGATGCCGCATTCCTACGCCATCGCGATCTTCCGCTTCAACGATTACCTGGCCGCATCGATTCCGGTGTTGCCGGTCAAACGCGGGATTCAAGTGGCCAAGAAGCACATCCTGCTCTACATCCTGGCGTTCCTCGTGGCGACCTTGATGCTGACCTTCAGCGGCTATGCCGGCATGAGCTACCTCGCCGTTGCCGCGGCCATGGGCATGTACTGGTTGTACATGGCCTGGACCGGCTACAAAGCGGTGGATGACACGGTCTGGGCACGCAAGCTGTTTGTGTTCTCGATCTTCACCATCACCGCGTTGAGCGTCATGATGTCCCTGGACTTCAAGGTGCCGAGCGAGCTGTTGCTGACGTACGCGCCGTAAGGTTTACAGGTTGTACAAGAAACCCCGCCATCGAGAGATGTGCGGGGTTTTTTGTTGCTCGTCGTAAGGTCCCCTCACCCAACCCATTACTTCCGGGAGAGAGTGAGGGTTGCGACTGGAGTCCAAAACCCCTAGATTTGGATCCAACCATGACAGTGATAGCGCCAGGCCATTGCGCAGGTCTTCGACTGTTATTCACGCATCAATCAAAAGGCTGGGCGAAATGACCGAGAGGATGACCTGCGACGAACGCTTCATTGGCCTGGCACAAGCGCTCAACTACGACATCTACGGCGAGAACACTGCCGGCGGCAATTACGCGCCGCTGATCCGTCATCATGATGAGCTGTACATCAGCGGCATGGTGCCGCGCACTAACGGCAAGATTCAGTACCCCGGTCGGGTTGGCCTGGAGTTGACGCTCGAGGATGCGCAGGCCGCCGCGAGCATCAGTGCGATGCGTTGCCTGGCACTGATCGTCGATGCGGTTGGGTCGCTGGACAAGATCAAGGCGTTGTTGCGGGTCACGGTGTACGTGAAGTCCACGGCGGACTTTGTTGACCTGAGCGAAGTGGCCAACGGTGCATCCGATGTGTTCAGTCACGTGCTCGGTGATGCCGGCCGGCATACACGCACCACGGTCGGTGTCTATCAGTTGCCCAAGAACGCGGCGATTGAGGTCGACATGATTGCCGCGCTGCACTCGGACGCATAACCTGCGCGGCGGACAACAAAAAGCCCCGCCTGAATCTCAGTGCGGGGCTTTTTCGCAAGCGTTGCCGTATTACTGCGCGGCGATGCTGTAGCCATCGAACGCGGTCTGCTGTTGCAGAGCGGTGATGATGTTCTTGCGGTTGACGGCGTGTTCGGTGCCGGCGTTGTCGACGAAGGTTTCGCCATCGAGTTCGGCTTCTTCACCTTCACCGACGAAGGTGAAACCCAGGAACTCCAGCGCTTCACGGTCAACGTTCAGGCGCGAGCGCGGTGTGCGCAGCGGCAGGGTCACACTGATGCCGTCCTTGCTGATGGTGAAGATTTCGACTTCTTTCCTGGCGCGCGCGGCTTTGCTCTTGCCGCCACTCGGGTTGCTGATGGCCTGATGCGTCTGGTTCAGCACTTTGAGGGCGAGGCCGTAGACGATTTCCTGAAACGCCGGATCGTCCTTGAAGCTGGACAGGATGCGGCTGATCGAAAACTGGCTGCTCAGGTCTTCGAGGGCGGCGATGTCGGCGGCCTCGGCGTCCTTCAGACGCTTGAGTTCGCCCATCAGCTCGTAGGCCTTGTCGTCATCGAAGCTGTCGTGAGCCTGACGGATCGCGGTGCGCAGCTCGCGGATCTGGTCGCTCTCGCGGCTCGACTGAAACGCGTCCAGCACCATCTCGCTGATGATTTTGGCTTGTGGAAGGTGTTGTGAAAGATTGATGGAGTTTTCGTATTCCGCTTTGGACGATTCGGTGACTACGGATTCAGCGGTGTTGAAATCGGACATTGAAATTTCACTACTTTTTAACTTGAGTTGAGATGAGAAAGCGCGAGGTCTTTTTCAGGCCGCCTAATTTAGGGGAGCAGGGCGGCGTTGTCACGGAGCAACGGGCCGATGGTCTCAACTATTTGTCCGCGTGGTTACGATTCATCGACTGCGCCAGCCATTGCTCGGCGGTTTGCTGATCGACCGGCAAGGAAAAGTGGAACGTCGCACCGCGTCCGGTGACATCCACCAACTGAATCTGGCGGCCATGCAGTTGCAGGATGCGGTGCACGATGCGCAGTCCCAAGCCACCGTCGCGTCGTGAGCCGCCGATATTGAACGGGCGCAGGAACAAACCTTCGCGCAGTTCGGGCGCGATGCCGGGGCCGGTGTCGCTCACGGTCACGTCGACGCCTGAGCCCTGGAACTTCAGGTCGAGTTCGATCTCGCCACCCTGAGGGGTATGGCGCAAAGCGTTGTCCACCAGATTGGTCAGCACCCGTTCGATCAGTCCCAGGTCAGCCCAGACGGTGGGCAGGTTCGGTACGAAACCGGCCTTGAGTTCGACCTGCCGCGCTTCGGCGCTGAGTTCGAATTTCTGGAAGATGTCCTGCACCAGATCGATCAGGGAAAAGCGCTCCAGCACCGGCTGCACAAAACCGTGTTCCAGGCGCACCAGTTCCAGCAGCGATTGCGCCAGCCCGCCGACCTTGCGGCTTTGATCGAGGGCGATGCCCAGGTAACGCCGCCGATCTTCGGGGGACAGCGTGGTGTCCTTGAGCGACAGGGTTTCCAGATAGCCATGCAGCGAGGCCAATGGCGTGCGCAGGTCGTGGGAAATATTGGCCACCAGTTCGCGGCGCTCCTGATCCTGACGAGTCAATGAACGCCACTGCTCACCGAGACGGTTTTGCATGTGCCGGAAGGTGGCATCGAGTATGGCGATCTCATCCGCATCAGTGCTTTTGTCCACCGGTGTCGACGTGGCGGGCAAGGGGGGCGGCGCACCGTCGATGTCGAAGCGGCTGACGGTATCGGTCAACCGTCGCAGTGGCCGGGTGATCAGGTTGAACGCGGTGAGACCGGCAATCAGGCACAGCAACGCGACCACGGCGATGGACAGCAACGCCGTGTTCAGCGCGGCGCTGGTGGCGCCGCGTTCGGCGTAACGGTCGTGTTCTTCGCTGAGCAACACCACGTACAGATAGCCGGCGGCTTTACCATTGACCTGCAATGGCGCGGCGCTGAAGACCTTGCGCCCATCGACGCTGCGCGGGTCATCGCCGAGGATTGGCAGTGGCTGGCCGTTGAGCAGTTGGCGGATCGGCGCGAGGTCGACGTTGTCTCGCCGCATCCGGCCCTCGGGCGCCGCGTTACCGACAATGCGTCCCTGGGTATCGAGCAGATACACCTCGACACTCGGGTTGACCAGCATCAGTTGGCTGAACAGTTCCCGCACGGCGCCAGGCATCAAACCGTTGCTGTCCATCAGTACCGTGTCATGGGCGATGTGTCGCGCCAGATCCCGCGACAGCCCTTGCACCACCTCCAGCTCATGCATCTGGCTGGAACGCACTTGCAGCCATGCCGATGTACCACCGCACACCAGCAACAACACGGCGAATACCAGCGAGAGGCGCTGCGTCAGGGTCAGTTTCATGGCTGCTCGATACCGAATTTATAGCCGCGGCCCCACACGGTGAGGATGCGCGAGGGTTGCGCCGGGTCTTTTTCGATCTTCGCCCGCAGGCGATTGATGTGGGTGTTGACGGTGTGTTCGTAACCTTCGTGGCTGTAACCCCACACGGCGTTGAGCAGGTCCATGCGCGAAAACACTTTGCCCGGTTGCCGGGCGAAGAAATACAGCAAATCGAACTCCCGTGGCGTGAGGTCCAGTCGCTGAGCATCGAGGGTGACTTCGCGGGTGATCGGGTCGATGCTCAGGCCGTCGAGGCTCAGGCGACCGGCATCCATTTTCAGGTTGCGCGCCATGGCATCGACCCGGCGCAGCAGGGCTTTGACCCGCGCGACCAGCTCCAGCATCGAGAACGGTTTGGCGAGGTAGTCGTCGGCGCCCAGTTCCAGGCCAAGAATGCGGTGCAATTCGCTGGAGCGGGCGCTGGTGATGATGATCGGTGTGTAGCGCGCCATGGCACGGGCGCGGCGGCAGATTTCCAGACCGTCGACGCCCGGCAGCATCAGGTCGAGGACCAGCGCATCCCAGTGCCCTCGCTCCAGCAGGCGCATGCCCTCATCGCCGTCGGCGCTGTGTACAACGTCGTATTGCTCATCGCGCAGATGCAGGCAGATCAGGTCGGCGATGTGTTGGTCATCCTCGACCACCAGGATGCGTTTGGTTTGTTCCATGGAGCTCAATCCTTCGGCGCAATGAGCGCATTGTGCGGGTTTTCCTCAAGGCGAGTTATCACGAATTCGTTAACTTCCCGTGAGGATTTGGCGATCAACCCAAGCCTAGGCTGTGTTCCAAGACAGGTACCTGAAATTTTGGAGACGGCCATGTTTTCACGGCGGCAGATTCTCGTAGCGGGCGGCGGGCTGGGGCTTGCAGCCCTGGTAATCGGTGTATTGCCAAAATTGTCGACTGACGTACCGCTGATCAGCGAGGCACAGGCTGATGAAGCCTTTGAAGTGACTCACAGCGACAGCGAATGGCACTCGATCCTGACTGACGAGCAGTACCGGATCCTGCGTGAAGAAGGTACCGAACGCGCCTACTCCAGCCCTCTGAACAATGAACATCGCGCGGGCACCTTTGCCTGTGCCGGGTGCGATCTGGCGCTGTTTTCATCCGCGACCAAGTTCGACAGCCACACCGGTTGGCCCAGTTTCTGGGCACCGCTTGAACAGGCCGTGGCCACGCGCCAGGACCGCTCCTTCGGGATGGCTCGCGAAGAGGTTCACTGTCGACGCTGTGGCGGTCATTTGGGACATGTTTTCGATGACGGGCCGCAACCCACCGGGCTGCGTTACTGCATGAATGGCCTGGCGATGACCTTCAACGCTGTGGCGGCCTGAGCCATGGCACGTTTGCGCTCTTCACTTCAAACAGGACGACACTATGTGGCTCTTGGTTCTCGCTTATCTCGGTGGTGTGCTGACGATCGTCAGCCCTTGCATCCTGCCGGTTCTGCCTTTTGTCTTCGCTCGCACCGGGCAGCCGTTTATCAAGAGTGGCTTGCCGCTGCTGGCGGGGATGGCGGTCACCTTTGCGCTCGTCGCCTCGTTGGCGGCGGTGGGCGGCGGTTGGGTGGTGCAAGTCAATCAGTACGGTCGCTGGCTCGCGTTGCTGTTCGTTGCACTGTTCGGGCTGACGTTGCTGCTGCCGCGAGTGGCCGAACGTCTGACCCGTCCGCTGGTTTCGGCCGGCAGTCGTCTGTCAGAGGCTGCCGGCCAGGACAATCGCCCGCGTCCCGGCGCTTCGTTTCTGATCGGCGTTGCCACGGGGCTGCTCTGGGCACCCTGCGCAGGCCCCATTCTGGGGCTGATTCTGACCGGCGCCGCGCTGCAAGGGGCAAGCATCGCCACCACGCTGTTGTTGCTCGCCTACGCGGCGGGGGCCGCCACCTCGCTGGCGGCCGCTCTCCTGCTGGGCGCTAAGGTGTTTGCGCTGATGAAGCGCTCGATCGGCACCGGTGAGTGGATCCGTCGAGGCCTGGGCGCGCTGATGCTGGCCGGCGTGGCGGCGATTGCGCTGGGGCTGGATACCGGAATTCTCGCGCGGCTTTCAACGGCATCCACTGGCGGATTGGAACAGGCTTTGGTCGGCAAACTGTCGGGCAAACCTGCAAGCCCGAACGGCACGATGATGGCGCAGATTCCGGCGCAAGATGACGCGGCCAACGGCAGCATGATGGCCACCGGTGGCGCGATGAAAATGGCCGCAAAGGCCCCGGCAACCTTGCCGGTCGAAGGCCGGTTGCCGCCGCTCGATGGCGCAGTGCAATGGCTCAACTCGCCGCCCTTGGACGCTCAGGCATTGAAGGGCAAAGTGGTGCTGGTGGATTTCTGGACCTACTCCTGCATCAACTGCCTGCGCACGCTGCCCTACGTCAAAGCCTGGGCTGAAAAGTATCGCGATCAAGGCTTGGTGGTCATCGGCGTACACGCGCCGGAATTCGCCTTCGAGCGCGATGTCGGCAATGTCACCAAAGCCATGAAGGAACTGGGCATCAACTACCCGGTGGCCATCGATAACGACTACAAGATCTGGCGCGCCTTCAATAACGAATACTGGCCCGCACATTACTTTGCTGACGCTCAGGGACGGATTCGTTACCACCACTTTGGCGAAGGGGCTTACGCCGAGTCGGAACGCGTCATTCAGCAACTGTTGCGTGAAGCCGGTTCGAAAACCGTCGCCGATGGTTTGATCAATGCCGACGCCAAAGGCGTGCAACAGGCGCCGGACATGAACGAAGTGCAATCGCCGGAAACGTATATCGGCTACCAGCGTGCAGAACATTTCGTGCCGCAACTCAGCGTTGTTCCAGACAAAGTTTCGGCCTACACCCCACCGCCCCATCTGGCCCTGAATGACTGGAGTCTCGGCGGCCAATGGAACGTCGGTGCCGAACGCGCCACTGCCGGTGCAACGGCCAGCCGCATCGTTTACCGCTTCCATGCCCGCGACCTGCATCTGGTGCTCGGGCCGGGTGCGGATGGCAAACCGGTGCGTTTCAAAGTGTCGATTGATGGTCAGGCACCGGGTCAAGCGCACGGCGTCGATGTCTCCCCGGATGGCTCTGGCCAGGTCACTGAACAGCGCTTGTATCAGTTGGTGCGCCAGTCCGGCGGCGTGAAGGATCGAACTTTCAGCATCGAATTTCTCGACCCCGGCGTGTCGGCCTACGCCTTTACCTTCGGTTGATCAGGAGTCACGGACATGAAAAATCAAATGAGCTGGCGTCGAGTGTTGTTGGGTGTCGCGGTGGCCGGGGTGATCGGCCAATGTTCAGCCTTCTCCTTTGGCGGCGAAGACGCGGTGGTCATTCCACCGCCCACCCTCGACGAAGTCACACAGGCTCACAGTGAAACCGCTGTATTCGCGGGCGGTTGTTTCTGGGGCGTTCAGGGTGTTTTTCAGCATGTAAAAGGCGTGCAGAAAGCGGTTTCGGGATACGCCGGTGGCGCGGCCAATACCGCTGAATACGAGCGAGTCAGCGGCGGCGATACCGGCCACGCAGAATCGGTGCAAGTCACCTTCGACCCGACGCAGGTCAGCTATGGCAATCTGTTGCAGATCTACTTCTCGGTGGCGCACAACCCGACCGAACTCAATCGCCAAGGCCCGGACAGCGGCACTCAATACCGTTCGGCACTGTTCCCGGTCAACGCTGATCAGCAAAAGGTCGCGCAGGCCTACATCACTCAACTCGACGCGGCCCATGTCTTCAGCAAACCCATCGTCACCAGGCTGGAAAGCTACAACGGCTTCTACCCGG
The DNA here is from genome assembly GCF_963970495.1 of Pseudomonas sp. EA_65y_Pfl2_P78. Lineage (NCBI taxonomy): Bacteria > Pseudomonadati > Pseudomonadota > Gammaproteobacteria > Pseudomonadales > Pseudomonadaceae > Pseudomonas > Pseudomonas sp. EA_65y_Pfl2_P78. The sequence goes on along the minus strand of NZ_CAXAON010000012.1, from coordinate 14,720 downwards.
CGGAGGACTATCACCAGGACTTCCTGACCGAGCACCCGAGCTACCCGTACATCGTGATCAACGACATGCCGAAAGTGGCGCAGTTGAAGCAGTTGTTCGGGGAGCGTTATCAGGAGAAACCGGTGTTGGTAAAGAGCGGTTCCTGAATCATTGAGCGCCCAAAGACGGGCGTTGTGCCTGAAGCGTTCGCAGCAGCCAATAGAACTTCAGCGAGCGGGTGCTGATCAGTCCGCAGACAAAACCGGACGCTGCGGCCTTGAGCAACAACATGTCCGCAGCCGTGCTGTGTTCCGGGTGCACGTCATCCTGATAGCCGAAGTAGTAGTTCACCGCAAAAAACAGCAGCAGCAATATCAACGCTTTCCAGGTGCCCGGCACAACCAATCCGGTTTCCGGGTCGTCGAGCTTCACGCCCTCGCGGGAAAAAATCAGCCATGCCGACAGGGCGCCGAGGGTCAAAGCGATAAACCAGCCGCCCAGCGTAAAACCGGGATCAACTGACAGGTTCAGCGAAAACAGCGACCAGACCAGCAGCGCCAATGGAGTCGACAGTAGAGATAACCGGCTCTCGTGCTGAGGCTTGCGAGCCTTCAGGCCGTAATACATCAGGATCACAAAAACCACGTAAACCCACAGCGGGGTGTTTTGCAAAATGGCGAGCATCGCGCAGCGTCCGTGCAGGAAAAAGGAGGATCATAGCCGTTGTCATCGTGCTTGACGGTTATTTCAATCGCGGGCGCTCCATGACAATCAGCGACGTTTCAAACCCCAAACTGTCGGTAATGCCTCGCGCGAAGCCGATGATCTGCCCGTAGTACAGCGCGACAGCGGTGCATTGAGAGTTTTCGATCAGCTGCGCAAAGGACCCGCGGGAACCTGTTTGATGGTGCCGGGAGTCAGGGTCTGCCCCATGCCCGCATCGCGAATTCGACGAAGCGCCGCAGCTTGGGCAGGCGATAGCGATCCGGGGCATACAGCAGATGTAACGGGCGGCTGGGCGGTTGGTAGTCGGGGATTACCGTGATCAGTCTGCCATCGCGCAGATCCTGCTCCACCAACGCATCGGGCAGCATCACGATGCCCATGCCGTTGCGCGCCGCCTGATGCAGGCCGGCGGAGCTGTTGATCAGCATCGGCCCGCTGACGTCGACCATGATTTCGCCGTCCGGGCCGCTGAGGCGCCAACGTTTTTCCACCGATTGCCAGTCATCGCCGGCGGGGTAGGCGAACGACAGGCAGTCGTGTTGCTGCAAATCTTCAGGGGTTTTCGGCATGCCGCGTCGGGCAACATAGTCCGCTGAAGCGCACACGGTCAGGGTGTAATCGATCAAGGGGCGGGCGATCAGGTTCGATTGCTCGAAATGGCCCAGACGAAAGGCCACATCGAGGCCACTCTCCAGTAGATCCGGACGGCTGTTGGTCAGCACCACGTCCATTTTGACCTGCGGGTATTGCAGGGAAAACTCGCTGAGCGCAGGCGCCAGTCGTTCGACGCCGAACGTCAAGGGTGCAGTGATGCGCAGCAAGCCTCGGGGTTCATCAAGGGCTTGTTCGGCGAGACGCTCAGAGTCCGCCACCAGCCCCAACACATCCAGGCAACGCTGGTAGTAAACGCTGCCGAACTCGGTCAGTCGCTGGCGCCGGGTGGTGCGTTGCAGCAGTTGTACGCCGAGCCGTTGCTCCAGTGCTCGCAGATGATTGCCGACCATCGTCGTCGACATGTCGCACTGCAACGCGGCTGCCGTCATGCTCCCCGCTTCGACGACTTTGACGTAGACGCTCATCGACTGGAACAGATCCATTATCAAGCTCTGCTTTTAAATGATTTAAGTTTTACCGAGTTTATCCAGTTCTGGTGGCTAACCATACTGCAAACACACCGACCTTCACTGGAGTTTGAAGTCATGACCGCCGCCCTGATGAACACCTACCAACCACTGGCCCTGAGTTTCACTAAAGGACTGGGCACCCGACTGTGGGATCAGGCCGGCCGCGAGTATCTGGATGCGGTCGCTGGTGTGGCGGTGACCAATGTCGGCCACTCGCATCCACGGATCGTTTCGGCGATCAGCGAGCAGGCCGGTCTGCTGCTGCACACCTCCAACCTGTACAGCATCGACTGGCAGCAACAGCTTGCAAAACGGCTGACGGAGCTGTCGGGAATGGAGCGGGCGTTCTTCAATAACTCTGGCGCCGAGGCCAACGAGACGGCGTTGAAACTCGCGCGGTTGTATGGCTGGCGCAAAGGTATCGAGCAGCCGCTGGTGGTGGTGATGGCCAACGCTTTCCATGGCCGCACTCTCGGCACGTTGTCCGCCAGCGATGGCCCGGCAGTGCGCCTGGGCTTCAATGAATTGCCGGGGGACTTCGTCAAAGTGCCGTTCGGTGATCTGGCGGCACTGGAGCACATTCAGCGCAAGCACGGCGAGCGGATCGTGGCGATTCTGGTCGAGCCGATTCAAGGCGAAAGCGGCGTACAACTCGCGCCACCCGGTTACCTCAAGGCCCTGCGCGAAATCTGTAATAACCACGCCTGGCTGCTGATGCTCGATGAGATTCAGACAGGCATCGGCCGCACTGGCCAGTGGTTTGCTTTTCAGCATGAGGGCATCGTTCCGGACGTCATGACGCTGGCAAAAGGCTTGGGCAATGGCGTGCCGATTGGCGCTTGCCTGGCCCGGGGCCGGGCGGCAGATCTGTTCACCCCGGGCAGCCATGGCAGCACGTTTGGCGGTAATCCGTTGGCTTGCCGTGTTGCTTGCACAGTGCTGGATATCATCGAAGAACAGGGGTTACTGGAGAACGCCCGTATTCAGGGCGAGCGGCTGCTGACTCGGTTACGCGCAGAGCTGGCGGACAACCCCAATGTGCTGGCCATTCGAGGGCAGGGCTTGATGATCGGTATCGAACTGAAACAGCCGATTCGCGATCTGACATTGATCGCTGCGCGCGATCACGGGCTGCTGATCAACGTCACGCGCGGCAAGACCATACGGCTGCTGCCGCCGCTAACGATTGATGAGCGGGAGGTGGATATGATTGTCAGAGGTGTGGGGCAGGCGGTGGGGCTTGATTCTTAGTAGTGATATCTGCACATGACGATACAAATTTGGCCTTCCGCGATTGTATACCGCTCTCGGTCAACGGCTTGTTTTCAGACACTGCATTTCCTTTAGAACTGAGCTGCTTGCGCCAGTTGGACAAAGACATTTCGCTGACCCCTTCGCGCCGGGAAACCTCGGCCATCGACAGGTTCAGCGGGGGAAGCAGCATCTTAAGTAATGCGGCTCTGCGTTCAGGTGAATAGTACGGCACGACCAGTCTCTTTCCGCCCCCGATATGCTTTTTTTGGAGAAACCGGAGAGGCGAAAACTATCCTGACACCGGGGGAGAGTGGTCCCTTGCGGCTGCGGGGTATGGCTGATGTCATGCCTTATCCTTGGCTTTCAAATAGCTGGATTTCTTGCTTTCGGGTCATGCGGATTGTGGTTTGTTCTCCAGTTCCTCCTCACGCTTGGCGATAGCTGCTGCCAACTCAGGAGAGCGTTTGGCCCACTGCTCAGCCGGCAGTGGTTTCGACCATTCTTTTATAGCCGGGGCGTTCAAGTCAGGTGGCGGAACCAGCTTGCGTTCTTGCAAATAAAACCCCAAAGGAGCACCTAAAAAGACAGTGAAGAAAACATCTTTAATTGCAGATTTAAAGTCTCCCTTGGCTGCGGATTTCAATGCGTCGAACAAAATACTAATGGTCCAGCCGATCAAGCCTTTTTGGCTGTTCTCACCCTCAAAATTGCACTTCGGAACGGCTTCCGGCCCAACCTCCATGTAGCTGCGCATGCACTCCCACAGACACATGGCCGTTTCGCCGCCACCGCAACTGAATCCCAAGCTGAAGTCTCGTTCTTTTTCGGGTGCATCGGGATCGGGATTGCGAAAGCCCACCACCAATAGACCTTGAGTTGTTTTGCCGTGTTGGCCGACAGAGTCCATTGCTATTGCTTGGGCGGTGACCTGTTCCCAGGGGACGATCCAGTAACGGCCGTCATCGAATGGCACGCAGACCTCTCGGCGCTGGCGGTTGAAGCGTACAGGTAGCGGCACGGGCTTAGTCAGCCCATGTAAAAGGATCAATATCGGAATACCAACTAGCACCAACGACAAGAGGGCTGTTCCCACCAGCCTCTCGCCATTTCGCTCTATGTAGATCATGAGTAAACAGAGCATTACCACCGGCCACAGCACCATTACAGCAGAGCCTATGCTGTAGGAGCCAATATCAAGACATACCTCGTTCTTGCGCCAGATAGTATTGAGTACATCCTTGGGTGTTTGTCCAGTTGGGACGGCAAGTGGTGCTAGGTAGTCCTCCCGCGAGAGCCCTCCCCTGCGGCTGTTGGGCGAAGGTGAATTCATACCTTTTCCTTGGGTGTCAAATAGCTTGAGTTCTGCTGAGGGCCTAATCGATGAACGATGGCCCGATCCAATTCAGGAGTCGGCTCGCCGGAATGTAAAGTGATGATTTCGCCGTCAGGACTCAGCAGACCGCCATTTGGCGATAGTGTATAGGCTAGGCCTTTGGCGCCGCCGATGGTAGCACCAACACCCGCGAGCAGCGCCACAGGACTGAGGTAACACAGGCGTAACGATAGTCGTGTGAGAGGTTGTGGGAAGCTTCCGCTCAGGCGCAGACCTTGACCCGCTTCTACCGGAATCCAGCTGCATTGAGTGGCATTCAGCCAAGTGGCTCCGAGGTCTGTCGGGGTTCCCCGGGTGCCAGCGCCAAAACCGGCGGAAACAGGGGTTATGTTGCCATTCATGGCCAAGTCGATTTGTGCTGCGCCGGGGGCTGCACCGGGTAGATCAATTGTCAGTTGGTAGATTCCATCTTGTGTAATCGTGTCTCCCAGTGAACCACCGATACGCACTTCGCGCGTCTCCATAGCTAGACGGGGCTGGTAGAGCAGAATCATCAACTCGTTGATTTCGTCTTGTTGGGCCTGAGGTGCGATCCCCTTGTTAGTTTTGGCCCGGCGATGTGACCAGCAGCAGTTGGTGAGGTAGTTTTGCAATGGGCTGGCTTGGCGGAACCAAGCGAACAGGTAAAGCCCCCCGAGCGCCAATAGCAAAAGATTTAAGGGGCCCATGCCCAAGCGGAAGCGGCGTATCGCTACTGGAGTGCTGATTGTATTGGCTAGGCGCAGGCTGGTATGGCTAAGGCCTAGTAGTCCCTGCGCGAAGTACACTGCAACTTGGCCGGTCACAGCCACTTGCTTGAGTCTGAGCCAAGGGTCGACATTTTCTTGAGCACTTTCGATCTGACTGTTCAATGAGCTCCATTCGTTGTACGCGGCAAATCCTGACAAGCCTCCCACAATCGCCCCGAATAGAGTTAGCGTCGGTGCAGTAAAGGAGAGCTGGCCTTTAGCTAAGCTAACCTCGTTCATCCCCTTCCCCAAAATCACCCAATTCTGAATCACCGCCCCCAACGCAGCCCCTGCGTACAAATACGCTGACATGCTATCCGCCTGCCGTTGCGCATCGCTGCCTTCCAGCGCCGCTGCCTGTCCGGCATAGGTGCCGGCGTTGAGAATGTTGACCACCAGCGCCGCCAGCGGCAGTAGGCCACCCGAGGCTTTGATCGAGGGTGCGTTGACGATGCCGTTGACGCGACCGAGGCTGATGGCCTGGGCGGTGCTTCGGGTCCATTGGCTGAGGGCTTCAGCGTTCTGGCCGACCAAGCGCCAGACCCTGATACCGTTCTCTACGCCCTGCACAAGACGGGTGTTATCGCCGAGGCGGATGACCAGGAATAATCCCATTGCCATCGCCGTGCCTTTGCTTGCATGAATCAAAGAGGCGCCGAGGCGGGTCATGGTCGCCGTCCAGGCACCTTCCAGATTGCTCGCTAACCGCTCGATATTGCGCAGGGTGTCCGCGTCCAGAATCTTGAGTGCGGCTGCGCGGGAGTCGGCAAGGTTTTCCAGACTGAGCGCCGTGACCAGTTCGTTGAGGCGTGAAGTGTTGTTCACCGCCGCTTCCAGGCTCGGACTCCACGCCTGGAACACCAGACGCAGCAAGCCGGGGTCATCGCTGCTCACGTAATCGGCAAACTGTTTGGCGCCTTCACTACGGCTGCACTGAGCGCTGAGGCAGGCAACCGTCAAACTTTCAAGCCAGGTGAGGTGTTCTTCGCTGCTCTGGTCGACAAACCAAGTACCACTGTCGTTGCGTGGCAGGTAGGTTTTGCGATCGGCGTACAGCAACTGATGGCGTTTTTCGACCTGTTTGAAGTGCTGCGGCGCTTCCTGATCCAGCCAATGGTCCATGCTCGCCAAGTCGATGTATTCACCAACCTTGGTTCCGCCGCCACCTTCCAGATTGCTGACTTTTTCCTGGCGATAATCCCGCACGACCTGTTGCGCTTCCTGATGCAATTCGCTTGGGATGAAGCTGCGCACCTTGTTCAGTACGGCTTCTTCACGGGATCGAACCTGAGCCAACAGGCCATCTGCTTGGGCATGCCCATACTGTCGGCCGCGTTGTTGGTTGATGCGTGTTTCTTCCAGCATCAAGGTGTTCAGCTGCTTCTGACTGTCGATCAGGGTGTCGCCCTGTTCCGGTGTCAGTTGCAGGTTATGTTCGCGATACCGGTAGTTGAGCAGGTTGGCAACTTCGCCACCGTCTTCGGTGACCATGCTGCGGATAAAGCTGCCGATGGTCTGGCGCAAGCTATTGTCGGCTACCCACTCTTCGTGTTCTGCCTCGACCTTGTTCTGTTCGTGGTCGATATCCCGCAACACTCCCAGATCATCATCCAGCGCAGCAAACACCGCATATAGCGGAGCCGACTCGCTCTTGGCTTTGTCCAGCCAGGCTTGCGTAGGTGCCAGTTCCCAAGGGCTAGCGCTCCAAGTCCCGGGCTCGACCACCGGCTCGCCCGGTGGTTGCGCGCCGGCCGCCTGTTCGCGTTCGCGCAGAGATTCCGAGCTGGCGGAGTAGGCTTTGATATTGTCTTGAGTAGGCGAGGCTTGCGCCGTTTTGCGTTGTTCTTTCACGCTTTCGCGGTCAGTTGCGCCGTTCTTCTGATGTTCATGCGCAAGGGTTTTTTCGCGTACTTTCGGCATGAGTTCGGCCACCAGTGTCGGGTTTTTTTCGAGCGGTGGGCAGTGTTTGGCCGATAGGCGTTTGGCTATGTCGGTAAGGGCGATCTGACGCATGCGCTTGCGTCGTTCACCGTTCTTTTTCAGGCGCTCGCAGGCGTCTTTGCCCAATGGCACTTCGCTGTAGAGCATCCACGCGTCGGTGCTTTTGTTCAACGCGATTCCGGCGTTTTCACCGGTCGTCAGAGCAGAGTGGGGTTGCGTCAGCGGTTGTTCAACCAGCAAACCATCAGATGCCTTTTGTATCGTTCCCTTTAGTGTCCTTTAGTAACTATTCTGGGGGGCGTAAACAATGAAAAGCGACGCGGGTAGATTTTTTCTGAGAGAAGGTTATTCAGTCCATTATGTTCTAATTTAAGATATCGACTTTCTCTGTTGTACAAGTGGTGTCGGTTAGTAAATTGGATTTAATGATATCAATTGCTTCTTCTCTTTGTGAGTCAAAAAAACATAGAGGCTTCCTAATGCTAGGTGTTTTGAGTTTTTTTGTGGTACGCCATACTCAATTTCCACCATGTTTCTGTCCGTTGAAATTATTAGTTTTTTAATTCTTTCCATTGTAAAAAATGGTGGTGATACTCGGTGTGCAAATTTTGATAACTTTTAGAGTTTGCCATCGATAGGTACATCAATCCCATGCCTCCAGGGCCCACCAACGCTCCGATCAAAAAAACTGGATCAATCGTCGCCAAGAAGATGAAAATAATCGCAGTTACACCGGCGAACCACTTAACGAACGTCAATGTCCATCTGGCGGGGGATTTCCACTCGCAATACTCAATTCCGGACTTGGTAAAACGATAAGCAAAACTCACCCGTTGGTGAGTCATGCACGAAATTGTAAATAATATGAAAAAGAAGAAGAATACACAGGATAAGGTTCGCAATGGCTGGCTCATTCCTTCATAGAGCGAATACATAATGAAAGAACCGCCGAGCGTGAACGCAGCCATAAATGCAAACATGCAATTAGCCACGAATGTATTGTAGTTTCTTGCACGAATGGTCCGCGTTAATATTTCTGGTTCGTCGATATGGCGCCATCGGAGTTGCGATGGTAGATTTAGAGACTTGCTGGAACTTACTGTCATTGATAATTTACATTGATGTTAAAATTGATAAAAATTGGTAGGTTTGTCAGTCAGTGCTCAATGGAACGTTGACCTTGGGTTTTATAAAAGGAGTTTTAGAGGGTAGGTGTGGTTTGATGAAATTAGCTACGTTTTCTTTCTGGTGTTTTTTGCAGAAAATATTAAGGCTCCATTTTACAGTTCGCCCAAGTCGCTCATCAAATTTTATGAATTTTAGATCCACTACTTCTCGATTGGTTGCAATCGCCAGTTGAGTAAAGTCTTTCCATTCAAACTCCAAATGGTGATGCTGAGTATGCATGGCCTGATATTTCTTTGAGTTGGCAAGTAAGATATATGTTAGCGCCATGCCACCCGGTCCAATCAGCGCTCCTATCAAAAATCCAGGGTCAGTCATTGATAAAGCTATAACGATGATGGCCGTGATTCCGGTTAACCATTTCAAAATTGTCAGTGGCCATTTCGAAGGGTTTTTCCACTCGCAGTACTCTACACCGGAATCTGTGAAGCGATAGGCGAAATTCATTTTTTGATGAGTCATGCAGGAAATCGTGAATAAAATAAATGCGAAAAAAAACATGCAGGATAAAGTGCGCCAAGGTTGTTCCATTCCTTCATAGACTGAATACATAAAGAAGGTGGCGGCGAGTATCATTGCAGCCATAAATACGAACATGCAATTTGCAATAACTATGTTGTAGTTTCGTGCTCTAATTGCCCAGATTAATAGCTCTGGCTCGTTTGAATGCTTCCACTGAAGTTGCGGTGGAAGAGTGGGTGGTTTCTTAAAACTTAGCATTGTTCGACTCTTTAGGTGTAGTTTGGAATCGAAGATTCTAAAGGTTGAGCGATTTTTTGAATCGAAATTATGTCATGCTTTTTAAATTGCCGATTTAGATCTCCATTGCCAGCATTAGGCAGGGAGGATATTATTCTGTACTCATGGGTACATTGACTTTTGTCTTCTTAAAAGGCACGCCTGAAGATAGGCGGGGGCAATAAAGTTTGCGACTAATTCTTTTTGATTTTTTTTGCAGAATACATTTAAATTCCATTCTGTTCTGTGTTCGTGTCCATCTTGGAGTACGCTGTATTGTAAGTCTACAACCTCTCTGTTTGTGGCAATGGCTGACTGAGTAATTTCTTCCCATTTATACGCGTAATGATGGAGTTCAGTGTGCAACTCCCGATAGTTTTTGAATTCAACACAAAAAAATACATCAGTGCCATGCTGCCGGGTCCTAATAGGGCCCCGACTAGAAAAGCAGGATATATAGTGGCTAAAAAAAGAAAAATAAGAGCGGTGACAACTGAGACCCATTTGATAGATGTTAAGCCGAATTTAGATAGATCCTTCCATTTGCAGTACTCTATCCCGGATTTTGTAAGGCGGAAGGCGAAACTCATTTTCTGATGAGTCATGCATGAAATTATGGATAATATGAAGGTGAAGAAAAATACACATGATAAAGTTCGCCAAGGTTGGCTCATGCCCTCGTATACTGAGTACATGATAATTGATGCTAAAAGTGTAATCGCGGCCATGAAAGCAAACATGCTGTTAGCTGCGAAAGTATTATAATTTCGAGCTCGAATCGTCCAGGCCATTAGTTCGGGCTCATTCGCATAATGCCACTGGAGTCGGGACGGTGGATCAACCGGGCTTCGGAAATTAAACATCAGAGGGCCCCTTGTTCATAAGTTGTGTAAGGCAAATTTAAAAAACTGGGTGCTTTTATTTATGGGAAATGATATCTGTCCTTAAGCTTTTCGTTGAATAAATTATTTTCACGGTCACCCAATCATTCACAGAATATTACTATTCTGGCTATCCGAGTTGCAGTCGGGGCGAGGTGAAAAAAAGCGCTCGTAGCCATGGTATCAGGAGTGGAGATTACCTACGCACATTCGAATCATTTGCCAACCAAAGCTAGTTTCCACCAAATGATCGCCGCATGAATCAGACTGTGCTCATCGGAACATTTACCTTGGCCCTGATAAAAGGTATATCTGGAGATAAATAGGGCTTTATGAAGTTGGCGATTTTCTCCTTCTGTTTTGGCTCGCAGAAAATGTTGATGCTGTAACTTATGATTTTTCCGAGGCGCTGGTTGTAGTGAGTGAACTTCAAGTCCACTACCTCTCGATTCGTTGCGATGGCTAGTTGAGTGAAGTCTTTCCATTCGTATATAAGGTGATGGTACTGGGTGTGCATTTCACGGTAGCTCTTCGAATTAGCCATTGAGAGATAAATTAGTCCCATACCACCAGGTCCAATTAACGCCCCAATCAAAAAAGTGGGGTCGATTGTGGCGAGAATGATGAAAGTGATCGCTGTGATCCCAGTAAACCATTTTAAGAAAGTTAACGTCCATTCGGGGATGTTTTTCCATTCGCAGCACTCTAATCCGGATTGAGTGAAGCGATAGGCGAAGTTCATTTTTTGATGAGTCATGCAGGAGATTGTAAATAGAATAAATGAGAAGAAAAACACGCAGGATGCGATGCGCCAAGGTTGATCCATGTCTTCATAAACTGAATACATAAAGAAGGTGGCGGCTAGTATTATTATGGCCATGAATAGAAACATGCAGTTTGCAATAACTGTGTTATAGTTTCGAGCTCTAATTGCCCAGCTCAATAGTTCTGGTTCGTCTGCATGCTTCCACTGAAGTTGTGGTGGTAATATGGGCTGTTTGTTGATCTTAAGCATTCTTCGACTCTTTAAGTGTGTAGTTTGGAATCGAAAGCTTTAAAGGCTCAGCGCTTTTTGAACTCGGAATCATGTCATCCTTTTCCTTTAGTTCACCGCTGAACTTTTCATTGATTCGATTTGCTTCACTTGCGGCCCACTCCAGCGCAATCCTGAATAAATAGGCGTTTCCACTTTTGTGCTGGAATGTTCCAGGAGGATACTTGACTCCCATTTCTAGCACTGGATTGGCCTTGGGCGTATCAATCCACACTTGCCACAGGCAATGCTGTTCGTCTTCCGTATAAATGAAGTCTGACGGGCGGCTTTTTAACCCAGCTCCGCTTGGTAGCTCTCCGAATAATTTTGGATCTATCCAGTTTCCACTGAGGAATTGTTCGTAGAAATTCTTGCTTGTGATTTGTATCTCGTCGCTCGATAAGTAGTTTTTTTCGATCATCACTGGTTGTAGCATCACCTCTTTTCCCGCGAGTGCTTTAGGAAACAGGATTTGTACCCAGAAACCCAAGCATTTCTTAGGTGTACTACCACCGCCAAAATACAAAGCCCTTCCTCCTAGGCTTGGTCGTTGTAGCGTTTCCAGTAGGTCTTGCATTTGCTTTGAATGACCCTCATCGCCGAGCCACTCAGGAGTGGCTCCACGACCCCAGTTGCAACGGTATAGCCAAAGTCGCAAACCTTCGCGCTTGTATCGATTGGCTGCCATTGTGATCATCAAATAAGCGATTCCGAGAATGGCCAGAATGATGGTAACCGGATTGGACATTACCCACGCAAATCCAAACCAATAGCCAAGACTAGCTCCCACCAATTGACCAGATGCGACGAGAGACATCCCCAAAACTACGCCGAATTTCGACCACAACAGCAACTTTTCTTCTTGGCTGCTGGCATCGCCGACATCTTCAGAAATTTGGAATGCCTCAACTCCAGTCGCAACTGCTCCAAAAAAAGCCCATGTCACTGTTCGAAAAATCAGACCTTTTGAATATGTTGCCATCTTGTTGGCGGCGGTCGCCTCTGCGCTTCCAATACCGCTTGTCTTGATTACCGTTTTGGCTTCATCTATCCATTGAAGGTAACTGGCTTGTGCTAATTTTAGTGTTTTTTCACCCACTTCAAGGGACATCGCACCGGCCCGGCTCCAAGCCGGACCAACCCACAATGCAGCAATTGCATTGGCCGCGTACGCAGCGGCGGAGCCAAAATTGCGCCATTCAGCTTTCGTAAAATCGCCGTCGTTTTGTGCCTGTTTGGCGATGGTGTAGACGTTCCACACGTTCAATCCGACGAGCAAGGCCGGTAAGGCATTGCCTAAGTTCTGGCCCATCCAGTTTTTCGTACTTGTCACATATTCCATGGTCCCTGCAGTTCTGAGTTGTGAAGCCAACTCTGAGCGCCCAAGGTCGGCTAGCCAATTGTTGATTTTCGGCACGCCTGCGCTCAGGCGAGTGCTACCCGATGCTTTTGCGACGAGTTGATTGGGGCGCGCCAAAAACAAATTTTTAAGTTCTTCTTCAAAAGCTTGCATGGAAATTCGCGCCGAGCGCTGATCGTGAGCTGCACCGGGGGGGCGATCGCACTTTCCAGTTTTTGTTGATGCAGACTCTCAAACTGCCCCTGTTCCATGAGCCTGCCAGCAAGGTTCATGGTCAAGTCATCAACCATTCCCAGCGGGTCATCCAGTGCAATAAACAGGGCAGTGTCCTGTTCAGGCACCTTGCCGCGTACCAATGCCTCTTCGAATGCGGGCTTGAATTCGCCACCTTTCTCAGGCGCTTGAGTGGGCAGCAGGGTGCTTAAGAAAGTGGGGGCGCTCTCGCCCGCGGCGAGGATGTCCGCGACACTTTTACCCAGTTCGGTGATCGGGCCGCCATGGCCTGCTTTGCCACTGCTGCAAAAGCCATCCAGATTGACTTTACGCATCCATTGGGTCTGTTGAGTCGCACTGCTGCGCATGAGTTCGCACATACGCCAGGTCCACTGGACGGGCGAGTAAGCGATACGCAACTGATTGCGACGGGGATAGAGCAGGTATGTGTGCGTTTCACCGGGGTTGTTGCGCACATCCTTATTCAGTTGACCATCAGCCCATTTGTGGCGCGTGAACTGGTGACCTTTGACTTCGTATTCATGGAAAGTCTTGGCGACGCTGTCCCACACATATAGCCAGCCATCGCGCAGTTGGCGAAGGGTGTAACTGCGGGTTTTCAGTTCAGTCGGCTTGCCTGTCCAGTCTTTGGGAAGAGGGTTAGGACCCTGATTTGTGCCTTTTTTCGGTGATTCGTCCACCGCATAACGCACAGGAAATATGGCGACTTCACCGGCCATCAATGAGCACTGCCCCGAGCCCATTTGTGCATTGGTAAATGCCTGGTTTCGGTTGGCCTGTTTCAGTTGAGCTTCGGTCGCGGGCTGAGTCATCACACTTCCTTGTTTATTTCGATGTCCAGGCAATCGTTATCCATCTGCTGGATACGTATTTCCGGTGCGAGTCTGGGGGCCTCGGGGGTACGGGCCAACCAATCCTGATAAGGCCCTTTAGGGCTTTCGCTGAATCCTGCGCCCCACCGCAGGCTGTATTCGACCCAGATAGCGAGACTACGTTCGCTCGATAGTCCCCAGGCTTGAGCTTCGTCCAACCGTCGAGAAAACCACGCGGTACGAATGCTTTTGTCCAGAGTTGATAGAGGTCGAGGATGGTACTGCTCAAAATTATCGTGCAGTCGCTCGATGAATTGCCAGCGTGCGGCCTGAGCGAGGGCGTCCAATTGTGGCTGACCCAATAGGGCGTACTTATCCTTCCACGATGTCGGAGATTTACGCTGAAAGCTTACCCATTGAGCGGAGGTGGTTGCCTCCCAGGAATGCAGCTCTTCGGGCATTGACCACGACTCAATCGGGCCGAGTATCGCATCAAGGTGTTCGCCCTGATAACTGCCGAGCCAATGCCGTGTGACCAGCGGGTCTGCGAAGCGCAGCATGCCGTTGCCCCCCAGTACATCGGATGGAGCGATGAACTGTCTCAAATGATCAGCGACGATACTAATGGGCGCGCGGCTGAAGAGCAGACTGGCGTCTATCTGCTGGTCAGTATTTTGGTATGTCCGGGTCAGTAGGCTTGTTGAACCCGAGGGCTTGACCAGTATCGGCCCCAGATCCTTCAATTCCGCCCACCGCGTTCCCAGGTACAACGGCTCGATCTCCAGCGGTTCGCCGAGCTGGTACAGACTTGGGATCGCATCGGGACGGAGAACTCCGTCGATCAGCAAAAAGTTGGCGTTCGACGGGTAGCTCATTTGGCGGCGTCCTTCGCGGCTTGCGCGGCAGCTTTCTCGCAAATTTCACAGCGCGGTGTACGACGCATCAACGCCTGCCGCTACGCCGGCACCAGCAACTGCCCAGCCTTATCCGCATCCGCCTGCTTCAACGGCCCCGGCAACAACGGCGCAGCGCCCGTGCCGCTACCCGGACCACCGCCTGAGTTCATATTGATCACCGGCCCACTCATGGTCACGCCGCCGCCATCGATCTTGATGAAGCTCCCACCGCCCACCAGCGTCAGTTCGGCGCCGGCCTCCATCACGACTTTCATGCCGCTGCTGAGGTGGATTTCCTGCCCCGCATCAATGAACTGCCCAGTCCCAATCTTGATGTGCTGGTTCACGCCCACGGTCAGGTGATCGTTGGCCCGAGCTTCAACTTTTCGGTCTTCGTAAACGATGTGATGTTCTTCGGCCTTGAATTCCGTGTAGC